>JAFRLX010000138.1 GCA_017430965.1 Clostridia bacterium | reverse complement strand
CAAATTCCGAGAAGAATGTTAGTTTCTATATTAACAACGGTTTTTCACTTGTAGAAGAAGAGACGATTGCTTTTAATGAAAAGTCTATCGGCAACTGGACTTTCCGAATGGATTTATAAAAAGAAAAAACAGCATTTTAGCGATTGCTAAAATGCTGTTTTTTCCTCAAAGCCATGGGTATAAGGAGTCGAACCTTTTAGTCTCTCGCTTGTTATTTTTGGCTAATTTACTCGATTTTTCTTTGAGGGCAATAGTATTATCACACAAGCACGCTCTCGCTGTATTATCAAAGCACATTTTTGATTTTTCAAAATTGATTGGCGACAGCCAATCTGCTTTTTCAAAATCCAAACTGCACCTTGCTAATACAGCGAGAGTGCAAAGCAGTTTATATTTTGCTAATTTGTTTGCAGACAAGGCAAAAAGCGGAGAAATACCGGCGTGTATATCGAGCATTTTTAACGCAGTATGCAAACAAATTAGCAAATAAAAACCGTACTTGCGTGATAATACTACTGCCCCACGCCAAGCAGCATCAATATCAAGCAAATTAGCACAAAACTTCCTGTGCGAGAGATGCTTTGCAGTTTTGGTCAGCCTATTTTTTACTAATGCAAGGCAAAAAACGCAAGAATGCTAACGCATTGTGAGGCTTTTTAACGAAGCAGTAGTGAAAAAGAGGCGACCAAAACCTAAAAGGCTTGAGTCTTTATTACCCATACCCACTGCACCTCATCCACCGCAAGCGGTCCCCCTTCCCCTCAAGGGGAAGGTGAAAATATCAGCCCGATAAATTAGAATTTAGATTTGAAACCTTCACACTAATATCCCACGCAATTTTTCTAATATCTTTTTTTCTTTGCGGGAAACCTGCACTTGAGAGATACCGAGCACTGCCGCTGTTTTTGCCTGTGTCAGCTCTTTAAAATAGCGCAAGTGTATGAGTTCTCTTTCTTCTTCCGGCAATGAACGAATGGCTTGGGCGAGGGCGATACTTTCATCAATCTTCGCTTCGTGAGAGTCAACACTCACATCAAACTCTTCCCCACCCTCTGCCGTGAGCGACATCACAGGCAGGTTACAGGCGAGTACCTCGGCGGTTTCTTCATGACTCATACCGAGCAGTGAAGCAAGTTCCCCCACTGTCGGCTCTCTGCCGTGCAAAGAAACAAAATGCTCTTTTTCTTTGAGTGCCTTGATTCCTTTTTCTTTCATACTGCGACTGAGTTTAATGGCACCGCCCGAACGGAATAACCCCTTTATTTCGCCGAGTATCACCGGCACGGCATAGGTGGAAAAGGCAAAACCGCGGCTTTCATCAAACCCGTCTACACTTTTGATTAAGCCAATACAACCGGCTTGAAACAAATCATCATATTCAATTCCCCTACCCTTAAATCTGGCAGCGAGAGAATGCACCAAATTAATATTTTCACGAATCTTTTCTTCTCTTTGCGCGCCGGCTAACACCGCGCCTTACTTTCGATTTTTTTGATGAGGGTGACGGTGGTTCCCTTCCCCACAGTGGAGCGCACCGTAATTTTATCACAAAATGATTGCATTACGGCAAAACCGAGCCCGGCGCGTTCCTCCGGCTCGGAGGAAAACAACGGTGTCATCGCTTTCGCAATATCTTCAATACCGCAACCGCGGTCGCGAATGCGAATTTTCACACTGTTATCGGGGAAAATGCCTACCCATATGTAAATTCTGCCGAGTGTATTTTTATAGCCGTGCACAATGCAGTTGGTGACCGCTTCGCTGACAGCGGTTTTAATATCGCTGATTTGCTCTACCGTAGGGTCTAACCCTGCCACAAAGGCACTGATGGCAACACGCGCAAAGCTTTCATTGACAGAATGACTTTCAATCGTCAGTTTCATTTCATTCATAGCTTTCATACGCTTTCTCCTTTACAGTCTATTTTTGCAAGCAGGTCAAGACCCGCGAGTTTCATCACTTTCATCGTGCTTTTACTGACACCTGTAACACGCAGTTTGCCGCCCAT
>JAFRLX010000027.1 GCA_017430965.1 Clostridia bacterium | reverse complement strand
GGTCCCCGAAAAGTATTGCGCAGCAAACTTTTTGGGGAGAGGAGAAACAAATGTAGCAAACTTAAAAGGTTTGCTCGCGAACCTTTTTCTCTTGCGAAATTTGTTTGGACGAGCGGGTGTTCCCGCCCACCATTCTTCTTTCTTCTTTTTTCTTTTTTCTTTCGGGCGGATGGTATCCGCCCCTACTTGTGCCTTATGCCTTATGCACTGTCCTGGTCGTGTGCCTTTTGATTTAAATATTTTTCGAGTTTATCTTTCGCCACCGGTACAGTGTGATTGGCTCCCAACTGTTCGAGCCCGTCAAGGCATGCTTTGAGTGCAAAGCAGATGAGTGTTTGTTCCTCTTTCATTGCGCGAATGTCCTCATCCTGTTTGTTTTGTCGCAGTACCCACTTCACCACTCCGAACACGGCACCGCCGACAGCGGCAAGTGCCGCCAATATCTCTGCTACTTTTAAAAAATCCACCGTCATTACTCTGCCTCCGCCAACCGACAATCGAATTTAAAGCGTTGGTTTCCCCAACACCAACCCTCGTAAATAGTTTCAATATCAATTTCCTGTTGAAAGGAGCTCAAATCTATCACAAGTTCTGTTCCGGTAATATCGGCATATCCCACATAGGCTGATTCATTCGTATCTTTCAGAATACATTCAAGTGAGGAAGTCGCTGCCGGAAGCGGACTCACATTTTTCGGGTACACATCATTTGCCAAATCAGCCACAAGTGTTGTATATTCTTCATCTCCCTGTTTGGAAAAAGTCAACTCACAAAAATATTCTATTTCAGGTTGATAAGCGACCGGCAGGTTTTGTATTGTCACTTTATGCCACCCTGTTCCAATCTGTATCACACAATCTACAGCAGTGCTTAAATGATTGGTTGCACTGCTTGCAGTGAATACGGCATTACCGCCCGAAAACTGTAAATTATAGCTTATTAGGTTGGTAACAATACCCTTTGGTGCATTCGGAATAATAATGCTTGCCGTGTTAATTAGCGGTTCTGTTCCGACATACGGCACACTAAAAGAGCCGTTTTCTACCGTCACCGTGCCGGTCGGCTTTAACAAAAATTCATCACTGCCGCTGCCTCCGCCGGCTATGGCATCAATCGCGTTTTTAATCGCGTTTGTTTGTGCTACAAAGGTTTGCTCACTTACCATATTTAATACATTACTCATTTGTTATTACCTCTCTATATTCTATTGCCGGTTTGCCGGCTGCCATTGTAAAACACAAGGTATATCGCTTTCCGTCGGTGCCGGTGACGACGGTTTTGTCGGCTTTGCCGTTCCAAACCGCCTTTTCTTCAGCACTGACAAACTTGTGCACTGCACCCGTATCGTCTACCGCATCGGCACTCAACTTGTGGTTGCTGTCAATTTTTTCTTGAAATGTTACTTCATCCACTGTGAGCGGATTTGCAGCATTTTTCGGTATTTCTATTCTGACATAATTATTGTTTGTTTCGCTAAAATCATAATTATATACTTGATAGACTAACGGTCCTTCATACTCCATGTTCGGTACATTATTAGCAGATATCAGATAGTATATCTGTTTCATAAATACGACCCCTTCGTCGTAAATGTTAACTTTTAAAAACGCAGGCTTAAGCCGATAAAGTTCATCAATAACCTCTTGCGTTATAAAGACAGATTCGTTTTGCAATTGCGCATCCGCTTCGTACACATCCGCCTTGCTTTGCAGGGCGGTTTTGTCGGCTTTAGTTGTTCTTAAATCGTTAATACCGCTCTCAAAAAAGAAAAGTGAATCTGATATTCCCTGCGCGAATTCTTCCACACTCATACTTGCCGATTGTTCGTCATGTGTAATAGTTATCACTTCACCGGGTAAAACTACATCGCGCGTGGTGCCGTCGCTCATTGTAAAAGTGAACACACGCCGATTTTGGGCATCTAAAGCAACACTGACACCGCTTACAAACACGCCGTCTTTGCCAATCGCACCGCCGGTAAACGCATTTGTGCCATTATAGGTAAAAATGTAATTTGCTCTGCCGAGGCAGGCTATTGTGCACGAGGTTCTGTTAATAGCGATTATCGAATCCTTAGCAAATGTAACCGCTACCGGGTCTTCTTTCCCGACCATTGGCACACTCAGTGTATAATCGTACCCGATAGAATACATCCCGTCCGGGATTTCGCCCGGGTCATTGTAGATAGGTAACAAATTTGTATAAATGTAAAAATCAACAGGCACTTCCGGATATGCATTTCCCGTGTCGCCCTTTTCGCCTTTATCACCTTTGTCACCTTTGTCACCTTTGTCGCCTTTATCACCTTTGTCTCCTTTGTCGCCCTTGTCGCCTTTGGCTCCCTGCGCTCCCGTATCCCCTTTGGCACCGGTGGCACCTGTGTCACCTTTTTCCCCCTTCACATTGCCGAGATTATACACCGTACCGTTTTGCATCGTAATCACTAACTCGTGTGCAGCATTGATTGCCACACTCTCAATGCTCTTTCCCTCAAGCAGTGCAATTGCCGCATCG
>JAFRLX010000137.1 GCA_017430965.1 Clostridia bacterium | reverse complement strand
TATCGATACCATTTTGGCATCGGGCTTGCGCGGCAGAGGCGGCGGCGGCTTCCCCACCGGCAGAAAGTGGATGTTTGCGGCGGCAAACCAGGCAGACCAAAAGTATGTTTGCTGTAATGCCGACGAAGGCGACCCCGGTGCTTTTATGGACCGTTCCGTGTTGGAAGGCGACCCCCATGCGCTCATTGAAGCGATGGCAATTGCCGGTTACGCTATCGGCGCCAGCCAGGGTTACATCTATGTGCGCGCCGAGTACCCCATCGCGGTAGAGAGACTCAACATTGCCATGAAGCAGGCGCGTGAATACGGCTTGCTCGGCGACAACATCTTCGGCACCGATTTCTGCTTCGATTTACACATCAGGCTCGGTGCAGGCGCATTTGTGTGCGGCGAAGAAACTGCTCTCTTAACCTCTATTGAGGGTAACAGAGGCGAGCCGCGTCCGCGTCCGCCGTTCCCGGCTGTTAAGGGCTTATACGGTAAGCCTTCTATCATCAACAATGTAGAAACCTATGCCAACATCCCGCAGATTATCTTAAACGGTGCGGAGTGGTTCGCTTCCATGGGTACCGAAAAGAGCAAGGGCACCAAAGTGTTCGCTCTGGGCGGTAAAATCAACAACACCGGTTTGGTGGAAATTCCGATGGGTACTACCCTGCGCGAAATCGTTTATGAAATCGGCGGCGGTATCCCCAACGGCAGAAAGTTTAAAGCAGCACAGACCGGCGGTCCTTCCGGCGGCTGTATCACCGAGAAAAACCTCGATGTACCGATTGACTACGACAACCTCATTGCCATCGGCTCCATGATGGGTTCCGGCGGTTTGATTGTTATGGACGACACCTCCTGCATGGTCGACATCGCAAAATTCTTCTTAGAATTCACAGTCGATGAATCCTGCGGTAAGTGTACACCGTGCCGTGTCGGTACCAGAAGGCTCCTGGAAATTCTCGAAAAGATTACCGAAGGCAAAGGCACTTTAGAGGATTTGGACAAGCTCGAAGCGCTTTGCTACTATATCAAAGAAAATTCACTTTGCGGTCTGGGTCAAACCGCGCCGAACCCGGTGCTTTCCACCCTCAAGAACTTCAGAGAAGAGTATGAAGCTCACGTTGTGGAGAAGAGATGCCCGGCAGGCGTTTGTAAGAACCTCGTGCAGATTAAGATTGTTCCCGATAAGTGTAAGGGATGTACCCTTTGCGCAAGGAACTGCCCGGTGAATGCTATCAGCGGCAAGGTCAAGGAAGTTCACGAAATCGACCAAGACAAGTGCATTAAGTGCGGTGTGTGCCTGGACAACTGTAAGTTCGGCGCTATCGTGAGAGAATAATAAAGGAGCATGTCTATTATGGAAAATGTAAATATTAAAATTAATGGCATGCCCATGAGCGTGCCTGCAGGCTCAACCATTATTGAGGCTTGCAAATTAGCAGGTATTGATATTCCCACCCTTTGCTATATGAAGGATATGAACGAAATCGGCGCCTGCCGTATGTGTGTCGTGGAAGTCAAGGGCGCAAGAAGCCTTGTCGCCGCTTGCGTATACCCCGTCAACGAGGGTATGGAAGTGATTACCAATTCACCGAAAGTGATTGAATCGAGAAAAACCACTCTCGAATTAATCCTCTCCACCCACGACAGAAAGTGCTTAAGCTGCTCTCGTTCCGGCAAGTGCGAATTGCAAACCCTGTGCCGTGAATTAGGCGTAGAGGATGCGGCGCGTTTTGACGGTGAGAGACCGACTTATGAAATTGATGCCACACAGTGGCTTGTCAGAGATAACAACAAGTGCGTGCTTTGCCGCCGTTGCGTGGCTGCCTGCCAAGACCAGTATGCAGGGGTAATCGGCGCCAACGCCAGAGGTTTTGACACCCATATCGGTTGTGCGTTTGAGCAGCCGTTAAACAATGTGGCTTGTATCGCTTGCGGCCAGTGTATTGTCAACTGCCCGGTCGGCGCACTGCGCGAGAAGGATGATACCGACAGAGTGTTTGAAGCATTGGCAGACCCCGAAAAGGTGGTTGTGGTGCAGACCGCACCGGCAGTCAGAGCGGCGCTCGGTGAAGAGTTCGGCTTTGAAATGGGCACCAATGTAGAGGGCAAAATGGTTGCCGCTTTGCGCAGAATGGGCTTTGATAAAGTGTTTGATACCGACTTTGGTGCAGACCTTACCATTATGGAAGAAGGCTATGAATTTATTGACAGAGTGCAAAACGGCGGCGTATTGCCGATGATTACCTCTTGTTCCCCCGGTTGGGTGAAATTCTTAGAGCATTATTATCCGGATTTAATTCCGCACCTTTCGACTTGTAAGAGCCCGCAGACCATGCAGGGTGCCATCACCAAGTCTTATTGGGCGGAAAAGAACGGCATTGACCCGCACAAAATCGTCAGCGTTTCCGTGATGCCTTGCGTTGCCAAAAAGTTTGAAATCACCAGAGATGATGAAAACGGTGCCGGCGCAGAATTGCAGGATGTGGATATTTCCATCACCACGCGTGAACTCGCTTCCATGATTGAGAGAGTCGGTTTGAACTTCGCCTCCCTTCCCGACGAAGAATTCGACAATCCTCTCGGCGAGGACACCGGCGCAGCCGTTATCTTCGGCGCAACCGGCGGTGTGATGGAAGCGGCACTGCGTACCGCGGCAGATGTGCTTGAGGGCAAAGACCTTGAGAGCGTGGATTATACCGAAGTGCGCGGCACGGCAGGTATTAAAGAGGCAACCTACCATGTAGGCGGTATGGATGTGAAGGTGGCTGTGGCTTCCGGCGCAAAGAATGCGGCTGTTTTAATGGAAAAGATTGCCAAGGGCGAAGCCGATTATCACTTTATTGAAATCATGGCATGCCCCGGCGGTTGTGTGAACGGCGGCGGTCAGCCGATTATCCCCGCAAAGGTGAAGAACTTCACCGACTACAAAGCGGTGCGTGCTTCGGCTCTCTATAAAGCAGACGAAGCGGCTACCCTGCGCAAGTCTCACAAGAACCCCGAAATCATCAAGCTTTATGATGAGTATCTCGGCAAACCGAATTCTCACAAGGCACACGAGCTGTTACATACCAGCTATGTGCCGAGAAAGAAATATATGGACTAAAAAATGTTGCCCCGCCGGTTCAACCGGCGGAGCACTTTTTTCTCCATGCGGAATGTGCACAAAAGCGAGCCTCGCGGCTCGCTTTTGTTATCACTTCGTTTTCACCGTAACCGCCTTGCTCCAAGCGGAGAAGTAGTTGCTTCCGGCAATCGTTTTGTAGGTTCTGATGCGCACGCTGTATAGCTTATTGGCGCGCAGGTTCTTGACAGCGGCTTTGAGTGTCGCGGCGTTTTTAAAGGTGAGTGTTTTCGCGCCGAAATATTTTGCATTGGTGCAGTATTGCAGCTGGTAGCCGCTTGCGTTCGCCGCGCTCCACTGTACTGCAAAACACTTTTTACCACCGGCAATTTTGGTGATAGTGGTGCCGCTCGGCAGTGTGGGGGAAGTCGTAGCGTTGCTCCAAGCGCTGTAATAATACTTTCCGTCTGCTGCCTTGAGGCAGAACCTGACTTGGACTGTATATTGCGTGCCTGCTGTCAAGCCGCTGAGGGTGTAAGTGTTTCCGCTTTGCACAAAACAGGTTTTGCTCTCGCTTGTGCCGGTTTTGGCAGTGAGCTTGAGCTGGTAGCCGTTAGCGCCTTTTACCGCTCCCCAGGTAAAAGTTTGTGCAGAAGCGGTTCTTTTTTTGCACCTCACATTGCCGACCTTTCCGGTGGGCGCGGTGAAGCTGTCTTGATAGCGGCTGCCGCAGGAGCAGGTGTGGAGGGTGTAGCCGAGAGCATGCGCAGTCGGCTTAACTTTCTTTGCGGTGTAGCTGTGGGTGTGTTTCGCCTCTTTCGGGGTGCGCTCCTGTTCCGCTTGCGCGCCGCTCG
This sequence comes from Clostridia bacterium, assembly GCA_017430965.1. GTDB lineage: Bacteria > Bacillota > Clostridia > Oscillospirales > Acutalibacteraceae > RUG714. The sequence goes on along the minus strand of JAFRLX010000137.1, from coordinate 3,400 downwards.
CCTGTTTTGCCTGATTGTTTGAAGTCTGTTCTGTCTTATCGGCAGAAGCCTGCGCTGCTTGCGCGGCAGTGCTCTCTGTGGTTCGGGTATCGGCGTTTTGCGCCTGTTGGTAGTCGGGGTTCTTTGTGCCGCAGCCGTACAAGCAGGAAGCACAATCGGTGGAAAATTCGTGAGAAATTGCAGGAACCGTCACTGTTGTGCGTGAAAGCTCTTGCTTGCAAGAGCAGCAGCGGACGACATTGTCAAACGAACCCGGTTCGGAGCAGGTCGCGGCGATTTCATTGATCCGTACAGCCTGAGCGGGGGTGTGTGCCTTTGGTTCCACAAATCTTATTTCAGAATGAGAGCTGTTTTTGGTGCAAAGGCGCGTTTCAATACCTGCTTCCGTGCAGGTGGGCGCTTTTGTGACAAACCAGGCACCCCAAGTGTGACCAAGAGCCGGGGAGGTTTCTTTTTCGCGCGAAAGCTCTTTGCTGCAAGAGCTGCAGTAGACTACGCTGTCATAGGTACCCTCTGTCGTGCAGGTTGCAGCAGTTTCGTTTTTGCGCACGGCTGCGGCGGGGGTATGTCCTTTTTTTGCAATGGTTCTGGTTTCGGTATGTGAAGCGTCTCTTGTGCAGACGCGCTTTTCAATTCCTTCTTGGGTGCAGGTGGCTGCTTTTATCACCTGCCATTTGCCGAAGTTGTGGCCTAAAGCGGGAAGGGTTTCGTTGATATAATCTGAGCAGTACATACAATAGTAACATCCCTTACCATCCTGTGTACATGTCGGAGCCACGCACACCGTCTGGAACCCTCTGCTGTGGGGGAGTTTCGGAATCGTTTCGTAAAACGTTGTCTTGCAAAAACAGCAAGTTTTTGTTTGGCTTCCGTAAGAAGTACAGGATGGTTCTTTTGTCTTTGTGTACCACCATTTGTGTGAAGTACAATTATAGGGTTCAAAAGAGATAGCATTAATATGGCAGTAGTCATCGGGCGATGCCAATGCAGAGATTTTCGCTTCGGCACTGACAGCGCTCACCATAAATACAAGAAACAAGGTGCAGACAACAATAAAAATGACAGACAATCGTTTTTCTTTTTTCATTTCTTTTTCCTTTCCTGCCGGCAACATCGTTTGTTGCAAGGGCTGTTGTTTTTTGACAAGGCTACTGTAGCACAAAATGCGGAGTTTGCGTAAAAAATGCCAAAAACAGTCATTTTTTTGTCAAAAATTGCAGAAAAAGCCGAAAAAGTCTTTATTTATTCATCAAAGCGGACTGCATGGCAGCCCGCTTTGTTTTTCTATTTCGTTTTCACCGTGACCGCTTTGCTCCAAGTCGAGAAGTAATTGGCGCCGGCAATCGTTTTGTAGGTTCTAATGCGTACGCAGTAGGCTCTGTTTGCCAACAGGTTTTTGGCGAGCGCCTTGTAGGTCAAAGCGTTGCGAATGGTGATGGTTTTTGCGCCGCGGAAGCTCCCGTTGGTGGCATATTGCAGCTGGTAGCCTGTCACATTGGTCCTTTTCCACTGTGCGGCAAAGCATTTTTTGCCGCCGACAAGCTTGGTAACAGCGGTGCCGGCAGGCAGGGTGGGCGAGGTTGTTGCTTTGGTCCAGGGACCAAACGCCCACTGACCGTTCACATCTTTGGAATAAATGCGCACACTGAATTTATATGTGCCGCCGGCTTTGAGGTTTTTAAAGACCAAGCCGGTAGCGGTTTTTGCGTTGTAGGTTTTTGCCCAGCTTTTTCCGTCAGGGGTTGAAATCTTAATTTGGTAGCCCTGCGCGCCTTTCAAGGCAGACCAGGTTATGCTTTCGGCAGCGGCTGTGCGCGCGTTGCATTTTACTGCAGCAACCGTACCGGTGGGGGCAAGCGCCGTGCGTTCGGGTTTGCCGTCGGCAGCGAGCTTCAAAGCACCACAAGCGCGGCAGGGATATTCGGCATACCCTGCCTTTACGGCGGTAGGCTGTTGCGCCGTGGTTTTAACATAGCTGTGCTCACTCAAGGGCAGCTCCTGTTCAATGGTATGCGAGGTGTTATTTTGGCAAATGCGCACGCGCAGTCCGTGTGCGGTACAGGTGGAAGCTTTTTTGGTAATCCAATCGCCGTAGGCATGCCCGAGCGGCGGCACAGCCTCTCTTTCAATGTGGGAAGCATCTCTTATACAAGCGTGCATGCGTTGCCCGCCCTCTGTGCAGGTGGGGACCACTTCATATTGCCATGCGCCGTAGCTGTGACCGCGCGGGGGAATCTCCTGCTTATCCACGTGGGCGAGGTCTCTTTGGCAGCTGCGGATGCGCAGACCGGGTTCGGTACAGGTCGCCGCCTTCTTCTGCATCCAGTCGGAATAGAGGTGCCCGAGCGCCGGCAGTACGAGGTCGGCTTCACTGACCTGTTTTTGTTTGTCATCCGCTGCAAACAGCGCAGAGCAGTTTGTGCAGCAGTAGTGGGCAAGACAGCCGGTTTGTTCACACTCCGGTTCGACTTTTTGGCAAAAAACCAAGTTGTGTGTACATGCCGGAGCCGGTTCGTCTCCCGCAAAAGCGGTAAAGGAAACGGCGCATAAAAGCAAAGTGAGGAGCAAGAGCGCCGCCGGTAGCTGTTTGGGATATTTCATAAGGCTTACCTCCTTTACGATTCTTAAGGTCTACCTTTATTATAATATATTTTGTGTATATTGTCTATATAGACAATACAGGGAAATCTTTCTCGAATCATTCTTGAAAACAAAGCAGAGATATATTATAATATTTACAGTTGTAATAAAACAATATAATCTATGAGGTGATAGGATGAACGAAAAACAAAAATCAGCCAAAGGTTGGAAAATCTTATCCGGCGTATTGGCAGTGGCACTCATTGGCATGACTTGTCTGTTTTTCTTGGCACCGCTCACACAAAAGCAGGCGCCGACACAGCAGCCGACAAATGCTGCGACACAGGCAAAGAATGAAAAACCCGATGCTTCGGCAGATGCTCTTTCTCTTTGGAACGACAGTGCGCCGCTCAAAAAGGAATTGACCGAGTATATCAAGGCAATTACCACAGAAGGCTCGAAAGACTTTATCCCGGTTGAAAAGCGCATTGCAGTTTTTGATATGGATGGCACGCTTTGCTGCGAAACCGACCCGGGGTATTTTGACCACAAGTTGTTGTACTACCGCGTGACGGAAGACCCGAACTACAAGGATAAGGCGAGCGCCACGGAAAAAGCGGTAGCGGCGGAAATCAAAACCTATTTTGAAACCGGTGAGTACCCCGAGGGTATGGATATCAAACACGGCACTGCCGTGGCAACCGCCTTTAAGGGGATGACAACCGATGAGTTTGATAAGTATGTCAAAGACTACCGCAATACGCCGATGGAAACTTACAACAATATGACCAACGGCGAAGCCTTCTACAAACCGATGTTG
>JAFRLX010000136.1 GCA_017430965.1 Clostridia bacterium | reverse complement strand
GATTGAAAACGCCGAAATGCGCTTTAATAAAGCATTGCAAGCGTGTTTGTGCGGTAGCATTATTGCCCGCAACGAAAATGCGGTAGAATTAGCCAAAAAGAGCAAGCGAGAGGCTATTTGGGTTCGATTCCCGTCGGGCAACCCAGCCGGGCGGTACAAAGGACAAAAAGGAATTGTCAGAGGCATACGAGCTCGGAAAATCAATTCAATAATCAATATAAGGCAAGAAATGAATCAATCATTCCTTGCCTGTTTTTTCACGCATAACGTCCTCCGCTTTTTAAAAGCATCTTTCTTTTCTGTCTTTTTTGCAACGCTCGATATTACCGCATCGGTAGCAGAGCTCGTTGTCGCAGATACCGTCGTTTTCAAAATAGGACAGAATATTATTCACCGTTGTTTCAGCGATATTATTCAGCGCCTCCTCCGTTAAAAACGCCTGATGCGAGGTGACGATTACGTTCGGCATAGACATCAGCCTTGAAAGCACGTCATCGCTGAGAATGTGTCCCGATAGGTCCTCAAAGAAGATATCCGCTTCCTCCTCGTAAACGTCAAGGCAGGCGGCGCCGATTTTTCTTTCCTTAATGCCCTGAAGCAGGGCTTCCGCGTCAATCAGCGCACCGCGCGAGGTGTTTAAAATCACTACGCCCTTTTTCATTTTTTCAATTGCCTGCTTGTCAATCAGGTGCTTGGTTTCTTCGGTAAGCGGACAGTGAAGTGAAATAATATCACTCTGCTCAAACAGCTCGTCAAGCGTTACGTATTTAGTGTCGTCAGCTTTCGGGAAGCGGTCGTAGGCAATAACGTTCATACCGAAGCCGCGGCAGATGTTCATAAAGATGCTGCCGATTTTACCCGTACCGACAACGCCTACGGTTTTGCCGTGAAGGTCAAAGCCCGTCAGTCCGCTGAGCGAGAAGTTAAATTCTCTTGTGCGGTTATACGCCTTGTGAATTCTTCTGATGGAGGTTAAAAGCAGTGCCATTGCATGCTCCGCAACGGAATAAGGAGAGTAGGCCGGCACGTGTACTACGTGGATTTTACCAAAAGCGTGCTGCACGTCAACATTATTGTAGCCTGCGGAACGAAGCGCAATCAGCTTGACGCCGTACTCATAAAGTTTATCAATAACTTGTGCATTTACAGTATCGTTAACGAATACGCACACGGCGTCATAACCCTTTGCAAGCTCAGCGGTATCCTCGTTCAGCTTCGTTTCAAGGAATTTGAACTCCATATCATGCTTTTTGCCATATGCTTCAAATGACGGCACGTCATACGGTTTGGTGTCAAAGAATAAAATCCTCATATCTATTGCCTCTTGTTAATAGTATTACCTGATTTTAATTCGGATAGGTGTTAGTCTAAAATTCTACCGTCAATGGAGATGGTAACCACCTGCCAGGGGAGGAACTTTCCGCTTGCCTGAATCGCTTTCTTTGCCGCCATTTCCAGACCGCCACAGCAGGGAACCTCCATACGGACGATTGTTACGCTCTTAAAGTTGTTATTCTTAATAATCTCCGTCAGCTTTTCGCTGTAATCTACGGCGTCAAGCTTCGGACAGCCGATAATTGTTACCTTGTTTCTCATAAACTCCTGATGCATATTTGCATACGCATACGCCGTGCAGTCCGCCGCAATCAGAAGGTTGGCGTTTTCATAAAACGCTGCGCTCGTCGGGACTAATTTAATCTGGCATGGCCACTGGCGAAGCTGTGATTGCGTCTGTGTCGGTGCGCTTGCTGCTGCTTCATTGTTCTCTCTGTTCATTTCTCTCATTCTTGAACCCGGGCAGCCGCCCTCGTGGTGATGGTGCATATGTGTTTCCTCTGCTTTCTTTTGTTGATTTGCTTTCACTGCCGCTTCGTCATATTCTGCGGCTTCTCTTTCCTCAAAGGTAATCGCCCCCGTTGGACACTCAGGAAGGCAGTCGCCCATACCGTCGCAGTAATCATCACGCAGCAGCTTTGCCTTGCCGTTTACCATACCGATTGCACTTTCGTGGCAAGCCTCGGCACACCTGCCGCAACCGTTGCACTTATCTTCATCAATGTGAATGATTTTTCTTACCATTCTCATAACCTCCTTGACTTTCTATATTGATTATACTAAAATCAAAATGAAATTTATGTTGTTATAACCACGAAAGGAGTATTATGAATTATTCTTCACTCCGGCACACAAGCATTTTCGAATGCTGCGCCAAAGCAGAAATTGAAAGTATAGAGAATGCAATTGGCTTGCCTGTCAAGAGATATAAAAAAGATGAAATCATTCTTCATGCAGGCGAATGCGTTGAAAATATTTGTATTGTTTTAAGCGGCAGTGTGCGCATTGATAGCAATGACATCCGAGGGAACAGAAGTATCTTGAAGATCGTTAAGAGAGGCGAAGTATTTGCCGAGGCATACGCTTGCATTCCCGATGTACCTTTAATGGTGGACGCTGTTGCAAACGAGCCCTGCGAAATTGTGTTCTTGAATGTAGCGAAACTGTTTTCTCTGCCCGAAAGCGAAACAAAGAACAAGCTTTTAAAAAATTTAGTTGCAATCAGTTCCAAAAAGAATCTGCACCTGTCTGCCCGCATTTTGCACACGGCATCCAAAACAATCCGAGGCAGAGTGCTCTCTTACCTTTCACAGGAAGCAACAAAACAAAACAGCCGATTCATTACCATTCCCTTTAACCGCCAGCAGATGGCGGACTATTTAAGTGTTGAGCGCAGCGCTCTTTCAAAGGAACTTGGCAAAATGAAAGCGGACGGACTGATAGACTATCACAAAAGCACATTTAAACTGACACTGTAAATCGGGGCTGTGAAAAAACACAGCCCCGATTTATTCATTCTACTATCCAATTAATAATGGTTGATATGTTTGCAAACGCCCTTGTGTTGCCGTTTTTGCCGGTGTAATAAATCTGAATTGTAATGCTCATACCTTTCGCCTGATTACAATTCAATATAATAGGGACAGATGTTTTCGAAATGCCCGTCCTTCATTCTGAAGCCGTTTGGGATAACGCCGAGTTGAACAAAGCCGAGGCGCTCGTAGAGGTGCCTTGCGTGAATATTGCTTTCAACAACGGCATTAAACTGCAAAATACCGAAGCCCTTTTCCCCTGCGGTTTTCATGCAGTGCTTCACAAGCGCTTCACCAATGTGCTTCCCCCTGCTCTCGCGGCTCACGGCAAAACTGGCGTTACTGATGTGCCCGCACCTGCCGATGTTGTTCGGGTGCAGAATGTAAAGCCCGTAAATTTTGCCGCCTTCTTCCGCAACACCGCAAAAGGATTGCGAGGCGAAGAACTCTGCCCCCGTTGTTTCGGTCAGCAATTCCTCCTGCGGGAAAGCAATGCCTTCTTCAACAACCTCGTTCCAGATATTTATCATTTCTTTCAAATCATTTTGCGTGTATGCTCTTATTATCATATTACTCCCTTGCAAGTGTGTAACCTTCATTTTCAAGAATGGTTATTGCCTTATTGAAGTTTTCGTTTTTAACGAGAATATAATCTGTATTGAATGTTGAAATGGCAAAAATGCCTATCTGATTATCCGCAAGAATGCCCGAGATTTTTGAAAGAATACCGACAAGCGAAAAATCAAGTTCTCCGTCAATACAAAACGCTCTCCACCCGTCTTCTCTTGCTACCGCATCGGAAGGCGTGTTTTCAGTCAGGCAAACGAGCGATATTTCTTCTTTCGTTTTACCGATAAAATAGAAGTCATTGTCAAGCTTCAAATCATCAGCTGATGCAACTTTGCAGACTGTAAATTCTTTATTAATTCTTTTAAGCAACATTGTCAAACCTCTTTCAACTCAAGACTCGTTCACGAACTTTCCCGTCATATGCTCCGGCATTAATGCGAGGCACTGCACTCTTGGAAAAGCGGTTTTGAGTTCGTGTGCAAGATATTGCTCATCATCAGTAAATTTGCGGCAAAGCGCCGTGCAAATCTCTTTTGCTTTTTCTTCATCCTTAACAAGAGAAATTTTGCCGAACACGACAACGCTTTTTACATTCAATGCCCATTCGCCTTCTTTGCGATACCCCTTATCAAAAACAGTATAGCAAACCTTATCACAAGCTTTTATTGCATCAAGCTTGTGCCCTTCCTTTGCACCGTGGAAATAGAGTTTTCCGTCCTTTTCATTGAAATAATGATTGAGCGGTATACCGTAAGGGTAACCATCCTCACCGATGACGGAAAGCACGCCTCTTTTTTCGGTTTTCAGCAGTTCGGTACATTCTTCTTTAGAAATCTGCTGCTTAAATCTTCTCATTTTTCGGAACATAATTGCCTCCGCAAGGGGGGCGGTTGATATATAGAATGTTTGGTTTTTGCGTTGTGCTTTCATCCGCCTAAGCGAGAAAAATCCCCTTGAATACACAAAGTATGCAAGAAAATTTTTCTCACTTATTCGAATAAAATCCCTTAGCAAAAACTGTAAAGCACTGAAAATCGGCAGATTTTTTGTTAGAACAAAGAAAAAATTAGCGTTCAGGCTGGCGCCTAATGATGATTTTTTCTGAAGTTATAGCAAAAAGATGCCCATTTTCAGCAAATATTCTATATGTCAACCGCCCCAAGTCTATTTTATTATACCATAATGCAAAAGTAAAGGCAACGGAAAGGGGGCGCCCCCACTCGCTGCCTTTATACTTATTTAAGTTTACCGTATTCCTCATCACTTACGGGTTCAAGCCATTCGGTGCCGCCGTTTTCGCCTGCAATTTCTATTGCAAGGTGAGCAAACCATGAGTCGGGGGCCGCACCGTGCCAATGCTTTACATTGGCGGGAATATTGATAAGCGTGCCTTCTCTCATTTCAACAGGCTCGTTGCCCGCTTCCTGATAATAGCCTCTGCCGCCGATGCAAATGAGCATCTGTCCGCCGCCATCGGTTGCGTGGTGAATGTGCCAATTGTTGCGGCAACCCGGTTCAAAAGTGACATTATAAATCGGAATTTGTTCGGTTGAAACGGGCGCGAGATAACTTTGTCCTACAAAAAATTCACCATAAGGATTCGGCTCACCAATCGGGAACATAATATCCTTTTGAAATCTGTCTTTATCAGAGGTCGGTTCGGTTTCATCCATCCAGACCTCTTTGGCAAGGCGGAACACCGCCCAACCCTTGGGCCAACCAGTATACATCGTGCAGTGGGTAATAACAGCCGCAATTTCTTCCTTTGTGACACCATTGTTTTTTGCGTTAATAAGGTGGTATTTCAGCGAGCTGTCTACAATACCGCTTGCCATCAGCGATACCACGGTGATAATGCACTTGGTCTTAATATCAAGTGTATTTTCGTTCCACACTTCGCCAAACAGCACATCATCATTCAAGTGAGCAAACATCGGCGCAAAATCGCCGAGCTGCTCTCTGCCTGCTGTTTGTACTATCTTCTTGCTCATAGAATCGCTCCCTTTAAAGACTTTCTTTGAGAATTTGCATTACCTCGTCTTTGGTCAGCACCTTATAGCCGCTGTTAAGGATAAGCGTTGCGTTTGCAATATCCGGAAGCATATCCTCTCTCGCGCCGAGTTCGGAAAGGTGCATGGCAAGACCGAGTTCCTTCATCCAGCTTTCCATAGCCTGTAAACCTTCTTCGGCTACCTGCATATCGGTTTTGCCATCGGGGTTAACATTCCATACATTCTCGGCAAATCTCTTGAATTTTGCCGTACCGTAAGGAAGGATGTGTCTGTAATACGGGAGCGAAACCGCTGCAAGTGTCATGCCGTGGGTGGCGTCCGTTACCGCACCTGCCGCCTGACCGAGCATATGCACCATCCAGTCGGTGGTTTTGCCTTTTTTGAGCAGTGTATTGAGCGCCCAAGTAGCACTCCACATAATATTGGAACGCGCCTCATAATCCTGTGGGTTCTCGTTAGCAATGCGGCTCGAATGTATCACACTGCGCATCAGCCCTTCTGCAATATAATCCGTTGTGCTATCATCCTCATCGGAAAAATACTGTTCGCAGATATGATTGAAAATATCGTAAATACCCGCAACCATTTGGTAGTGAGGAAGGGTGAGTGTATACTTCGGGTTGAGGATGGAAAAGCGCGGCATAATCTTTTCATCCGCAAACACATGACCGATTTTGAGCTTCTTTTCGGGGAAGGTAATGACCGAGCCGGCGTTCATTTCCGAGCCGGTTCCTGCCATGGTGAGAATACAGCCGACAGGCAGTGTTTCGCAATCCGGCTCTTCAAAATTAATGTAGTATTTCTGCCACGGATCGCCGTCATAATTAACGGAAACGGAAAGCGCCTTGCAATAGTCGCAAACCGATCCGCCGCCAACGGCGAGGATTAAGTCTGTTTGATGCGCCTTTGCAATTGCTACACCCTCATTGAGCTTGTGAATGGTGGGGTTGGGCATCACGCCTGCCACCTCGGCAACATTCTTGCCCGCGGCTTTGAGGATAGCAACTACCTCGTCATAAATCCCGTTCTTTTTAATGGAACCGCCGCCGTAAACGAGCAGCACATTGTCGCCGTAATTATTCAGTTCATCCTTTAAGAATTTCAGCGAATCATCGCCGAAGTAGAGTTTTGTGGGGTTACAGTAAGAGAAATTTCCTAACATGACTATTTTTCCTTTCTTTTTTTTATAAATCAAAAGATACTTCAATCTTTCCGTTTCCGAGTTGCTTTTCAAGTGATGCGGTATTATCAATATGCCCTATTTTTGTGTATGCATATTCTGTATCAAAGCATTTGTAAAAGATAACAATACAGTTGTCACCATACAGCAAAATATCACCCTCTTGAATCTTACTCACGCTTTGCGGATTGTCCGGCAGAGCAGTATCCAGGTAATGGTATTTTTCATTCCCGTGCAGTTCACTCATCTCGAGTGTTTGCGGAAGCATTTCGGTGAATGCTCTTGCGGTATCGTTATCTTCTAAAGTCACGGAAAACGCTTCACCATTCACGGTAATCTTCATTTTATTACTTCTTTGCGCTGTTGGTTGATTTTCCTGCGTTGCTTGAGTTGAAGCATTTAGGGTTGTTTCGTTTGAAAGGCTGCTGTGCTTTGCTGTAGAGCAAGAGGAAAGCATCATCGCAGCAAGCACAATTACCGCAAGCACATACTGTTTTCTCATTTAAGGTACTCCTTGCTATTACAACCATGCGGCAACTTTTTCTTTTGATTGCTTTGCCTGTGAGCCGACAATAGCGAGACCGTCCGTGTCAACATCTGCGCCGGCACACATTCTTTTCACATCTGCCGGCATACCCGCAAGTCCGCTGCCTTCGTGTGTGCTGATAATGCGCACCTTCTTGCCTGCAAAATCAAGCCCTTCAAGCGCAGTTTCCATCTCGGGTGCATAGGTGCCCCAGTAAATGGGGCTCATGATAAACACTGTATCGTAAGCGGAAAAGTCGGTGAGCTTATCTTTAATCGGCGCATTGCCGATGCGCTGCTTAGCTTCTTTAATGCAGGTGTTGTAATCTGCCGCATAAGGCACTGCCGGCTCCACCTTGAACAAATCAGCCCCGGTCAGCTCTTGCACAAACTCTGCAACATACTCCGTGTTGCCTTTATCAATCCAACCGACAGAGTAATTTTCATCCGCCCTACTGAAATAAATAATCAAACTTTTACTCATTTTGTTCTCCTTTTGACAAGTCTTATCATTCCATAACCGATAGTTGCGAACATCGCCGCCATGAGCATGTATTTGAGCAAAAACAAAGGCAAACCGCCGGTTGTATCAAAGAATACAAACTGATTCATCAGCAGCATATATTTGTAAATGCCTTCGTAAATAAAGCACACCAGCCCCGCCGCAGAAAGTACAATCATGATTGCGATTGCGGCTGTCTTTTTGCGCTTTTCTTTCATCGCTTTGTGCAACACCAAATCAAGGTGGAAGCCCAGATGCAGGCTCATCAGCGCAAAGCCCCAATAGGAAGCGAGCAGGTGCAGTGTTCGCCCGATAGCGGCAAAGTGATGCAAGCCCAAAAATGTAAAAACATGATTGGAGATGAACAGTGCGCTGACCATTAATGCCAAAACATCTACTGTGAGTAAAATGTCAATAACCACTTTGAGTGTTTTTTCGGCTGTAGGTTTACCTTTAAACAGTGCTTTTGTAAAATTTACCGAAAGAATGTGGTGCAACACAAAGAGAACAAACAGCGAAATACCGAGTATCTCATGAATCAGCTTCCCTGCAATACTGTAAGACATCAGTAAGAGCATAATGCCAATCATCAGCACATCGACCGCTATTTGCAATTTTCTTTTTATTTTCATATCACTTGATAAAATTGGTTCTGATAAATTCTTCTCTTGCGGGGAAGCCGAATTGCTCCTTGCCGAGTGCAATGGATTTCATCATAAACGCCATGCTTCTTGCCAGCGTTCTCATTTGCTGCAAACCCTCTTCGTCCTTTTCCACATCTTCTGCGGTATAGCCGTGCACGGCATTCCAGTATTGACCGGAGGCAATCGGCATACCCGAAATAGTGAAATACTTATTGAGTTCATCAAAAGTCGCGCTGTTGCCGCCGCGCCTTGCGGAGGAAATGGCAGCGCCGACCTTCCACGCCTTGTCAAACGGAGTGCTGAAGAAAAGTCTGTCCATAAATGCAACAGCCGTGGCATTTGCAGAAGCAAAGTAGACCGGCGAACCGATAACAAAACCGTCTGCCTCTTTAAATTTTTGCGCCGTTTCATTGACAATATCATCAAAAACGCATTTACCCGTTTCTTTGCAGCGCCTGCAGCCAATGCAGCCGCGGATATCCTTGTTGCCGATATGAATAATTTCCGATTCAATATTTTCCTTTTCAAGGGTGGTCTGTATTTCCGCCAATGCTCTCCATGTGCAGCCTTTTGCATGCGGACTGCCGTTAATTAATAAAACCTTCATTTTCTTTTTCCTTTAATATTCTAATTTGCCGAGCCACTCTTTGACTTCGCTCTCGGCGCCGCCAATCGAACCGCCGCGGATGGCAAGACCATCCAAAACGGTTGCATTCGGTTCCAGTTCTTTGATGGTTTTATAAGTGCCGCCATCACCGCTGCCCTCGTGCGTGTTAAACGGGATAAGGGTTTTGCCGCTAAAATCATAGGTATCAAAGAAGGTGTACATAATCATCGGCAAGGTGTACCACCAAATCGGGTAGCCGACAAAAATTACATCATAGTCCTCCGGATTTACACCTAAATCTTTAAAAGCGGGTCTCACATTGTCATCACGCTCTTTTTTGGCATAGTCCGCCACATCGTCATAGTTTTCGGGATAGGCTTTTTCGGGGGTAATGCGTACAATGTCTCCGCCTACAGTATTGTGAATGTAATTGGCAAAGGCATCCGTGTTGCCGCTCCAAGAGAAGTAAACGGTTAATATTTTCTTGTCGCTTTGCGAGGTTTCTTTACTATGTGCCTCAATTTGCACTTCGGTTTGTGCCTGTGAAGTCGGTTCGCTCTTTTTTGCACAGGCGGCAAAAGAGAGCAATAATGCCGCCGCAAGAATAATTGCGATGATTTTTTTCATAGTACCGGTCCCTTCTCTTTAATTAAAAAATATGCTTCTTATTCTGTTTCAAATGCGGGTTTCCAGGCAGCAAATTGAACAAGTTGCCCCTCCGTGCGGTGATAATAACGCTCACCGTTATCAAGCGTTGCAATTTCAGCCATTTCTTTGTCATTCAACGCAAAATCGAAAATATCAAAATTATCCTCAATATGCTGAACATTCTTGCTTCCGGGGATCACGACAAAGCCCATCTGTGTATGCCAACGAAGAATAATCTGCGCGGAGGTCTTATTGTATTTTCTGCCGAGTTCGGCAAAGACACGCTCGTTCATTAACGACTTATCACCGTGTCCGAGCGGATACCATGACATTATCTTAATACCATATTTATCAAGCGTTTTGCGAAGCTCGCTTTGGGTAAAATACGGATGCGCTTCCACCTGAATGAACTGCGGCGCAATTTCCCATTTGGTTTCAAGTTCGGCGATATATTTGCCTTCAAAATTGGAAATCCCGATTGACTTAGCCTTTCCCTCTTTGTATGCCTTTTCAAGTTGACGGTATCCGGCGAGCCAATTGCCGGCGGGCTGGTGGATATATAGCAAATCCACATAGTCCACACCAAGGCGCTCGAGCGTTTCGTCAACGGCGTTCTCGTTTTCATACTCGCTCGCCCATAGCTTGGTGGAAAGAAAAACATCCTCGCGTTTGACACCGCTTTCTTTCATCCCTCTGCCGACTGCTCGCTCATTCACATAGGCATTTGCCGTATCGACCAGCGAATAGCCCATCTTCAATGCTTCTCTTACGCTGTTCTGTGCCTCGTTCGGAGAAAGCATAAATGTGCCGATTCCGAGCGCAGGGCACTTGATTCCATTGTTTAATGTAATATACTCCATTATCATTCTCCTCCTATCATTATTACATTAACTTTTTGCCGTCCGAGAACGCTTGACCGACTTTGTCGCCGAGACGATAATATCCCGAATGAGCGGCATCAAAGATAATCGGAAAAAGCTTTTCAATGCTGACATCGCCGTCATCACCGAGGATGCTCTCGTCAGCCGACACATTAATAATTTTTCCGAGATATTTGCCGCCGGGCAGAATCTCTGTCAACTCACATTCGAGCGCAAGCGGCAGTTCATTGATAATAGGTGCGTCAACAAAGTCACTTTTAACGGTGGTAAATCCCGCTTTTTCCATTTTATCGGCAACCTTTCTGCCGGAAGCAATGCCCACATAATCACAGGCAACAGTATGCGCTGCATCGGCAATGCTTACCGTAAATGCCTTTTTAACGGCAAGGTTATCTGTCGTTTTGTGGCTGCCGAGGTCCACAATCAGTTCGTGCATGCCGACAATGCCGCCCCAAGCGGCATTCATCGCATTTGCCTTACCGTTTTCATCGTATGTGCCGATAATTAATACCGGCTGCGGGAAGATATACGGCTTGGAACCTAAGTTTTTTCTCATTGTACTACCTCCTGATTTTTATATATTAAATACATTGATAAAATAAAGCTTTGCCATTTCGTAAATATCGGTTTTTCGGCACGGCATACCTGCCTGTTCCATCGCTTTCTTTTGATAGTCTGTAGAGTAGGCATAAGGATAAATGCCTTGCATATACGCAAAGAATGCCAGCGACAGTTGTTCGATGCGCGCATCATCCATCTGCACACAAAATTTGCGCATTAGTGCTGTGAAGCTATTCACGGTTTTCCAAAAAGTTTCTTTAAAAGACACCAGCCGTTCCAATCGGCTGTTTTCTTCCATATCATAGAGATTTACGGAAAGAATTTTGAGCATCAGCGCGCGCTTTTGCAGAGATGCCGCAATCAAATCGGCAAGCTGCTCTTTTGTGAGCATTTCGTTTTCACTGCAAATTTTTTGCAAATCATCATTCCATAGCTCATATTCCTGCTCAAACAGAGCAAGAAAGATTTCTTCCTTTGTTTGAAAGTAATTATAAATAGTCGGTCTTGAAAAGGATGTCACGCTGCCGATTTCCTTCATTGTGATTTGCTTAAAATTCATTGTTTCGTATAGCTCTGTGCAGGCGTTCATAATCTCAGTCCTGCGAGCGTTAGTGAGTTCAGGTGAGCCCTTTGGCATAACAATCACTCTCCTCATGACAATATATTGACACCGTGTCAGTAATCATAGTATAACACTATTCTGACACGATGTCAACACATGTTTTAAACTTTTTTATTTTCTGAAAATCGCCTTTTATAGTTGATACAATATAATCATTGGGTTTTTGAAATCTGCATTTGCCGAGTGGCGCAAGGTACTGCGACCGCCAAGGTTCTGCAAAGCAGGTTCTTATTTGATTTTTGGAGCAAAAAAGCACCCTGCAAAAATGCAGAGTGCCTAATAAAAATCAGAAAATTAAGCTCTATTGAATTTTTCTTTCCCTTGCTTGCAGCGAGGGCATTTCCAGTCGTCAGGCAGGTCTTCAAATGCAACGCCGTCATGTTCAGCCGGGTCATACACATAGCCGCAGATGGAGCAGACATATTTGCCGCTGGCTTCCATTTCTTCGGCAAACTTTACGGCATTGCCGTTTTTGCCTGTGTAGTAAAGGTGAATTGTAATGCTCATACTGCCTCCAAAATCGGTGTTAGTAGAATTTATTATATCATAATAGTGAGTATTTCTCAATGGGTTGAATATATCACTGAAATATCGCATTGACTATAGCGGATAGATGATTTACGACTAATATATAATTGTTTTTTTGTGGAGAAAGATAATAAAAGATTGGGAGCAACTGCTTCAATAGCATAAGTGAAAAAACGCCCAATTCTAATCAAAAAAAGAATATATGAAAATTGCGCAAACGCAAGAAATGTGGTATAATAAGATTATAAAATTAATGAGATAACGAGGTAGTTAATGGCTCAAAAACACTGGCAATATGAACTTGAAGCATATATCAGGCAGGGCGAGCCCACAAAAGCAGAACGCAGCCATGCTTGGCGAACTGCCATAGGTTTGCAGGATGTTGACGGCTTGGAAACATCCGAATACCTGCTTGACACTGCGAAAGAGCATATTGAAGGAAAAATAAATATTGCCCAGGCGCAAAAGCGAATTGAAAGCCATTACCGTCAGAGCAATAGTCGCAAGCAAACTGAGGCAAACACCGAAGAAGCGGATATCGTTGCTTCCAGAATTACGGAACTGCTCGGCGAAAAAACTTTCCAGTTTTCACCTGCCGAATACAAAGAAATCCACAGGCGATTGTTTGCTGGTGTTTTTGACCACGCCGGAAAAATTAGAGATTACAATATTTCAAAGCCCGAATGGGTACTTGCCGGTGACACTGTGACTTATGCCTCTTTTGAAAGTATCAATGCCACTCTTGATTATGATTTCAAGATCGAAAAAGAGTTTGAGTATGCAGGACTGTCTGTGAGCGATTCTATAAAGCATATCGCAAAATTTACTTCGGACATTTGGCAAATTCATCCTTTTGGTGAGGGCAATACAAGAGCGACGGCAGTGTTTATTATTAAGTACCTGAAAAGCTTTGGGTTCAATGTTAGTAACGATATTTTTGCCGAAAACTCTTGGTATTTTAGAAATGCACTTGTGAGAGCAAATTATAACAATCTGCAAAAGGGGATTACTGCTACAACAAAATATCTCGTATTGTTTTTTGAAAACCTTTTGCTTGGCAGTGATAACGAGTTAAAGAATCGTTATTTGCATATAGAGTTTGAAAGTGGCGAAAAGGGTGACAAAAATGTCACCCCTGTGAATAAAAATGTCACTCTTAAAGAATTAGCTATAATAAATATATTAAAAACCAATCCGAAAATCACTCAAGAAGAATTAGCCCAAAAAATTGGTAGAACAAAAAGAACGGCGATAAGAAATACCAACGAAATGCAATCAAAAGGACTCATCCGAAGAAAAGACGGTAGAACAAACGGCGAATGGGAAATATTGGTGGAAATATCATGAAACTGCAGTAAAGTGTTTTTGCTTTACTGCAGTTTTTCAATCAGCAAGGATAACATAGGGGCGGTTGTGTGCATAGAATGTTAAAAACAAGAGGAGGCACTTATGGCGAACAGACAGATGCATTCTATGGCAATAACAGATTATGGCAAGCAACCGGTCATTTTCCGCCCGCACCGCGAGGCGAGGTTGAATCGGAATTTCAGGACAGCGTTTTGGACAGGAGAGTATTTTCAAATCACGCTTATGAGTATTGCGCCCGGCAGTGAAGTGGGGTTAGAGCAGCACAAAAGTACCGACCAGTTGCTGCTCATTGAAGAAGGAGCAGGGCTAACGATGATGGGCGATAGTAAAAACGCACTTGGTATGCAGCGTCTTGTGCGGCAGGGAGATGCGGTTATTGTGCCGGCGGGCACATGGCACAATATTAAAAATATTGGTAACCGCCCGCTCAAAATTCTCTCGGTTTATTCCCCGCCCGAGCATCCTTTCGGAACAATACATAAAACGAAAGAAGATGCCGACAAGGCAGAACAGTAATCATGACCGCCGATAGGGAAAACCTATCGGCGGTCAGAGTGTCGATAAAGTGGCTAAAATCCCACGAAAAACAACAATAGGGCTTTTTGTGTGAATTTACATTTTTCTTCTGAATGAGTCTGTATTATTTCTAAGCCTTTACAAGTTGTTAAGAAAAACGCCGTAGTCACGGCGTTTTTGT
>JAFRLX010000135.1 GCA_017430965.1 Clostridia bacterium | reverse complement strand
ATCCACCTATACAGCATGTTAACATTAATTCCGAATTTGTCAGCAACTTCTTTTTTGGAAATGCCGTCTTTCAAAACTAATTCGCATGCTTTAATCTTAAATTCTTTGTTGTACCTTCTTGCCATTTTTAACACCTCTTTCATTAATTATATCATTCACTGTTCGAGGTGTCCAATTTTATGGTACAACTTTCCATCATTCATTATTCACGATTCATTTAATAAGGAATGGGGGAGTCGAAACGGCTCCCCATCCTTATTTGTTGATTGACTTTTTTAAAATATATGCTATAATTAACTCAGTTAATTATATAAAGACCGAGAAGTCTTTATTCTTTTGTTTATTTGGTTAACTGAGTTGATTAAAAAGAAGGAGTGTCGTTGTATGAAAAAAAGGTTTCAACGCGCACTGGCATTATTGCTCTGTGCAGTCGTTCTTGCTTCCTGTCCGGTATTTTCGGTATCGACTGCCGTTGCTCAAACACCGCAGGGACCTTACGATGTAAAAGTTTCGATTCAAGTGATGAAAAGAGGGTACTTTGATGATAACGGCGGTTATCCGGGCTTAGGCAACAAAAAGCAAGCCACTGCCGGCGTGAGCATTGTCTGTGTGGACAAAAACGGTACCGGTGAGGAGCAAGAGGAGTACGGCTGGGACCTTGGCACACAGGGCTATAATTATTGTGACACCGTCGGCAGCTACGAGCTGAGCGCCACCGAAGTCGGCTTCCCCTGCATTTTAGGCGGTTATATGTGCGGTAAAACCTTATCTACGGAAATGAATACCGAGAAATCTATCCAAATCCAAAAGCTTGAGGTGAGGGCACACAGTGAAGATAACGAAGCTCCCTATACCGAACTGTGGAGCGGCGTGATGCAGTTGAGCACCAAGATTAACGGCTACGGCGCCTATATTGACAATACCGGCTATGTAACCGCTTGGGACAAAGGACTGAAAAATGCCGACAGCGGTTCACAGGGCGATAGCAATAACTACATTCTCGAAGAAAGCAAATACGGTTGGCAGGACAAAATGCCCTATGCCGACAGTGTGGAAGTAACCTCCACCGTTGAGAACGGATGGCCCGGCGAAACTGCCTTGAGCATTTCCGACAACACCAGCACTTTTGTGCCCAACGGTATTACCTGCTACGACCAATACGGCGCGCCAATCGAGGAACCGAGCAGAGTGCTCTACGGCATAAAGGCATATGATTATGCCGCTTACGGGCTTTCGCAATCCGATTTACAGATGGACCAGGACAGCGGGCAGATTACCAAGAGCGGTGAAAGCTACATTGCCGGTAACAGCGCCGCGCATACCGTGACCATGGAAGTGTCCGTGTTCTTCGGCAGCAAAAAGGTGGAAAGCGAAACCACCGCTGCCGTGGCACAGTTAACGGCACAACAGGTGATTTCCTACCCGAGCATTCCCATCACTTGGCGGTATTATGCCGACTCTGACGATGCGGATGCACCTCTCAGCCATGTGGAGTCTTCTGCATTATTCGGCAATATGGTGCAGGACAGCGATTACCCCGGTGCAGCGGCAACCAGAGGATATTATACCAACCATCACCATTATGTCGGCGGCAGCTTTGCGGCATTCCGAGCGCTGGTGCCCGCTTATGTGACAATGGAGGGTTATGAGCAGCAGGAGCACAACTTTGAGTCATATCAGCCGATACAGGGAAATGCAGTCTACCACAACTATGCCTGCGCTTGCGGCTATGCGATAAAACAGGAACATCAGTGGAATGATGGTGAAATCACTGCTCCCGCCACCTGCACGCAGGAAGGTGTGAAAACATACACATGTTCACTGTGCGGTGCAACCAAAGAAGAAAAAATCGCAACCACCACCCATATTTGGGATAACGGCGAAATCACAACAGCGCCCTCCTGCGGCAAGAGCGGTATCAAGACCTACCGCTGCAGCATTTGCGGCGCAACCAAAACTGAACCTGTCAGCGCCCTTGAGCATGAGCCGGTGCTGCACACCATTGCGCCGAGCGATAAGCATAACGGCGGTGCGTATTACCGGTGTGCGAAATGCGGCTGTTTCTGGGTTGCGGTGTATAACAGTGAAGCGGAAGATTATGATATTCCCGATGAAACACCGCTTGCTACCGTCGAAGAAGCTTTGGCAGGTTCCGAGGTTCTTCCGGCACCTTCTTTTAACATTTTTAACGACACGCAGCTGCCGTATGATTACAGCCGCAGAGGCGCGGCACTCAAATATGTGCATTTGAAGCTGCCGGATTACCAACCGCTGCGCTTTACCGCTTCCGTAAAAGTGCCGGAGAATGTTTCCGCTGCTATCGGCAGTGCAGGCAATGCGGTGAAGGATGTCGGCATCATCTACTCGCAAACGCGCTTGATGAACAGCATTGCGGATTTTGAAATCGGTAAAGAGAATGTCTACAAAATGAGTGTAAAGGAAAAGAACAGCGCAGCCGTTTACGATGGCACCAACTGGGGAGGCATCACAAAGCATGAAGAAGCGGACGGCACGCAGTTGACCTTTAATCTGGTGATTCCGGTGAAGCCTTCAAATTGGACGTATGAGTATTGCGCAAGAGCGTATATTACTTATGAATATAACGGCGAGGAATTTACGGTTTATGACGAGGCGTATTCCAGCAGAAGCGTGGAATACATTGCAAGGCAAGTAGTCAACAATCCGAATGAACCGCAAGAGGCAAGGGATTATTGCGAAAATGTAATTTTGAAGAATCTTGTATGACAAAAAAGACTACAGTGGGCGACCCTGTAGTCTTTTTTGCACCAAATCCTGATTTGACATTGTCGCATATAAATGGTAATATAGTCAATATATAATTATATAATTTATAAAATATATTCATTAGATAAAAGGGGTTTATTTATGGCAGTAAAAGCAATTAAATTCGGCGGCAGTTCTTTGGCAAGTGCCGAACAGTTTAAAAAAGTTGCCGCTATCGTGAAGGCGGATGAAAGCAGGCGCTATGTTGTCGCCTCTGCACCCGGTAAGCGTTGTGCTTCGGATGTAAAGGTGACAGATATGCTCTACGAATGCTTTAAAGCAGCCAGAAAGAAGCAGGATATAGAACCGTTCTTTGCCAAGATTGAACAGCGCTATAATGAGATTATTTCCGAACTTGGCTTGGATTTTTCTTTAGAAGAAGAATTTGAAAAAATTAAGTTTGCCATTTCACATCATGTGGGTGAAGATTATACCGCTTCCAGAGGGGAATATCTCAACTCAATGGTTTTGGCTGAGTATTTGGGGTATGATTTTATCGATGCGGAAAACGGTATCTTTTTTAAAGAAAACGGTACCTTTGATGCAGAGCATACCAATGATGTGCTCAGTGAAATTTTAAAAGAGCACGAAAGAGCCGTTATTCCCGGTTTTTACGGTTCTATGCCCAACGGCACCATTAAAACTTTCTCCAGAGGCGGCAGTGACATTACCGGCAGCATTGTGGCGAGAGCGGCGGATGCCGAAATCTATGAGAACTGGACCGATGTTTCCGGCATGCTGATGGCGGACCCGCGCATTGTTAAGAACCCGAAGGTGATTAAAGTCATTACCTATTCGGAATTGCGCGAGCTCTCCTACATGGGCGCTACCGTGCTTCATGATGAAGCAATCTTTCCGGTTAGAGAGGCGCGCATCCCGATTAACATTCGCAACACCAATGCTCCCGAGCAGGAGGGAACCATGATTGTTCCCTTTGCCGATAAGCCCAATGAGGATATTATCACCGGTGTGGCAGGGAAAGTCGGCTTTTCCATTATCAACATCGATAAAAGTATGATGAATTCCGAAGTGGGCTTCGGCAAAAAAATTCTCAAAGTGATTGAAAGTCATGACATTTGTTTCGAGCACCTTCCCTCCGGCATTGACACGATGAGTGTGGTGGTTTCCACTGCCGATATCGAGGGCATTCGCGAGGATATGGTCAATGAGATGTTCCGCAAAACCAAAGCCGACTTTATCCATATTGAAGATGGCTTGGCGCTCGTTGCCGTGGTCGGCCGCTCTATGGTGCAGCAGGTGGGTACTGCCGGCAGAGTGTTCAGTGCACTCGGGAATGCGGGCATTAACATTAAGATGATTGACCAGGGCTCCAGCGAGCTTTCGATTATTGTCGGCGTGAAGGAAGAGGATTATGCCGCAACGCTTAATGCAATCTATATGGAATTTGTAAAGGATTAATATGGCAAAGCAAAACAGTAAAAAGCTGAGAGAACAGCGGAAAAAAGCAGGTGCCAAAGCAGCCTATGTCGGCACGGCGACAGCCTTGATTTTGATAGGCTTAGTCGGTTTTATTATCTGGTTTGTGCGTTACAGCCCGAACCTGACTGTGTATCAGGTAGGAGAGCATGAGGTTAAAAAAGATGTTTACACCTGTACCTATTACTACGAAACACTTACCTCGCAGGAATGGGAAAGCTACGGCTTTGACAGCTCTCAGAGTCCTTATGAGCAAAAGTTCAGCTATACTGCCGCCGGTACCGACCGGTTTAAGACTTGGGGAGAATATTTTGAGTCATTGACAAACGACAGCTTAAAACTAAAGCTGGTCATGCAGGATACAGCCGCTAAGGGCGGCTACACCTACACCCAAGAGGTGCAGGACAATATCGATAATGAGTTGGAAGCATTGCTCAAGGACAAGAAAACCGCCGTGAGTTTTTCGGATTATATGTTGGGCACCTATGGCGCGCCGATAAAAGAAAAGACATTAAAAGAGTATTTGACAATGCATTACCAATCTGCTCGGTTCTATAAAGACATCACCGAGAATAAAGCGCTGTTTAATAAATATATCGGCGGTACCGCTGCCGACTTTGAGAGCACTTATCAAGCCCATCGCGATGAAATTGATGTGGTCAGCTTTCGCTATTACAGCTTGATTGATAATGCCGAGAATGCCGAAAAGATTGAAGCGCTCAAGCATGCTAAAAGTCAAAAGGAATTCCAAAAGCTCTGTAATGAATATGAGAATGATGAAACCTATACAAAAGAGGACCAATCGCTTTATAAGGATGTGGCGTTAAAAACAATCAGCACCCTTAAAACCAATGTCATTTCTCAGCAATTAAGCTCACTAAAGAGTAAAGCGGGCGATATTTATTATTCCGATTTTCAAAAAGACGACCAGACAGTGGCGGAAATTGTCTATGTCGTTAAGGCGAGAGGGAAGAATATGAATGCCTACAATAAAAGTGAAGTCAAACAGTGGGAATTTGGCGCAATGGGCATTATGTTGGAGGACTACACAAAAGCCAATTACAAAATAGAGGTTTCGGAAAAGGGAATCAAAGCATTTAGAGACGATATTATTGTTCCGCAGTAATTTGCCGAGCAGATTTTATACAGCCGGATTGGTGCTGTGTCGCTTAGAAAGAAGTCTGAAAACCGAAATCCAATCATAGGGGGAAAATGAAAAAGTATACAGGTTCCTTACTGTTAATGCTTGCCGCATTTATTTGGGGAACAGCGTTTGTGGCACAAACCGATGCCGCCGAGAGTATACCGCCTTTTTTGTTCAGTGCGCTTCGTTCCTTAATAGGAGCAGCGGTGCTATGCGTGTTTATTTTGTTGCGCAGGCGTTTCGGCAAAGGCGCGCAAATGGAAAAAAGCGATGTGAAGCGGTTGCTTTTAAGCGGGGTAGTGTGCGGCATTGTGCTCTTTATTGCAATGAATCTGCAGCAGTACGGCATTACGGTATACCCTCAGCAGGTCAATAATATTCCGGGTCGTTCCGGTTTCTTAACCGCCATGTATGTGGTGCTTGTGCCGATAAGCGGGCTGTTCTTTCACAAGAAAGTGCACCCGTTGGTCTGGGCGGCAGTGATACTTGCCGTGGCAGCACTGTGGTTGCTTTGCCTCAAAAACGGCTTTGGGGGCATCTACCTTGGCGATGTGCTGATGTTTATTTGTGCGCTTGCGTTTACGGCGCACATCATCAGCGTGGACATGCTCGGCAAAGGTGTGGATGGTGTGCTGCTATCCTGCGTGCAATTTTTTGTGGCAGGTGTGCTCAGCCTGCTTTGTGCGCTGATTTTTGAACCGCACATAGGTGTGCAGGTCATCGCACAATCTTGGCTGCCGATTCTCTATGTCGGCGTGCTTTCCAGCGGCGTTGCCTATACCTTGCAAATTATCGGGCAAAAGAAAAGCGAACCTGCTGTCGCTTCCATTATCATGAGCTTGGAAAGTGTGTTTGCCGTATTAGGCGGCTGGGTTGTGTTTGGCGACTTGCTTAGCGCAAGAGAGATGCTCGGCTGCGTGTGCATGTTTGCGGCAGTTATTTTGGCGCAAACACCATCGTTTTTAAGAAAGGATACAGTGACATGAGTATTACGGGAAGGCTGCTCTCTGCAGCGTTGACCGCCGGCGCCACACTTGCTGTGGGCTATGGTATCAAAAAACTCAGCGAAAAATTAGAAAACCCGATGGCTGTGCCGGAGCAGGAGCCGGAGCGTGAAATCATCGGCACGGCAGATGCTAAAATCAGTTTAAAAATCGGTGATAGCAGCGACTGGAGCTACACAATGAAGCAAAAAGGCGTTGTGAAAGAAAGTGAGAATAAAAAAGAAAGCGGGGTGCACCGCTTTGATTTTGTGCCGCTCAAAGACGGCGTGACCGAACTGGAGTTTGATTATAAGCCCCGGTCTGCAGCGGCGGCGCAACAGACAATTACTTACAACATCGAGGTCAAAAACGGCAATATTATTCGCTGTGATGCTGCCGGCGATTTACAAATGCTGCATAAGCAGTAGCTGTTTGAAGTGAGGTGAGCAGCTGTTTGCCTTGACAGAAAAAGTTGTTTGTTTTATAATTGTTTGTACACAAATAATTTGGAAGGAGAGCACTATGAGCATTTATGATATTGCCGTAAAAACGAGAAGCGGTGAGGAAGTCTTGCTCAGCGAATATGCCGGCAAGGTGCTGCTCATTGTCAACACTGCAACCGGTTGCGGCTTCACACCGCAGTATGAAGGCCTGGAAAAGCTGTATGAAGCTTACCACGAAAAAGGCTTGGAAATTTTGGACTTTCCCTGCAACCAGTTTAAAGGGCAGGCACCCGGAAGCGATGAAGAAATTCACTCGTTTTGCACGCTGAAATATAACACACAGTTCGACCAATTCAAAAAAATAGATGTCAATGGCGAAAATGAAGCGCCTCTATATACATTTTTAAAAGCGAAAGCACCTGCAGAAGAGGTGCAGGGGTTAAAGAATAAGCTTGCCATGAAGGCGATTGCCAAGCTCAGTGACACTGCCCAAACTGCGGCGGATATTCAGTGGAATTTCACCAAGTTTTTGGTAGATAAAGAGGGCAATGTGATCAAGCGTTATGACCCGACCTGTAAACCGGAAGAAATAGAAAAGGATATTATTAAGGCACTGTAAAATGAAAAGCAACGATTCGAAAATAATAAATGAACTGGAATTATTAAAACTCAGAGAGCAGTTGTGTTTTCCGATTTACCTTTGTTCAAAGGAAATTACGGGGAAGTATAACGAGCTGCTCAAACCGATTGACTTGACCTATACGCAGTATGTGGTGATGATGTATTTTTGGGACAAAGGCAGTTCCAATCTCAAAGATATCAGTAAAGCACTGCTGCTGGACGCCTCCACGCTTTCGCCGATTATCAAGAAATTAGAAGCAAAGGGTTTTTTGGAGCGCAGGCGCTTGGAAACGGATGAAAGAAATTTGGTGATTTCTCTTACTCAAAAGGGCGTGGAAGTTCAGGAAAAAGCCTTAGAGACGACCGGAAAGGTGATGGAGTTTTTCGAGTTCACACCGGAGGAAACCACCACCCTGAGAGTGTTGATATTAAAAATATTGGAACACTCGGTAGATAAGTTTTAATAGAAGGAAGTAATAAAAATGGTGGATATTATCATTATCGGCGCCGGTCCTGCGGGGTTGAGCGCCGCAATTTATGCCAGGCGAGCTTCCAAGTCGGTACTGCTGTTAGAGGCCAATACCTTTGGCGGGCAGATTGTCAACACACCGGATATTGAAAATTATCCGGTTGCCGAGCACATCTCCGGCTTTGAGTTTGCCACGAAGCTCTACACGCAAGCGACCAATTTGGGCGCAGAGCTTAAATTTGAACGCGCTTTGGAAATAAAAGAGGAAGGCGGCATCAAAAAAGTAATCACCGCCAAAAATGAGTATGAAGCCAAGGCAATTATTGTGGCAACAGGCGCCGAAAACCGAAAGCTCGGTGTGGCGCGTGAAGATGAGATGGTCGGTAAAGGCGTTTCTTATTGCGCGACTTGTGACGGCGCATTCTACCGCGGCAAACCTGTTGCGGTAGTCGGCGGCGGCAACACGGCGATTGAGGATGCCGCTTACCTTGCCGATATTGCTTCGGATGTTTACCTTATCCATCGGCGCGATGCTTTTCGGGCAGACAGCGCTTCGGTAGAAAAGCTCAAAACCAAGGAGAATGTGCATTTTATTCTCAACAGCACGGTAGCAGAACTGCTTGCAGAGAAAAAACTCACCGGTTTGATTCTCAGCGATAAACAGGGCAACCGCACGCAGCTTGAGACACAGGCACTCTTTATTGCCGTGGGCAGAATTCCGGAGAATAAGTGCTTTGCAAATGTGCTTGCACTGGATGCCGAAGGCTATGCTCTGGCAGGGGAGAGCTGCATCACCGAAACCGCCGGCATTTTTGTGGCGGGAGATAACCGCACCAAAGAGGTGCGCCAGCTTGTAACCGCTACGGCGGACGGTGCAGTGGCGGCAACAGAAGCGGTAAAATATATCAATGCAACGGCATAACGGAGGTCAGTGATGAAAATAGAAAGAAACAATGTTGCGGTAGAAGTCAATAGACCTGCCATCAATTTTGATCCGGAAGTAATGGAACAGGTGGAAAAAAAGCAAGTCAACAAAGCAAAGGCTCTTTTGGTTGCAACCGTGGTCTTTGCCGCTGTCACTACCCTCTATTCCAATGTCAGAAAAGTGCGCAAAAAGTTCAAAAAAAAGTAAAAGCGCAGTCATGAAAATTAAATAATACTATGAAAAAAACGCCGTAGCAACTACGGCGTTTTTTGTGTTTTTTCACTTCTTCAAATTCTGTCAACTACTTGTCGACTGATTATTTATCGGCAATATAGTCGGTGACAGCTTTTAAGACCTCATCGGCATCCAAACCGTGAACCATGCAGGCTTCCTCCAGGCTTTCACCTGCGGAAGCGGGGCAGCCGACACAGTGCATGCCCTGCTGCATTAAAACCATGGCAATGCCCTGGTCGTATTGCAGCATATCGCCGATGATTGTTTGTTTAGTAATTTCCATAAGATTATCCTTTCCGAAAACAGATAGAATTATTCTGCCTTTTCGCTTTCTAACTTCTTAGTCATGAATTCTTCAATTTCTTTTTGTTCTTTTTTGTTAATGGTATAGAAGTATACCGGGATGCAACTGAGCAGTGTGCAAATGCCGGGAATCAGCCACTGTGCCGCCAAAATGGTGTTGGGTACAACCGGGTGTGCCAAACCGTATTCATAGGCACCTTGCGCCTGGTAACCGCAAAGGCCTACCAAGAAGATGGCTATGGCAACGCTGAAGGCGTTGGAAACTTTGACACCGAGAGAAAATACCGCATACTGGGTACCTTCCGTGCGCTTGCCGGTTTTCATTTCCTGGTAGTCTACGGTTTCCGCAAGCATCACCATCGGGGTGAAGCCGTGGGTGCCGAACATGAAGCCGATAAAGAACTGATACAGCACCGCTGCCAGCGGAGACCGGAAAATAGCACCGGGACCGCCGATAAGATAAAGCACATAGCAGACAGTGGAAACGACAAAGCCGTAGATACCGAAAACAAAGTAGGTTTTCTTAACACCTAATTTGTTGTTGATAATCGGGGCGGCGATAATGGAGACCACACTGCCGATAGTGGAACCGATTCCCAAGAGAATCGGGAGGTTTTCACCGGAAAGCACGATGTTGCCAATCGTAATTTTGTCGAACAAAACGCTTGCTGCCTGCACACCGACACTCATACCCATGTTTCTACCGAAGCCGAGCATCAGCAGCCAGAATACCATCATTAAGTTGTGGTTGCTTTTCATTTCCGAGAACATAGCTTTAAAGCTCATGTTTGTCGGCTCACTCTTGACCACTTCTTTGGAACGCAGCAGCAGTAACGCACAGAGCAGCAAACCTACCACATCGATGAAAACAGCGGTAATCAGGTACTCTTTTTCGGTGATGATATCGCTTTTTGTGAACACACAAATAAACGGAATAACCAAACCGGGTGCTGCTAAGCCGCAGGTTTTCATGAAGTTGGAAATACCGGCTGCCGTGTTGCGCTCTTCCGCACTCGGAGTCAAAAGCGGCAGCATTCCCTGAGAGGGAATATCCGCAAAGCTCATAGCGATATTCCAAATGATGGTAGTCACGGTAATGTATGTATACATCACTGCATTGGAATGGAAGTTGATTTTTACAAAAATGAGTGTGGTGAAAATTGCCAGCGGCAAAGCACTCATTGCGACAAAGGGCTTCATTTTACCGCTTTTAAAATGAGAGCGGTCAATGATATTGCCGATAATCGGGTCTGCAAAGGAGCTGATGATTTTTGCAACCAAAATAATGATAGCACAAATCATTAAATCAGCGCCTAAGACACTGGTGTAAAACTGAGATTGGTAGGAATTGATGTAGCCGATAAAGAATTGGATACCGAAAATTCCCAGACCGTAAATCATTGCCTTACCGAAAGGCAGGGTTTTATTTGATTTTTTAGCCATTGTTTCACTCCCTCAATAATAATGTTAAAAACATAATAGCACAATCAAGCGTGAAATACAATATTTATTGTTGCTATAACACTAATTTTATTGTATAATGGTAGTACTTAGGTTATGAAGGAGAAACAGGATGTTTTTTGAAAAACTTGAAGAATTTGACAGCGAGGTGTATAGCTCATGTCAAAAGGAATTAAACAGGCAGAGAAGCAATATTGAATTAATTGCTTCCGAAAATATTGTATCCGAGGCTGTGCTCTTGGCAGTCGGCGGTGTATTGACCAATAAATATGCCGAAGGCTACCCTTCCAAGCGCTATTATGGCGGTTGCCAGTTTGTGGATGAAGTCGAAGAACTTGCCAGAGAGCGCGCCAAAAAGCTTTTTGGTGCAGGGTTTGCCAATGTGCAGCCGCATTGCGGCGCCAATGCAAACCTGGCGGCATTCTTTGCATTGCTGCAGCCGGGCGACACCGTGCTTTCCATGTCATTGGCAGGCGGCGGTCACCTTTCTCACGGTTCACCGGTCAATATTTCCGGTAAGTATTTTAACATTGTTCCTTACAGTGTGGATGACAACGGTTTTATTGATTATGATGAAGTGATGCACTTAGCGCTCGAAAACAAGCCGAAGCTGGTGCTTGCCGGTGCTTCGGCATATCCGCGTGAATTAGATTTCAAAAAGTTTCGCGAGATTGCCGATGCGGTAGGGGCATACCTGATGGTAGATATGGCTCACATCGCCGGTTTGGTAGCAGCAGGGGAGCACCCGAGCCCGGTGCCCTATGCCGATGTTGTCACTTCCACGACCCACAAAACCCTCAGAGGCCCGCGCGGCGGTTTGATTTTAACCAATGATGAAGAGCTGGCGCTCAAAATCAATAAAGCCATTTTCCCCGGCACTCAAGGCGGTCCGCTCATGCATGTGATTGCCGCAAAGGCAGTGGCATTCGGAGAAGCACTGCAGCCGGAGTTTAAAACCTACCAAGCGCAGGTCAGAAAGAATGCAAAAGCGCTTTCCGAAGCGTTGCTTGCCGAAGGCTTTGACCTTGTTTCCGGCGGCACGGATAACCACTTAATGCTGGTGGATTTGCAAAAAATCGGCATTACCGGTAAGGAATTTGAACACAGGCTCGATGAAGTACACATCACCTGCAACAAAAACGCCATCCCCAATGACCCGCAAAAGCCCTTTGTGACCAGCGGTGTGCGTATCGGCACACCGGCAGTGACAAGCCGCGGGTTCAAGGAAGCCGAGATGAAAAGAATTGCGCACTGGATGAAGCTGGTGGCAACCGATTTTGAGGCGACTAAGCAACAAGTGAGCGAAGAAGTACAAGCACTGTGCGAGCAGTTCCCGATTTACTAAAAAAAGCGCCAACGGCGCTTTTTTTGCGCAACAAATTAGGATTGCGAGGTTACAGACCCGGTAAATCCTTACAGACCCGGTAAATCCTTATTTGTATAGACAACAGCTTATTTTATATGTTATAATAAATTATTATTGAAATTTTGCTTTGAGGTGAATGAAATGGCAAACCCGATTTTGAGTAAGCAATCGAATAAAAAAGTGAATTCCCCCGAACAGTTGAATGATTACATCAAGGTATCCAATGTGGGCATATGGTTGATTTTATTGTTGTTTTTTGCCCTGTTGGCAGGTGTTTTTGTGTGGGGGATTTTCGGCAGCCTGAAAGAGATTGCGAACACTACCGGCGTGGCACAGAGCGGCACGGTAACCTGTTATCTGACGGATGCTTCCAAAATTTCGGAAGGAGACGAAGTGAAAATCGGCGACCTGCGGGGGGAAGTGCTTTCTGTTTCCAAAACACCGCTTTCCAATAAGGCTGTCGGTGAGAAATATGATGAATACACGGCGTATTGCCTCAACTTGCAGGATTGGAATTATGAAATTAAAGTTTCATGTGCGGATTGTGAAGACGGTATTCAAAATCTGAAAATTATCTATAACACCATCAAACCGATATCTTTTGTCATAGGGGACTGAATGCCGCGTGCATTTTCTCCACAGGCAATCATCATTCGGATTGAAAGGTAATGAAACTATGAAACAGAACAAAACAATCACCGTTCCGCAACCGGTGCAGGGTAAAGTTGCCAAGGTGCCGGTTGTGATGCAAATGGAAGCGCTGGAGTGCGGCGCTGCCTGCTTAAATATGATACTCGCCTATTACAAAAAGTATGTTACTTTGGAAAAAACCAGAAGTGACTGCGGTGTATCGCGCGACGGCTCAAGCGCCGGTAATATTATAAAAGCGGCAAAAAACTATGGTTTACAAACAAAAGCGCTTCTTATTGACCGTAAAGGTGTGCAAAAAAAAGGAAAATTTCCTTGCATTATCCACTGGAATAAAAACCACTTTGTGGTGCTTGACGGGTTCACGAAAAAACACGCGATTCTCAACGACCCGGCAAGAGGTTTGGTAAAAGTATCTTTTGAAGAATTTGACAAGGCATATTCCGGCATTTATATGGAATTTGTACCCGGAGAAGGCTTTGAACCGGGCGGCAAGCGCAAGAGTATGCTCGGGTTTGCCAAAGAGCGTTTAAAGGGCACAAAAACCGCTGTGTTATTTGTTGTTTTTACCACAATCATTACGGCGCTTATCGGCATTGTTGAACCGGCTTTCAAGAGAGTCTTTTTGGACAAATTGCTCACGGGAGAAGCCCCGGATTGGCTCACGCCGTTTATGCTGGCGATGGCAGGGCTGATAATCATTGAATTTGTTGCGGGTGCCATTAAGAGTATTTACAATTACAAAATCGAAGGCAAACTTGCCATTATTGCCAATTCAAAATATATGTGGCATATTCTGCGCCTGCCTATGCAGTTCTTTTCACAGCGAATGGCGGGTGATATTGCCGACAGACAGTCAAAAAATGAAACTGTTGCCAAAGAGTTAATTCAAACGCTTGCACCGGTTGCGCTCAACACTGCTCTTGCCGTGGTTTATTTTGTGGTTATGATGAGCTACAGTGTGCCGCTGGCATGCATTGCGTTGGCGGCAACGCTTATCAACCTGTTTGTGGCAACTGTCATTTCTCAAAAGCGCGTGAACATCACACGCGTGCAAATGCGCGATGCCGGTAAATTGGCGGGCATCGGTGTCAACGGTATTGAGATGATTGAAACCATTAAATCCTCCGGTGCGGAAGGCGGCTTTTTTAACCGCTGGGCAGGCATGCAGGCAAGTGTCAACACGCAAAATGTAAACTATGCGCATTTGAATCACTTTTTGGGTGCGGTGCCGGATGCGGTTTCAACTTTTGCCAACATTCTGGTGATGGCAATCGGCGTGATGTTTGTCATTAACGGACATTTCACGATTGGTATGGTGACTGCATTTCAATCTATTATGAATCAATTTAATTCACCGGTCAAAAGCCTGATTGAAGCCGGTCAAAAGCTTCAGGAAATGCGCACCAACATGGAGCGTATTGAGGATGTTTTGAATTATGAAACCGATGTCAAAGAAGATGCCTTTGACATTGATACGGATGAAGAAGCTTTCCATGAAAAGCTTTCGGGTGCAGTCGAAATCAAGAACATCAGCTTCGGTTATTCACCGCTTGCCGCACCGCTGATTAAAGATTTCAGCATGAGCATTAAACCCGGCAGCCGCGTGGCGTTTGTCGGTTCCTCCGGCTGCGGTAAATCTACCCTTGCTAAACTTATCTCCGGTTTGTATCAGCCGTGGGAAGGCAGCATTGAATTTGACGGCAAGCCTCTAAAAGAAATCAACCGCACTGTCTTTATGGGGTCGCTTGCCGTGGTAGACCAGGATATTATTCTGTTTGAAGATACCATTGCCAATAACATTAAAATGTGGGATTCCTCCATTGAGGATTTTGAAATGATATTAGCCGCGCGCGATGCGCATATTCATGATGATATTGTTGCGCGCAACGGCGGGTATGAGTATAAATTAACCGAAGGCGGTAAAGATTTTTCCGGCGGGCAGCGCCAGCGTTTGGAAATTGCCAGGGTTTTGGCACAGGACCCGACGATTATCATTATGGATGAAGCCACCTCGGCACTCGATGCCAAAACCGAGTATGATGTGGTAAAATCTATTGGTGACAGGGGGATTACCTGCATTGTTGTCGCCCATCGCCTTTCTACGATTAAAGATTGCGATGAAATCATCGTGATGGACCAGGGTGTAGTGGTACAGCGCGGCACCCATGAAGAATTATTTGCACAAAACGGGCTGTATAATCAGCTCATTACGAATGAATAGGGGGGTGAGTACATGGGTTGGTTTGATGACCAAATAAGAGACAGAGTCGAAAACGATGAGAATGTTTTTTCGGAAGCATTCACGGAAATGTCCGGCGTTGTAATGGGCAAAAAAGTACTCACTGATTCCTATTATGACCAAAATAAACAAGCACAAAATGCTATCAATGATATTTTAAAGTATTATCACATAAAGCCGCAGGAATTGCCGCTGAGTGTCAAAACCATCACAGACCAAATGGATTTTTACTTCAGACCCACCGGCATTATGAAGCGCGACATCACGCTAAAGGGAAAGTGGTATAAAGACGGAATCGGTCCGCTGCTTGCTACCACGAAGGATGGCAATGTGATTGCCCTGATTCCCGGACAGGTTTCGGGCTACCACTATTTTGATTACGAGCGCGGTAAACGCGTGAAGGTGACAAAAAATAACTGCGCCGATATTGACCCGGAAGCTCTTTGCTTTTACAAACCGTTTCCGTTGCGCAAACTTACCTCCCGCGATTTGTTTTCTTATATCGCTCACACCCTCGCCGCCTCTGATTGGATTGTGATGGTCATTGCTTCTTTGTTTGCGACCTTTATCGGTATGCTGATTTCCTATGCGAACGGTGAAATCTTCGGCAAGGTTGTGGATATTGGCAATATGGGGGTCTTTTTTGCAGCATTCACGCTGCTTCTGGGAGTCTCTTTAGCCAACTCTTTAATTCAAATTCTCAAGCATCTCTATATGTCGCGCATCAATACCAAAATGACCGTTTCGGTGGAGGCTGCGGCGATGATGCGGCTGCTTTCCTTACCGGCAAGCTTCTTTAAAGAGTACAGCTCCGGTGACCTTTCCCTGCGTTTGAACCAAGTGAAAACACTGTGTACTTCGCTCTCTTCCATTATCATCACCAGCGGGCTGACAATGCTTTTTTCCATTCTGTATTTTTTCGAAATATCCGCCTATGCGCCGACATTGGTGATGCCTGCCGTGTTTGTGATATTAAGCAGTGTGGTTGTTTTTGCCATCATTGCTTCGATGCAAATGGAAAACTTTTCCAAGCAACTGTCATATGAAACCAAGACAAGCGGCTTGGTATATGCTTTGATTTCCGGTATTCAAAAGATTAAACTCTCCGGCTCCGAAAAAAGAGTGTTTTCCAAGTGGGCTAAGGAGTATACCAATGTTGCGCAACACAAATACAATCCGAGAACAGCCATTAAACTCTTTAATGCGATTATTCTTGCAATCAACACACTCGGAACGATGGTGCTTTATTATTTTGCCTGTCAATCCAATGTGAGTGTAGGTGATTATATGGCATTCAGCGTTGCGTACGGCATGGTCAGCGGTTCATTTATGTCACTTATCGGTACCAGCGTGGAATTGTCGCAAATCAAACCGACTATAGAGCTCTTTCAGCCGATTATGGATGCCGAACCGGAAGTATCGGAGAACAAAGCAGTTCTCTCGCGCCTTTCCGGCGGTTTGGAATTAAGCAATATTTCTTTTCGTTATGAAGAAAATATGCCTTATGTGATTGACGGCTTGAGCTTAAAAATCACGCCCGGACAGTATGTGGCGATTGTCGGCACTACCGGCTGCGGCAAGTCTACCTTAATGCGCATTATGCTCGGCTTTGAAACACCGCAAAAAGGTGCCGTATATTATGATGGCAAGGATTTAAAAAGTTTAGACTTAAAATCCTTGCGCAAAAATATCGGTACAGTTATGCAGGACGGTAAATTGTTTTCGGGGGATATTTATTCGAATATCGTGATTTCCGCACCGGAGCTTTCCGAGGATGAGGCTTGGGAAGCGGCGGAACTTGCCGGTATGGCAGAGTCTATTCGCAATATGCCGATGGGAATGCACACCATTATTTCCGAAGGCTCCGGCGGTATTTCCGGCGGGCAGAAGCAGCGGCTGATGATTGCAAGAGCCATTGCACCCAAGCCGAAAATACTGATGTTGGACGAAGCGACCTCCGCGCTTGACAATATCACGCAAAAGCATGTTTCCGACTCTTTGGAGAGCCTGAAATGTACCAGAATTGTGATTGCGCACCGCCTCTCCACCATTAAGCACTGTGACAGGATTATTGTGCTCGATAAAGGCAAAATAGCCGAGGACGGCAAGTATGATGAATTAATTGAAAAGGGCGGTTTGTTTGCCGAGCTGGTAGACAGGCAGCGTTTAGACAAAGCGTGAGGAAGGCGCCATGAAGTTTGAATGGGAGTATTTCATATACTTAACACGCTGCGGCGCCTGCGGAGAAACCCCACTGCCGCCTTCACAGGATTTGGATTGGCAAACCCTGCTGCATTTGGCATATGAGCAAAATGTCGACTCTCTGCTCACTCTGGCTTTGAAAAAGGAAGAAACAATCTGTCCCGCATCGTATTTACAGCCGCTGATTGCTCAACTGCGCGGAAATGCCATACAAAATATGCGCAGGGCAGAGGGATGGCTGGATTTGCTTGCAAAAGCCGAAAAACAGGGGCTGGAACTGCTCGTGATGAAAGGTCTTGATGTCGCGAGATTCTACCATAACCCCGAGTGCCGCGTGGCAAATGATATGGATTTGCTGGTGCGCCCGCAGCAGGAGCAAGAGGCATTTGAATTCTTGCAAGAGCACGGGTTCCAAATGCAAGCAAGATCAGAGTATTCTATCCACGCGGTGGGAAGTCACCCGCATTTAGGTGTTGTGGAATTGCATGTGCACTTGATTTCCGAGCGTTTTTGCAGATTGTTTTCGGCACAGCAGCTAAATGAAAGCGCTTTTGAAAATGTGCAGAGGATTTCTTTGTTTGGTGGCACTTTTCAAGCGATGGAAAGCACCAATGCACTGCTGTATTTGACATTTCATTTTATCAAGCATTTTTTGTACAGCGGTATCAGCATGAAGATGATGTTTGATATTGCGCTCTTTGCCAAAAATACCCTTGCAGCGGTCGATGCGGTGCAATATAAAGAATGCTTGCAGAGAGGAAATTATTGCTATTTCATGCAGACCGTGTTCGGCATTATGGTCAAATACGGCGGCTTTGAAAAAGAAGATTTTCCGCTTGAGCCTGTCGAAAATGCAGCGGATATGGACGCATTGCTGGAAAATATGGTTGAAAGTGGCGCTATGGGACAAAAGAAAGAACAGGATGTTCAAAGCGCCTGGATGTTTTATTACTACAGTGTTGCCAAAAAAGAAAACAGCCAAGAGGATTTGGCAAATATCAATACCGGGCAAAAGATAGATTTTCTTGGCGGTCTGTTTCCCTCTGCGGCTGTTTTAAGCAGGAAATATCCGATTTTGCTGCAAAAAAAATGGCTATATCCGTTTTGCTGGCTGCACCGCCTGCTGACAAGAGGTTTTGCTTTTTTGTTTTCCAATAGACACATTTCTCGCAGAAAAGTCAAAGAGAAACAGGCGCTTTCTGCACCGGCGCAAAAAAAGATTGAGCTGTTTGAGCAGTTTCATATGATGTAATACTTAAATAATTTGTTAACATATTAAAATGTGTAATTTGTTAACATATTAAAATGTTTGTTGACTTTACAGATGTTAGGTGTTATAATTAAGATGTAATAATTTTTAATCTAAGGGGGCTACTATTATGGTACTCGACGAAATGAAAAAAGTGGCAGAAGAAAACGGCGTAGAACTTACAGAAGATATGCTCGATGCTATCGCAGGCGGCAGATATTCTTATGAAGAATGGGAAAAGATGACTGATGATGAAAGAATCGCAGCTCAATTAGCTTCTGTTATGGCAAGAGCACAAAACCAACCTTGTGCACTTGACTAATAAGTTTTAAAGATTGTTTTAAATAACAGGAGGGTGATTCCAATGTATCAGAAACCTGATTTTGTGAAAGTTGATTTAGACATCAAAGAGAATTTCGCTGCTTATACTTCCGGTTGCTATAGAAACAGCATGTCTGTTTATACAAACAATGAGACTGTTGTTCCTACCGGCAAGTGTGAAGTGGATAATATTGTCAGCTACGCATCCGGCGAATCGGATTATCAATGCTTTGTAGGTAATATGTCCTATTAATTGCAGATGTTTTCAATTAACTACACAAAAGATTTTGCACTAAAAAGTAAAATTGAGGGGCAGTTTGCACGCTTCAAAGAAGAAGGTGGCAAGCTGCCCTCTTTTTCGCTAACTATAGAGCGTTTGCAAGCGCAAACAGTTGCCGGATTAAGCATACAAAAGCAGGTGGGGGACTACACTTTTTTCGCACCGACTGCACAAGGGTATTGGTTCCGTTTTTGTAACTGCTATTTGTGCTTAAGCCTTGATTTTTCGGCGGCAACCCTGTACCTTGCAGATATGCTGCGTGAGGATGGTTCCTATGAAGCATCCTACCTTGCTATGCAGGCATATATGTACCGCTTGGTAACCACGGGTAATTTTATGATTCATTCCGCTGCTGCCGTGTACAAAAATGATGCTGTTTTATTTTGCGGACTATCCGGTGCCGGTAAGAGCACCCAGGCGAATTTGTGGAAAGAATATTTAAACTGCTCCATACTCAATTATGATAAACCCTGTGTGATTGAGCAAAACGGCACTATTTTTGCCCACGGCTGCCCTTGGAGCGGCAAGGAAGCGCTGTTTTTAAATGAATACCACCCGCTAAAAGCGATTGTGTATGTCAAGCAGGCAAAAGAGAATAAAGTAGTGCGGCTGAACGCGGCGGAAGCCTTCGGGCACATTTATTTACATAATTACGTCTACCCGCTTACCCCTGAGGTGGAGGCGGATTACATTGCCGCGATTCAAAAAGTGGCAAAGCAAATTCCGGTATATGAATTGCATTGCGATGTCAGTGAGGCGGCGGTCAAACTGCTTTTTGAAACACTATATGGTAACGAAAGCTATCAACAAGCAAAGGAAAAGGTATGAAGTATAAAGTGAAAGATTGCTTTGAAATGAAGCAAATTGCCGATGAATATATAGTCATTCCGCGCGGCAGTCAGGCGTTGGATTTTAATGCGACGGTGGTATTTAATGAATCCGGTGCATTTTTGTGGAATTATTTAAAGGAGTATAACACCCCGGAAGTACTTGCCGCGGCTTTGAAAGAGCGCTATGCGATTGAGGAATCGACAGCCGCTGAAGATACGCGGGCTTTCTTAAATAAAATGGAAGAAAACGGCATGCTTGATACTGCCGAATAGTATTATGAGTAAAATCTCTCTTTATGATTTGCTTTCCCAAGCTCAGGGAAAAGAAAAAGTCAATATGCAACAGCTTTACGGTGATGTGTTGGTGCGCAAGTCGATTCAAAAGCGCATACCGCTTTCCGTTCAGTTTGAGCTGTTGCCGTTATGCAATTTTAGCTGTAAATTTTGCTATGTGCGGATGACTGCGCAAGAGGTTGAGCAAAGCGGCAATCACATTATGCGCTTTGCCGACTGGAAAGAGCAAATTGACGGAGCGCGCTCTTTAGGGGCAAGCAGCATGACATTTACCGGCGGTGAATGCACCATTCACCCCGACTTTATTGATATTTACGAGTATGCCTACAACTGCGGGATGCAGGTGTGTATGATATCCAACGGTTCGAATATTACGGAGGAAATGTTGGATTTGTTCCGCAGATGTCCGCCTTCCAAAATTTTCATTACACTGTATGGGATGAGCGAAAAGGCATATGCCGACACTTGCGGCAACGGGGCTGCTTTTGAAAAAGTCATTCAAAACATTCAAACGCTCAAAGCGCTGGGTATTCATCTGATTCTGAACTACACGGCAGGTAAAGAAAACTTTGCGGATATGGAAGCGGTTTTGGCATTTGGCAGGGAGCAAAAAATGGAAGTAATTCCTACCAATGCGCTGATTCATAAGGATAAGTGCACCGCCGATACGCTCCAAAATGAATTGGTGGATTATTATGACTACTTAAAGCTCGAACATCAGCATTTAAGTATACTGCGCGGCAAAAGCTTTGAAGCTTTTGAAGAAAGCTATTTTTCTTCTTTTTTCGAGCCGATTCCGGCAGAAGAGGGCGGCTTGCAATGCAACGCCGGCAGGTGCACCTATACAGTTAACTGGCTCGGGAAGATGAAGCCGTGTGCTAATTTTGATTTTCCGCAGTACGACCCGCGCAAAATCGGTTTTGAGAGTGCGTGGAAAAAAATTGTTGAGTGGGCAGACAGTGTCCCGCTTTTGGAAGAATGCGAAAGCTGCATTTTTCAACCGAAGTGCCGCCGCTGTGCGGCAATGCACTACGGCGATATGGGAGAATTCAACAGAGTATCGCCTCGCTTCTGCTTCAAAAAGCTGTTCCCGCAGCAGGCAGAGACAATGCTTGCGAAATATGAGCAGCTGAAAGCGGAAGGGAAGATAGAATCATTAAACAGGTGGAATAACGGTGGAGAAGAGCAAACAGACCCCATTGGGCGATGCCCATAATGGTAAGCGGGTAACGCTCGTGGAGACCGGTACAACAAAATATCTTTTCAAGCCGCGCAGTGCGTGCGCGCAATTAGCGATGGAAGCTTTCCTTTCTTACTTAAAGAAAGAAGGCTTTCCTTTTGTACCCGCTTGTGAGCATGTGCTTGAAGTCACCGAAGAGGGCTTTCGCGCTGCTTTTGTGCAGGCGCAACCGGCACAAAGCAAAGAGGATGTGCGGCATTTCTTTCGCACGAGTGGCGCACTGATTTTTCTTGCCTACCTTTTGGGCAGCTCGGATTTACACTGTGAAAACTTGATTGCCGTGCGTGATAAGCCGGTTTTGGTGGACTGTGAAACCATGATAGGCGGCAAAACACAGCCCAGCCGCTACCGCTCTTTAAGTGATAGCGTATTACATTCCCACTTATTGCCGGTTTGGAGAATTGAGGCTGATAAAGCCGAACTGTTTGCGGGTTTACTCAGTCAGCCGCCGCAGCAAAATATGTTGTTTTACGGTGGTCTGCCGGCGTTTATGTATGACTATGAGGCGGAGGTGTCAGAGGGCTTTGAGGCTGCTTATACCTTTGCGATGCTTCAGCGGGAAGTGATGCAAAAAGCGCTGAGCTGTTTTGCGGGAACTCACTACAGGGTTTTATTGCGCCCCACAAAGGTGTATGCCGCTTTTTTGCGCACAGCTGCTTTATTCGATGAACAGAAGCGGGATGAAGCACTGCGCACCTTGCTGGAAGCAGGCTTGCGTAGTGATGTCAGAGAAAACCGAGTGGAACAAATGCGGGCGGCGACAGAAAAAGAACTGGCAGCCCTTGTAAAAGGAGATATTCCTTACTTTGCATTGGCATATGATTCAGACAATCTCTACTGTGGGAAAGAAGCGGTTGTGCAACACTTTTTTTCTCAAACGCCTGCCTGCACGATTGCCGAGCGTTTGGAAGCTTTGAGTGAAGATGATTTGTGTGCACAAAAGCGCATTATTTCACTTTCTCTTGCAGCAGCGCGCCCGTTTTGTGACACCGACGACTGCAAAAAAATACAGAGCAAAAAAACCTTCCACAGAGTCGCTTTCGAGTGGCTGGAAAGCGGTTTTATTTCTTCGCTTTCAAGCTCGTTTATGCAATTATATGTGCCGCCAAAAGGGGCTCCTTGTCTGCAAAGTGCAGGCTATGGATTATACGAAGGCTTGGCAGGCATTTTGTGTGCCTATGCGGCGCTGTATTACCGCACGCGTGAGCCGGAGTACAGGAAGGTTTTAAAACAGCGTTACGAGCCGTTACATGCATTTATTACAAGTCAACAGCAGGTGTTCGATATTTCTTTACAAAACGGCGCAGGCGGCATTCTCGCTGCGCTCAAACATCTCTTTACTTTAACCGGAGATAGGCTATTTTTGGATGATGCAAATTTGCTCGCTTCCAAAATCTCACTGCAAACACTTGCTTCTGCGCCGGCGGAACTGCTCGGCGGTGTGAGCGGCTTGGCATTGGCGCTTCCGGCATTATCCGCTGCAGTAGCGCGCCCCCTTGCGCAGGCAATTTTACCCGCACTTTGCGCAGTGCAGCCGGACCTGACCGGGGCGGCACATGGTGCTGCCGGCATTGCTTTGGGTATAGCAGCGGCGCAAAAGACTTTACAAACCAATGCATTTGATGGTAAAATATTGGAACTGCTTCGATTTGAGAATCGTTATTATGATACAGCTGCACAAAATTGGTGCGATTTGCGCACGCGGGAAAGCGGCGCGTTTATGCATGGCTGGTGTTCCGGTGCGCCGGGCATTGCCATGTGCCGAAAGAGCTTGCTCTCTTATACCGAACATCCTGAAATTGAAGCAATTTGTCGGGAAGATATCGCCAAAGCAAAGGAAAACCTGTTGGGCGAATTCACTGCAAAAAAAGATTGCCTTTGTTGCGGAAATGCGGCAAGGCTTGCCGCTTGTTCGGCTTTGGGGATTACCAACGACGCTTTGGCTGAGTGTTTGCAGGCGCGCGTGGAAAACGGCAGTTACAAACTGCTGCATCCTCTGCAGACCTGTGATCAATCTTTCTCTCTGATGCAGGGAGCGGCAGGATTAGTGTATGCTGTTGTGATGAACGGTGATGAAAATAGCGGAGGGATGCTCTGTTGATGGATAAGACTACACTCTCACTTTCTATGCGCGAGTTGATGCCGTTTGCGGAAAATGAAATTGCAGCCGGCAGAGAAGTATTGCTGCCTGTCAAGGGCAACAGTATGGTTCCTTTTTTGCGCGATGGGCGAGACAGTATCTATTTGAGTGCACCAAAGCAGTCCTTTCACGTAGGCGATTTGGTGATGTTTCGGCGCGAGGACGGCTCCTATGCCATGCACCGCATTTATCAAGTCAATCAGGACGGCAGTTATGATATTGTCGGCGACAATCAAATTGCCTGTGACAAGGCAATCACAAATGGGATGATAAAAGCATTTGTACCGCGCGCCATACGCGACGGGAAAGAAATTGACTGCACAAAAGGTGCTTGGCGTTTTGCGATGGTGGTCTATATGAAACTGCGATTGAACCACCCGAAATTGACACAGCGCCTAATGAGACCGGCGAGCGGATTGTTTAAAAAAATCCATAATAGGGAAGCATAATGGGTAAAAAAGATACAATAGTAAAGGCGTTAAAAAATAAAGATGAAACCATACGGCTGACAAAATGGATGCTCCAGATTGTCAAGCCTTATTATCGTTTTATCATTTACACGTTTTTAATCAGCGTAGTATCGCTCATCATTTCCTATGTGAGTACCATTGTGGGTAAATATGTGGTGGATGATGCGACCAACGGGGTTATTAACCTGCGCAATATGCTTTGGATGTGCGGCACAACATTTGTTGCGATTGTGATTAGTGTTTTCAGCTCCGTGATTAGCAGCTATATCAGTGAAAAGTTTTCTTTTACATTAAAAAAGCAGTTTTTTAATGATATTCAGCGCTCTGTGTGGCTGGATATTTCCAAAATTCACAGCGGTGACTTGGTCACAAGATTGACATCGGATATTGGCTCCATTTCCGATGGATTAATTGAGATGATACCCAAAACAATCTTAATCGGCACACAGCTTCTCATAGCGTTTTGCATATTATTCTACTACGATAAAAAGATTGCGCTGTTCGCCCTCGTCATTGCGCCTATCGGCGGGATGTGCCTGCTGATATTTAGAGAGAGCTATAAGAAGTATCAGGCAGCTTTGCGCAAGAGTGAATCCGAATATCGCTCTTTTATGCAGGAAACGCTTTCTAACCTGACAATTATCAAGGCTTTCGGTCAGGAAGATTATAACGATGAAACGATGGAACGTTTTAAAAGAGAACGCTTACAGCTTGTCTTTAAAAACTCACGGCTTTCTTCTGTGATGAGCGCTGTGATGCGCATCGTTTACAGCGTGGGCTATGTGGTGGCGTTTTGTTGGGGCTCTTACCGCATTTCCACCGGTGACATCACTTACGGCACATTGACAATTTTTATCACTCTGGTTTCGCAAGTGCAGGGTTCTGTCAGTGCTCTTGGCGGGATTGTGCCGCAGTTTTACAGCATGCTTGTTTCCGCAAAGCGCATTCATACAGTGATTGATTTCCCGAAAGAAGTGTATAGCGGTAAAACGGATGTGCCTGCTGCGGTGGGTGTAGAGGTCAAAGATTTGGACTTTGCTTATGACAAAGACTATATCTTAAAAGGGATGAACGCGACCATTGCACCGGGTGAAAAAGTGGCGGTAGTCGGACCTTCCGGCGCCGGTAAAACCACATTGGTGCGCCTGCTTTTGGCGCTGACAACCCCTACTGCCGGCAGTTTGAATTATATCTTGGATGGCGCCGAACAGGAAGCGGCAACACCTGATTGCAGGCGCTTTGTTTCCTATGTGCCGCAGGGGAATACCTTGATTTCCGGTACGGTGGAAGACAATTTGAAATTCGGCTTGCGCGATGCTACCGAGGAGCAGATGTGGCGCGCATTGGAACTTGCCGCGGCGGATAAGTTTATCGAAAAACATCCGGATAAGCTGAAAACGGAATTGAGCGAAAAGTCCGGCGGTATTTCCGAAGGGCAGGCACAGCGCATTTCGATTGCGCGCGCATTGATAGCCGATAAACCGGTTCTTATTTTAGATGAAGCAACCAGTGCTCTCGATGAAGCGACGGAAGCGGTGATTGTCAAAAGCATTACAGAACAGCTTGACAATAAAACCTGTTTTATTATCACGCACCGCCGCTCAATGCTGCAATACTGTGATAAGGTCATTGAAATTGATGAAGATGCACATGTGACGATGAAATAAAAAGAACGGCACTCTCCGCAGTGCCGTTCTTTTGTTTAGGAAACAGAAAAGCTGATAGGGCGCTTTCCTTTTTTTGAAATGCTTATTTTTCTGTGGTGTCTGCAGCTTCGGCAGTTTCAACTGCTTTTGCAGGTTC
Source organism: Clostridia bacterium (assembly GCA_017430965.1). Classification (GTDB taxonomy): domain Bacteria; phylum Bacillota; class Clostridia; order Oscillospirales; family Acutalibacteraceae; genus RUG714. The sequence continues at coordinate 22,439 of JAFRLX010000135.1, read as the reverse complement.
TGCAGCTTCCGTAGCAGCTTCTGCAACTTCTGCAACTTCAGTAGCTTCGGTAGCTTCTGCAGCTTCAGCTTCTTCGCCTTCCACCGGTTTCTTATGTCTGTGGATAACAAAGCGGTTGAGCGGGTAAGTCCACGCGGTAGCTAAAGTAGCAACTAAGGGCTTGGTGATGATATCGCCGAGGGATTTCAAACCTTTTGCAACCATGAAGTTTTGGAACTTTGTACCAATCCAAGCGGTGGCAATGATGGTGAAGACAACCATGATGATGTACAAAATGGTACTCAATACAACATTGGAGTCCGCTTTGAAGGTGGTCTTTCTGTTTAAGATAAATGCAATGATGTATCCGATTGTGGTGGAAATGACATAGGAATAGAAAATACCTAAACCTTCTGCCAAACCGATGCTTGCCAGGAAATTGAAAAAGCCGTTATCAGGCATCGGGGCATGTGCAATGTTTTTAAATACAACATATTGCAATAAATAGAATACTGCCAATTCCACAAGCGTGGATGAGAAGCCGACAAGGGTAAATTTGATAAATTTCCAGAGTTCGGCATATTTTTCGGTGAACTTTTGTTTTTGTTGTTCTGCCATAATCCTTCTCCTCATATATTAAATTTTAAAATACAAAACTATTATATAATAGCCAAAAACTTTAGTCAATAAGAAAAACGGAATTTGTGGTTAATTTCTGCTTTTTGTTCGGCAGTCGGCAGTCAGCGGTCGAAAGGGCACCTTTTTACTGAAAACCGAACACAAAACACTGTAAACAAATGTGTTTACTCATTCGTTCACCAGCATCACTCTGCCTTTGACCTTGCCGGGTGTTTTGAAATCCTGGAAGGCTTGTTGCGCATCCTTTAGTGCCCACTTTTTGTAGATGAACGCCGGGTCCATCACCATTTCACCGGTGGCAACATAGTGCGCGGCAAGCGACCAATCATCACCGGGGGCGGGGGCAGTGCCGCCGCTCATCCAAGAGCCCGTGATGGTCAGCTCCTTGCGGTTGATGTTTTCCCACAGCTTCTTGCTGAAGGTCATTTCTTTGACCGGAGTGCCGATAAAGCAGATGTGCCCCTGGTTGCCGGCAAGTTCAAATGACATTTGAATGGTTGGCACACTGCCGGCTGTTTCAAAGACCCAATCAAAGCCTTTGCCGTCGGTCTGCGCCATTGCCTGTTCCATAAAGTCCTTATCTAAGGTGTTGATGGTGACATCGGCACCGACTTTTTTGGCGGTTTCTAACTGCTCGGGAATAATGTCAAAGGCGACAATCTTCTTGGCGCCGAATATTTTTGCCCACTCGAGCGCGAACAGACCAATTGTTCCGCAGCCGAGAATAGCAACCGTACCGCCGCCTGTATATTTGCTCACTCTCACGCCGTGGAGGGAAACCGTGCAGGGCTCAAACATAGCAGCGCTTTCAAAGGGAATGGAATCATCAACTTTGACAGCGTTGCGCGCCGGCACCACACAATACTCCGCATAAGCGCCCGGGTCACGCGAGCCGATAAAGGAATAGTTTTTGCACTGCGAAAAATTACCCTTGGCACAGTCGGGGCAAGCAAGGCAGGATTTGAGGGGCACGCCCGCTACATGGTCACCGACCTTGAGATTGGTCACGTTTTTACCCACCTCGGCAACAATGCCCGAAAACTCATGCCCCAATATAATGGGGTAGTAGTGGGCGCCGCCTGCCAACACTCTCGGAATATCCGAACCGCAAACGCCGCAGGCTTTGACTTGGATTTTAACATCGTCATCACCCACTGCCGGGTCGGTAACATCTTCGTATCTTAAATCATCATCACCATATAAAACTGCTGCTTTCATAGTTTTTCCTTTCACTTTTGCAAGTAGGGCATTGAGGCGCCATTTACAGCGCCTCAATACAATATAAGTTTGTTTTTTCATTGACTGAAAATTGAATGCTGAACACTGTTCTGAAGGGAGCAGCCCTTTAGAACATATTCGCTGTCATGTAAGAGTGAATGACAGCATAGTTATAGTCATCAATAATTTCTACAACCTTATCCTTTACCAGGTCGCGGGCAGTGGGGTTAATCAGGCTGCCTTCGCGAATGTGTTTGAATTGCTGGGGCATATATTGCCTGAGCATATTCAGCGGAATGCCGCCGATATCATCGATGTTTTTGAGCAGCTTTTCAATCGCTTCATCCACTTCCGGCACTGTCATATAGTAACGGCTTCTGTCGGAAAAACCGTATTTTCTCGAAAGCAGCTGCTTGTGTGCATCACCATCGTAATACTTCACCCAATATTTCGGGTTGTCGAGCATTGCCTTTTCCAGCACTTCGATAAAATCGGCGCGCTTGCTTTCATCGGTAATGAGCTCTTTTTCCATCATCGAGAGGGCATACAAGCCTTCGCGCACGGCAAAGGTGAGGGCGGGGCCGACCTTGATAATGGCGATACCATCCTGCACCATTTCATTGAGTGCCTGCGGGGTTTGGTAGTCGGTAGAGTGCCCTTCAAACACAATGTCGGGATATTTCTTCAGGGTCTTGCAAAGGTTGGCAGCATCTAACCTGTCGTAATTGTGCACATCGGCATTGCCGAACTCCACACCGGGCTGCACCACCACTGCGATGATGTTTTCCCACGCATTGTCCAAGCCTAAGTCATGGAATTTTTCTTTATAAGCTCTGAGTGTGTTTTCAAAATCTTTAGGAGTGGTCACCTCGACATGGTCGCCTTCCTCCTGGTCGCCGCCGGGAATCGGCACTTCGGAACCGATGACATAGACAGGATGCACGGCATCCGGATGTTCTTTGAGGTACGCTTCAAAGGCTTCCTCGGCTGCTTTGTAAAGGAAAGCACCTCTTTCGGCAACCACCAGCGGGTCTAAAGCACCGGCGGGGTCATCCCCCAATTTCATACTCGTGTCCAAATGGATTTTTGTGTAACCGGAGGAAACGCAAAGCTGCACCAGGATTTTTGCCTGCTCCATGGCATAGTCTGCCGGTTGGTCGCACCAGGGCAGGGGACCTAAATGGTCGCCGCCGAGCACGATGAGGCTTTTGTCAAAATCAATGCGCTCCGCAATTTGGTAAACATATTCTTTAAAATCGGCAGGCAGCATTTTGGTGTAGCCGCCGTCTTGGTTCACCTGGTTGGAGGTGGCTTCAATCAGCACGCTTTGCCCGGGAAGGCGCTTGGCTTGCTCCAGTGCGGCCTCAATCACCAGCTTATTGGCGCTGCAGTAAGAAGGAATACCGCAGTGAATACCGATTTTTCTCTTTTCGACCATATCTTTTAACGGATTAATCATAGTCTATACTCTCCTTTTATAAGGATAATTTTTTTGTAGGATAACTGCATCATCTGATTGGCTCTTTTCGGCTGCAACTGCGCAAACCCTCTTTGCAATACACAAAGTATTGCTGCATCGCGTTCGCTTGTTGCAGTCAAAAACTGCTCAATCATCTTGATGCATCTACCTATAAAAAAATTATCTGGTGAATTAAATAATTTTTTAATGATATTTATTTTAATGGTAGCTATTTTTCGGCTGCAACTGCGCAAACCCTCTTTGCAATACACAAAGTATTGCTGCATCGCGTTCGCTTGTTGCAGTCAAAAACTGCTCAATCATCTTGATGCATCTACCTATAAAAAATTATCAGTTGCAATATTAATAATAAAAAGCTTATGATAAGTGATTACTTACTCTTCAAAGAAATAGGATTTGAGCAGCAGTTTGCAGGCAGCCATATCATCCGGGTGGGTGATTTTGAGGTTAATCAAGTTGGTAGGAACCACTTCCATGGGGATGTTGTTGGCGAGTGCAATCGCACCGGCACTGGTCATTTGCTCAAAATATTGCGGGTCGGCATTTTTGTAAATGTCATAAATTGTGCCGAACTCAAACGCTTCGGGGGAAGCACCGGAAACGATAAACTGCCTCGGCACTACCTTGGTAAGCATGTTGTTTTCATCCATCATGTACATTGTGTCATACTGGCAGGCGCCCAAAGTGGCTCCGCCGTGTTTCTTAACACTTTCGATGATTTTGATGGTGCCCTCTTTATCGACATAAGGGTGGGTGGCGTCGTGAATTAAAATAACATCGTCCCGCGCGCCGAATTCGTTGATTTTGGTTAAGCCGTTGAGCACCGATTCGCTGCGCGTGCTGCCGCCTGCGACGACACCGGCAACTTTTTGCAGCCCGAGAGCTTCATTGGTTTCATGGACAAAGTCAATCCAGTCAGCGTGAGAAACAATAACGATGTTGTCAATTTCATCGATTTTTGCGTAGGCTTCGACCACATAGGTATAAATCGGTCTGCCTTCCACTTCAATATATTGCTTGGGGATGTCGGCGCCGAAACGTGTGCCGGTACCGCCCATCATAAATAACACTGTGTTCATAAATGTCGACCTTTCCGCTCATAATGCAGTATTTGCAAAAAATACCATATCTATTATATTATATATATAATATAGTCAAAAGTCAACTACATAATGTAGTTGACTTTTGACAGTGTACAGGGTTCAGTGTTCAGTTTTCAGTAGTGCCGCAAAGCGGCAATTTTTTATGCAGCGCTTTGCGTTGCTACCTTTCATTCCGAATTGAAAAGGGCTGCATTTGCAGCCCCTTTTACTTGTCATATTCTCAATGATTTATCTTCTCCGATACCGGTCATGCCGTCAAGCACAATCTTGGTGCCGTCCGGCTTGCAAATGTAGCCGCGCAAGGTGCCGAAATCTACATGGTAATTGATGTCAATTAAGCCGGCGGGAACGCGCATTAAGTGTTCATCGGTAATGTCAAAATACACTTTAACCATGCCGTGCTCATCGTAGATATACCACTTAAACGGGTCTCCTGCAATGTGCTCGAATTTGACAGGGGTTAAGCGTGTGGAGGAGCCTTCAAACCAAATCAGATTTTCATTGTAGTCATCTTGATTGATGGATTGATTGCGGGTTAAGTTGAAGCCGAAGTATTGCTTTTTACCGTCAATCTCCGCGGTGCCCATTGTGGAAACCCAATCATAGTGAGCTTTATAGGGATAGTAGCCTCTGTGGTCATCAATAACAGCGGCAGTGTTTTCGTTTGCTTCGTAACGCTTGCCGTTGACCTCCACAAATCCTTCAACTTTAAACAAATCCTTTTGGGAATACAGCGGTCTGTTTTTGCCGAAGGGGATAACGACAACGCTCGGCTCGGAAACGCGGGTGAGCTTCACATTGTAGGCAATCACACCGTTCTTGCCATTAGCCTGACCGTAAACATCGGCTCTGCCGTCCTGAAAATTGTTTACAAAAGTGATTTTGTCATTCACGCTGTCGGCAATGCTCTTGGCGCCATCCAATAAGTTTTCGGAAATGGCATATTCGCCCTTTTTGAGAATAGGTGCCCAAGAAATTACCTTGCCGCTCTTTTTGTCATACAGCAGTGTTAAGGCAGTGCCGAAAAGGCCCATGTCGCACACGGCAGTGAGCAGGGTAACCTCATCAAAATTGACCTCAACCGCTTCCCAAAGGGTCAGCTTGTATTTATTGAGTGCATTCGGAAGCAGAGAGGGCTTGTCGGCATCTAAAAAGTTCATCACCTTGAACTCTTTATCAAAGGTGCCAAAGGCTACCTTGCCGTTTTCATCCACCACCTTTTCGGGTGTGGGAATCGGTAATCTTTTGTCTGAGAGATATTGTTCAAACATAGCTATACTCCAATCCTTATGATTTATTTCTTTGTTATAACGGCTCTTTTGCCGGACCAGAAGGAGAACACATTGACTGCCTTGCCTTCGGATTTCACCGTTTGGTAGGTTCTTATTCTGACATAGTATCTTTTGCCGCCCGCCAGCTTGCCAATGCCCGCGGCGGTGTAGCGGTTATTTTTTAAAGTAATGGTTTTTGCCGAGCGGAAATCGGGATAGAGCGAATATTGGATTTGGTACCCCTTCGTCTGCACCTTTTGGGTGGTCCACTTGACTTTAAACCCCTTAGAGGTAGAGGCGAGTGTAAACGCGGCAACATTTTTCGGGCGAATATAGTAGTACAAATATTTGGTGCCGCTGTAATAGCCTTTAAACTTAATGACAATTTTGTATACACCCACATTCTTAGAAGCGGGAATACTGTAGGCAAAATTGGCAGCGGAAATGGTTTTGTTATCCGCACCCTTCACAACAAACTTCGGGCGCTGCACCTTGCCGTTGTAGATAAAGTTGGTGGCAAAGAGTGAGAAATCTTTCGGGCGGTAAATAACTTTTATGGTCTTTGTCTTTTTGCAACCGCTATGCGTGCAGCTGCGGTAGATTTTGCCGTTTGCATTCAGTGTTGCCTTTTGCAGCTTGTTGGCAGACCATGAGTGCCCTAAAGCGGGAATAGCTGTTTGCTTGGTGAACACAGCGTTGCAAATGGAGCAATGAGAGCCTTCTGTTTTGCCTGCTGTTTCACAGGTGGGCTTCACGGCAGGGTCTTTCACCGATTTGTGTTCACCGTAGCCGAGGCTGACCGGGCGCTGTGTTACCGCGCCGCAGAGTGCACAGTGCGCACCTTGCGAAAAGCCTTCCTGAATACAAGTGGGCTCTATCTTCGGGTCATAGATGATAATGTGTTCACCGTAACCGTAATCCTCCTGCGGGGTGAGCACTTTGCCGCAAATGTCGCAGTGGGTGCCGGCGCTCTTTCCGCGCACAATACAACTTGCTGCAACAGGAGCATCATAGACTGCGTGGTGCTGGCAATCTTCTTTCTTGACAATTTTAAAGGATTTGGTGGCAAAGCCGGTATAGTTGTTCTTGCCGACAATGGTGAGGTACCCGGTGCCGGGCCCCACATTATCGGAATAAGTGACAGTATATTCGCTTGCCGGAATGGTGTGGTTGCCAAGTTTCACCGATTGAATTTGCGGGAGAATGGGGTTGCCGGTATAGATGTAAGTATCGGTAGATTGGTCTAAAGTGATGGTGGCGGGGGACAGGTCGCTCGGCTGAACCTCCACCGTGTAGCGCAGGGAGGCGGAAAACAGGGTGGCGGTTACTGTTGCCGTGCCCGCCTTGAGCGCGCGGATTTGGTTGCCGGTAATTTGCAACACGGTCGGGTCGGAAGTAGTCAACTTCGGTGTCACCCTCAAAATGGTCGGATAGGGCACTTCTTTTCCCGTACTATCGATAAGTGTAATCAGGTGATTGAGGGTAACCAAATGTCCTGTGGGTACAATATCCGCTGTTTCGCCCACACCTAAAGTCAGGGAGGTAGCCGTATCACTCAGTGTGAAAGATTTGACAAACTTGTCACTCAGCTGCACACCGACATATTGTTCGGCACTGCTGACAGTTGTGGGAGTGGGGTTAATGTTGGCACTCCTGAATAAGCCTACCCAGTAGAAAATACCTTTAATTTCAAAGCAGGCATAGGCGGTAGAAACAAAGCTGTAGGGAACGCTTAACATATTTCTGCGGTGCCATTGACCGTCATAGTTTTTGTCGGCCTCCAGCCAGGCTTCAAAGGCACGCTCCATACTCTCCGGCGCATCACAGTTGACAGCGACAAAGAGGTTTTCACCGATAGAATAGCCGCTTGCTTCGTTGTAGCGCGTGTGTGCCGAATTCCAGTAGGTGTCGTTGGGGCGCTTATGGTATTGCTGACCGGTAACGCTATCCTGCTCGGCACCGTAGTAAACCGCAATTTCCGCGGCTCTCTGCATGGCGATTTGCTCCAACTCATAGTCATAGGTAAAGTTGGTAAGATTTTTGTATTCAATCTTTCTGGTGTTATTGTAATTCCATGCCCAAGCATCTTTGCGATTGTTGCCGGTGCGGAGAGCGTTGACCTTTTTTAAGAGTGCTCTTGCCTGCGATTGGTGGTATTTTCCCTGAATCTGGACCGTGCTGAGGCTTGCCGCATGCGCATCCAGTGCAACAGCAGCAGTACTAAAAATAAGTATCACAGATAAGAGCAGACTTAAAAATCGTTTCATCATTGTACCTCACATATATTGGCGGGGTGAACTCCCTTTTCACCCGCAGTTTGCGGGTGAAAAGGGAATATGATTCAAATCAGGTTACAATACCGTAGTGCTTGGAGTCGACGACATCCATAATCTTCGGTAAGAATTTCATCAGTGTTTTTCTTAAAGTTTCGTTGGCGACCACATCTTTGATATTGCCGGTGAGCTGGTCAACCATTCCCTGGTTGGAGGGCAGGGAGGAGGGTTTGAGCTGCACGCGGTTCTTGTCATCAAAGGTGAAGGTGAGCACACGCTCGCTGACAGTTGCCAGCGCTCTGATGTGGATTTCCAAAATATGGTCGGTTTTCCAAATTGCCATCGAGCAGGTTTCATATTTGACACCGCCGATTTTCATGTAATCCCAGCGGTAATCGCCATCCAAACCAAAGTAAACGGAATTGACCTCGTTGCCCTCGGTCCAAAGCATCACACCGTCGTTCTCATAAAATTTAAACGATACATTATTGATATTGCCGGCTCTGTCTTTTTCCATATACAGCGCGGGCATTGTCACGGCGCTGACGGGGAAACCTGCCACATTGAGCAGCACGGGCTTGGAAAAACGAATACGCTGGCATTCGATTTTTTCTTCCAGCGGGCTTCTGTCGGAAGCCGGTAATTTTTCGTAAGGCTTGATGGAGAGTGCAACCGTTTCTTTCGGGTCATATTTCTCGGCTTGGAATGCCTTGGGGAAGTATTCCCACATAAAGGTTTTCATCTGCTGGGTGTTGACTTCGCCGGCAGTGGTAACCACGCAGGCATCCAAATCTTCAAACACAATGCCGTATTGAGAATACATACCGTCGGCTCTAAAAGCGTTCTCATAACCGGCACAGCGCCAGAAGCAGTAGCCGTAACCGACGCGGGAATCGGGTTTTTCTGTGCTCGAAGCGGTTTCCACCTGTTTTTTGCTGGCTTCTTTTACCCACCAAGCGGGGATGACCTGCTTGTCTAAGTATTTGCCGCCCTGCTGCATGCAGAGGGTGAACTTGGCAGCATCTTCTGTCTTGAGCATTAAGCCCCAGCCGCCGACTTCAATGCCTCTCGGGTCGGTTTCCCAGTAGGGGACTTCGATGCCGAGCGGGTTCCACAGTCTGGGCGTTAAGAATTCGGTCACGCTCATGCCGGTGGTTTTGACAATGATGCAGCACAGCACATACATACATTCATTAATATACATAAACTGGGTGCCGGGCTCTGCATACCAATCGGAATTGACAAAGTTTTTGAGCCAAGAGTCTTTGGATTTGCTCGAAATAACGCTCACGCCCTTGCCGCCGGTCATGGTCAACAGGTGCTCTACGGACAGCTCTTCCAAATAGGCATCGGGTTTCTTCTGGTTTCTGAATTCGGGAAAAATGTCGAGGAATTTGGTCTCGAGGGAGAAGTAACCTTCTTCAATTGCGAAACCGACTGCCACGGAGGTGACACTCTTGGAGAATGAGTACATCATGTGCACACTGTTTTTGTTAAACGGTTCTCTGTACACTTCGCAGGCAACCTTGCCGTGGCGCAGAACCATTATAGAGTGCAATTCTTTGTTTTGTTTGGTACATTCATCAAGAAATTCCTGAATGACTTTGGAATCTACTTCCACCTCTTCCGGAGTGGAAGCGCGGGGGATGGATAAATCTTTTGACATGGTTTTTCTCCTTAAATATATAAGTCTTCAAATTAATTATAACACAAAAATCTAATATGTTAATACTTTTCTATTATTTAACTAAGTAAATTAAATAAACCCATTATGATATGTCGTTATTTTTGCGACAGGTTGACATATGCAAAGGAAGTTGGTAAGATAAATAAAGATTTGGCGGTGTCAAATCCTTATTTGTTGAAGGAGGAGCTATGATTAATCAAGATTTTAAATCGATGCTCAGCGGAAAATCCAAAATCCGCGAGCTGAGTGAGTTTGCTACGGCACTCGGTGAAAAAATCGGCTATGAAAATGTGTTCGATTTTTCTTTGGGCAATCCCAGTGTGCCGGTAGCGGATATTTATAATGAAACCATTATTAAGTTACATAAAGAGTCGGAGTCCATGCCGCTGCACGGCTACAGCCCCTCTCTCGGGAACACCGAGGTGCGCCGCAAGGTGGCGGAGAGCTTGAAGAAGCGCTTCGGTGTGCCGTATGAAACCAAACACATATTCATGACCAGCGGCGCTGCCGGTGCGATTGCCCACGCGGCGCGGTGTGTGACCAAGCCGGGGGATGAGGTGATTACCTTTGCGCCGTTTTTCCCCGAATATATGCAGTATATTAACCGCACGGGCGCCAATTTAAAAGTTGTGCCCGCCAACACCGAAAACTTTGAAATTAACTTTGAAGCTTTCGATGCGATGATGACTGAAAATGTGCAGGCAATTCTCATCAATACCCCCAATAACCCTTCGGGGATTGCGTATTCGGAGCAGACCATTGTGCGTTTGACCGATTACCTGCGCGCCAAGCAGAAGGAATACGGGCACGAAATTTTTATTCTTTCCGATGAACCCTACAGAGAGATTTGTTTTGATAAGAAAGAAATTCCCTATATTGCCAAGTATTATGACAACACTTTGACCTGCTACTCTTTTTCAAAAAGTCTGTCGTTACCCGGAGAAAGAATCGGCTATGTGGCGGTTAATCCCAAGGCGGTCGATGCAGACATTATCGCTGTTATCTGCGGGCAAATCAGCCGCGGCATCGGGCACAACTGCCCCGCCTCCTCCGTGCAGCAGGCAGTGGCGGAGTGCCTGTATACCACAAGCGATTTAAGTGTGTATGAAACCAATATGAATCTGCTGTATGACAAACTCGTAGAGCTCGGCTTTGAGGTAATTCGCCCGGGCGGCACCTTTTACATTTTCCCGAAGGCGCTGGAGGAGGATGCCAATGCATTTTGCGACAAAGCGACCAAGTACAACTTGATTCTGGTTCCCTCCGATTCCTTTGGAGTGAAGGGGTATTTCCGCATGGCGTATTGCATTGATACCGAGAAGGTACAACGGAGTTTGGAAGCGCTTGAACGCTTTGTTAAAAGCGAATACCCGCAGCGTTAAACAAATGTAAAGTATTTCACCTTTCACCTGTAAAGTTTAGAAGCTTTACAGGTGTTTTTTTATGCTTTTTGCGTGTTTTTGTCCTATTCCAATTACAATTAGGTATAATTAGGTATTGAATATTTAACTGATTTTATATATAATGTTTTATGTATAATTCTAACATCCCGGCTGTGCCGAGAAAGAGGTATCTATGAAGGAAGAAAACAGGACCATCAGCTTAGAGCGGCTGATTTATAAAGAGCACTATGAGGTGCTGTACTTGCCAAAGCCGGCGGAGGAAATTTTAATTGATTCCCCCAATGTCAACCGACCGAGCTTAATGTTTTCGGGCTATACCGAGTTTTTTGACAACAAGCGCATCCAGTTTATCGGCCATATGGAGCGCAGTTATATTGACTCCATGGGCGAGGAGGGGAGAAGAAAGGCAATTGAAATTCTGCTCAGCGCCCAGCCGCCTGCCGTGATTTTGACCAGGAGTCAGGAGCCGTTTTCGGACTTGATGGAGCTTGCCGAAAAGTACAAGGTGGCAGTGTTAAGAACGAACGACACCACCTCGCTGGCAACCTCTTCGGCTTCCTACTTTTTATCCGAGCAGTTGGCACCGATTTATGTGCAGCACGGCGAGCTTGTTGAGGTCTACGGTGAAGGTGTGCTCATTGTCGGAGACAGCGGCGTGGGTAAGAGTGAAGTTGCCCTTGAGCTGCTCAGCCGCGGGCATCGCCTGATTGCCGATGATTTGGTGGAAATCCGCAAAATCAACAAGAAAACCCTTTCCGGTATGGGACCTGCCAATATCAGGCATTTTATTGAAGTGCGCGGCATAGGCATTATCGATGCCAAAACCCTGTTCGGTATCGGTGCGGTCAAAATCCGCCAAAAAATCCACATGGTAATTAAATTGGAGAATTGGGACCCCGATAAAGCCTACAATGTTTTGGGGCTTGATGAAGAAAAAATGGATTTCTTAGGGGTGAAAATACCGTTTTTAACCGTGCCGGTGAAGCCCGGCAGAAATGTGGCAACGATTGTGGAGGTTGCCGCCAGAAACAACAGATTGAAAAAGTACGGCTACAATGCCGCGGAAGTATTAATGAATAAATTAGAAAGCGAGGCAACGGGAGATGTATAATATCGGAATTGATTTAGGTGGCACAAACATTGTTGTAGGTGTTGTGGATAAGGACAATAATATTGTCGGTAAAGCAGAGAGAAAGACCAACATTCCCCGCCCCGCGGAAAACATTTTTGAAGATATGTATGCAGCGGCGCTGGATGCGCTTGACCAAGCGGGTTTGAGCATGAAGGATGTGGAATATGTCGGGCTCGGCACACCGGGTGCCGTGGAGCCGGAAACCGGTGTGATTACCTATTCCGCAAACCTCTTTTTCCACAATGTAAAGGCAAAGGAAATCCTCGAGGAGCGTTTCGGTAAAATGGCGTTTGTGGGTAACGATGCCAACTGTGCCGCCTACGGCGAGTACATTGCGGGCGCCGGCAAGTTCGCGCGCGATATGATTGCCGTGACCCTCGGCACGGGCGTCGGCGGCGGCATTATTATTGATGAAAAATTATTGGTCGGTTTCAACGGTGCTGCCGGTGAAATCGGGCACATGGTCATTCATATGGACGGCGAAAGCTGCAACTGCGGCAGAAGCGGCTGCTGGGAAAGCTATGCCAGCGCCACAGCGCTCATTCGCATGACCAAGGAGCTGAGCGAAAAAGGGGATGACCCGATTTTGCAGCGCGCGATTGAAAAAGAGGGCGAAATCAACGCCAAGGTTGCTTATGCGGCAGCCAGAGCAGGCTCTAAGCAGTGCGCCGAACTGTGTGAAAACTATGCCAAATACATTGCCACCGGCGTGGTGAATTTGATTAACATGCTCCAACCGGAAGTGATTTGTATCGGCGGCGGTGTCAGCCACGAGGGCGATGCGCTTCTGGAACCGGTTAAGCGCTACATTGCCGAGCAGAGCTATACCCGCGACAACAGTGAGGAAATGCAAACTGTCATTAAGCTCGCGGAGCTCGGTAACGATGCCGGTATTATCGGTGCTGCATTACTCAACAAGAACGGTTAAGACTATGTATTTGAAAATTTGCGATTTTGCGCGCTCTCTCGGCTGTGAAGCAGTCGAGAATGAGCCGATGAAAAAACACATCTCTTTTAAGCTCGGCGGCAATGCGCGCGCATTTATTGAGCCGAACAGCGAAGAGAACCTTTTAAAGATTCTAAAAGAGTGCAAAGCCTTGGGGTTGCATTATGCCGTTATCGGCAACGGCAGTAACCTGCTGGTGCGCGATGAAGGCTTTGAGGGTGTTGTCATTCATCTGGGCAGCGCCTTCGGGAAAATGAAGCTTATCGGCGAAGATATCATTTGGTGCGAAGCGGGCGCAAACCTGATGAAGGTTTGTAACTTTGCTTTGGAGCATGCCCTGACCGGTTTGGAATTTGCTTACGGCATTCCCGGCAGTGCCGGCGGTGCGGCATATATGAATGCCGGCGCCTACGGCGGCGAGATGAAGGATGTGCTGTATGAGTGCACGCATATTGACAGCGCGCTGCAGCCCGGTGCGCTCGGCGGCGATGCGCTGAAATTGAGCTACCGCCATTCCGCCTACTGCGACAATGGCGCGGTGATTACCGGCTTGCGGATGCAGTTGCAAAAGGGCGACAAAGCTGCCATTAAAGCGAAAATGGATGAACTTTACGGCAGGCGCAAGGCAAAGCAGCCGCTCGAATATCCTTCGGCGGGCAGCACCTTTAAGCGCCCCGAGGGGTATTTTGCCGGCAAGCTTATTGAGGATGCCGGCTTAAAAGGCGCGCGTGTCGGCGGTGCAGCTGTCAGCGAAAAGCATGCGGGCTTTGTGGTGAACCTGGGCGGCGCCACCTGTGCGGATGTGCTGGCACTGTGTGAAAGTGTGAATGAAACAGTAAAAAAGCAATTTGGTGTCGGCTTGGAACGAGAAGTTAAAATTTTGGAATAAACCGGCAAAATAAGAGGATTGGCAATGGAAGTATTATTTATCAGCGGTGTTTCGGGCGCAGGCAAATCCAGCGCTATGGATGTGCTGGAGGATTTGGATTATTATTGTGTAGACAATTTGCCGCTTCAACTCATTCCAACTTTTATGGAATTGATTGAGAATGCGGGCTACCAAAAAGTGGCGATTGCAACGGATGTCAGGAGCGTCACCGTTTCGGCAGACCTTGAAAAATGCGATGCCTATCTGGACAGCCGCAATATTGAACACAGCATCGTTTTTTTGGAGTGCGGCAATGCGGAATTGCTCAAGCGCTATAAATTATCGCGCCGCCGCCACCCGCTGATGCAGGATAAAGATAAAAATATCGAGCATGCGATTGAAAGAGAGCGTGAGCTCTTAACCGGCATTCGGGAAAAAGCCGATTATTTGATTGATACCACCTTCTTTAAACCACCGCAGTTAAAAGAGCGGTTGTTAGATATTCTCAATGAAGACAAAACCGAGGGAATGAAACTCTATTCAATGTCCTTCGGCTTTAAATACGGAGTACCTCCCGAGGCGGATTTGATGCTGGATGTGCGCTGTCTGCCCAATCCTTACTATGTGCCGGAGCTCAAACCCAAGACCGGCTTGGATAAAGAGGTGCGCGACTATGTGCTCGACAGTGAAAACAGCAAAGAACTGTTTGCAAAAACAGCTGCGCTGATTTCTTTTCTTATCCCGCTGTACGAAGCGGAGGGCAAAAGCCAGTTGGTCATTGCCTTCGGCTGTTCGGGCGGGCATCACCGCTCGGTAACCTTTGCCGAAGAAATAGCGGCTTATTTGCGCGAGCAGGGCCTTGCGCCGACCATCTCCCATCGCGATATCGAGAAAGTATAAAAATATGCGCAACAAAAGGTGGTAACACTTTGTGTTGCATTTAAAAATGTGCCGCGCGCGGCAGCGCCATTCGCTGACTGCCGGCTGCCGGCTGCTATATTATGAAAAAATCATTTACTTACGAAGTAAAAAAAGAATTATTGGCGATTGACAGGGAACGGGAGGAAGCGTTCCTTGCCTTTTGCTATGGGCTGTTTTTGTTCTCTTCCGCTTTTTCACTCAACACCATGTATATCAAAACCGAAAACCGCGCGCTTGCCGAAGCCTATGCTTCCGGTGCCAAGCGCCTGGCAGGAGTGGCAGTGAAAATTGCGGCGACCAAGGGCGGCACATATACCTGCGAAATCGGCACGGCGGAAGACAGAAAGAAGGTTTTTTCCGCCTTTTCGCTGACAGGCAGTGAATTTACTTTGCGCATCAACCGCTCCAATATTGATTCCGAGAGCTGCTATGCCGACTTTTTGGCGGGCGCGTTTTGCGCTTGCGGTTCGGTGGCAAACCCGCTCAAGGATTACCACCTGGAATTTGCCGTTGCTTATTACCAGCTCTGTAAGGATTTGATGAAGCTTATCAGCGAAATTGAACCCGATGAGCCGCTGCAACCGAGAAAAGTGGTGCGCAAATATGATATGGTAGTCTATTTTAAGGACAGTGAATCGATTGAGGATTTGCTCTTTTTTATGGGCGCGCAAAGCAATGCCTTTACCGTGGTCAATGCCAAGGTGGAAAAGGACATTCGCAACCGCGCCAACCGCTTGAAGAATTGCGACAGCGCCAATCTGGACAAAGTCACCAAAGCGGGCGTGAAGCAGGCAAAAGCCATTCGCAGAATCAAGAACAAAAAGGGCTTCGAGTGGCTCCCGGAGGAGCTGCGCGAGCTTGCTGCGCTGCGCTTGGAAAACCCCGATATGTCGCTGAGCGAAATGGCGGAGCATTTGAGCGAGCCGATTTCTCGCTCGGGTGTCAACCACAGGTTGAAAAGGCTGGAAAAAATGGCGGAGGAACTCTAAATGTTTACTCACCTTCATGTGCATACCGAATACAGCTTGCTTGACGGCGCCTGCCGCATCCCCGAGTTGGTAGCGCAGGCAAAGCAGTTAGGGCAAACGGCGCTTGCGATAACCGACCATGGTGTGATGTATGGTGCGGTCGATTTTTTTAATGCCTGCAAAGCCGAGGGAATTCAACCGATTATCGGCTGTGAAATTTATGTGGCAAAAAGAACCCGCTTCGATAAGCTCAAGGGTTTTGACGATGAGCGCCACCACTTGGTGCTGCTGTGCAAAAATGAGCAGGGTTACCGCAATTTGATTAAAATTGTTTCGCGCGCCTGGACCGAGGGCTTTTACACCAAGCCCCGTGCCGATAAAGCTTTGCTCGAAGCGCATCATGAAGGCTTGATTGCACTTTCCGCGTGCCTTGCAGGGGAAATCCCGCGCTTGTTAAGTAAAGGGGATTACGAAGCTGCCAAGCAAACCGCACTGTGGTATGAGGGCGTTTTCGGCAAGGGCAATTACTACCTGGAGCTGCAAAACCACTTTTTGCCGGAGCAGAAAAAAATCAATGAGCTGCTGCTAAGGCTTTCCGCGGAAACCGGCATTGCGCTTGTGGCAACCAATGATGTGCATTATGTTCGCAAAGAGGATGCCTTTGTGCAGAATGTGCTGTTGTGCATCCAAACCAATCACACTTTGGGAGAGGATACGGGCATCGGCTTTGAAACAGAGGAGTTTTACCTCAAAAGCGAAGAGCAAATGCGCGCGCTCTTTCCCGCAGAAGCAGTGGAGAACACTGCTAAAATTGCCGAACAATGCAACTTTCAATTTGAATTCGGCAATACCGTTTTACCGAATTTTGATGTGCCCGCAGGGTTTGCGAGCCATTTTGAGTATTTGAAATATTTGTGCGAAAAGGGTTTTGCCAAGCGCTATGGCGAAGCGGCGCCCGCCGCCTATCGGCAGCGAATGGAGTATGAACTCGGTGTCATTCACAGCATGGGCTATGTGGATTACTATCTCATTGTGTGGGATTATATTCGCTTTGCCCGCTCCAAAGGCATTGCCGTCGGTCCCGGCAGAGGTTCGGGTGCCGGCAGTATCTGTGCCTATGTCATCGGTATTACACAGCTTGACCCGATGCGCTACGGCTTGATTTTTGAGCGCTTTTTAAATCCGGAGCGTGTGAGCATGCCGGACTTTGATGTGGACTTTTGCTATGTGCGCCGCCAAGAGGTCATTGACTATGTGATTGAAAAATACGGTGTGGACTTCGTGGCGCAAATTGTCACCTTCGGCACCATGGCAGCGCGCGGCGCAGTGCGCGATGTCGGCAGGGTGATGGGGCTGCCGTATGCGCAGGTGGATAAAATCGCCAAGCTCATTCCGCGTGCTTTTCACATCACGCTTTCGCAAGCATTGGCTGTCGGCAAAGACTTGAAGGAAGCCTACGAGAGTGATGCCACGGTCAAAAAAGTGATTGATACCGCTTTAAAAATAGAAGGGATGCCCCGCAACTGCTCCACCCATGCGGCAGGTGTGGTCATTACAAAAGAACCGGTCGACTGCTATGTGCCGCTTTCCAAGAATGATGATGCCGTGGTCACGCAGTACACTATGACCGCGCTTGAGCGCTTGGGACTCTTAAAAATGGACTTTTTGGGCTTGCGCACGCTTACGGTCATTAGCGATGCCGAAAAGATGGTGCGCCAAAAACAGCCGGATTTCAGAGTCGACCGCATTCCGCTGGATGACCAACAGGTGTATAAACTCTTTTCCGAGGGGAAAACAGACGGCGTCTTTCAGTTTGAATCTGCCGGCATGAAGCAAATGCTCATTGGACTCCAGCCCGAAAGCTTAGAGGATATTATTGCTTCCATTTCCCTGTATCGACCGGGTCCCGCCAAGAGCATTCCTACCTATACGCAAAACCGCCACAATCCGGAATTGGTGCACTACCAAACGCCGGCGCTCAAACCGATATTGGAGGTCACCTACGGCTGTTTGGTATACCAGGAACAGGTGATGGAGGTGTTCCGTTCGCTTGCCGGCTATTCCTTCGGCAGAGCGGATTTGGTGCGCCGCGCCATGAGCAAGAAAAAAGCGGATGTGATGGCGAAAGAGCGGCAGTATTTCTTATACGGCAAGCCGGATGAGGGGATTGACGGCGCGATTAAGCGCGGTGTACCCGAGGCGGTGGCAAGTGAAATTTTTGCCGATATGTCGGCATTTTCACAGTATGCTTTCAATAAATCTCACGCGGCTTGCTACGCGTATGTTGCTTACCAAACCGCTTATTTAAAGGTGCATTATCCCTGCGAATTTATGGCGGCACTGCTCACCAGCGTGCTCGATGATTTTAATAAGATTTCCATTTACATTTCCGAATGCAATCGCCTCGGTATTCAGATTTTACCGCCGAGTGTCAACGAGAGCGCCGAGTATTTCAGCGCGGGCGAAAAGCAAATTCGTTTCGGTTTGCTTGCCATCAAAAATTTGGGCATGGGCATCATTAAAAAAATCATTCACGAGCGTGAACAAAACGGAAAATACGAATCGTTTTATGATTTTTTGGAGCGCAATTATGAGGTCTACAATCGCCGCGCCTGTGAAAGCCTGATTTTAAGCGGCGCTTTGGATGGCTTGGGCGCTAACCGCCGCCAAATGCTCCAGGCGGCAGAGCTGATTATGAACCGCCTTTCCGATGAACATAAGCGCAATATTGACGGACAGGTCGGTTTCTTTGAATACATGGGGGAGGAAACGCAGGAGGCATTCGCCATGCCGCAGGTTTCCGAGTTTTCCACTGAGCAGATGCTGGAAATGGAAAAGCAAACCACGGGACTGTATATTTCCGGTCACCCGCTGCTGCGGCTGCAAAAAACAGCAAAGCTGCTCGGTTGTGTGCACATTTCCGATATTTTGGCGGCGGATGACAGTGAGAATAATCCCTATGGGGACGGCAGCTTTGTCAAGGTAATGGTCATTCTCTCAAAAATCACCAAAAAACACTTGAAAAACGGCACAGATATGGCGTTTTTAGAGGTTGAAGATTCCTATGGCAGTACGGAGATGTTGGTATTCCCGCAGCTATATGAAAAATACAAGCCTTTTTTGCAGGAAGGCAAGATTGTGATTGCCGCATGCAAAATCAGCCTGCGCGAGGAAGAAGAACCCAAGCTGCTGCTGCAGGAGCTCACACCCTTTGACCAGGCGGCATACCGCGATATGCCGGCAAAGCTGTATTTGCGCATTCCTTCAAAAAACAGCGAGGAAATGGAAACAATCAAAGGCATTTTGGCAAATAAACAGGGCAAATGTCAGGTCTATTTTTACTACCGAGACAGTGACAGCTATGAGGATGTCACCACACCGCAGGGAAGCATTTGCTTTGATTCTCCGCAGGCGGATGCGCTCGAAGCGCTGCTCGGCGAAGAGAATGCGGTGTATCGAAAGTAGAGCCTGTGCCGCGATGACAGATAAAGAATGCGGTTTGCGGCAAGACAATGTGCAGTATAAAAAAGCACCCTTTACGGCACGCTCAAACACTTGAAAACGCATGCTGCAAACAGATTTTGTCGATAAAAATTAATAAAGTGCTTGACAAATTGTAAAAATATATTAAAATATTATTTTAGAAATTATTTAACTGAGTTGTATAATAGAGAGGTTCAGTATGAATACGATTGCAGTTCTTACATCAGGCGGTGACGCACCCGGCATGAATGCCGCAATTAGAGCGGTGGTGCGTTCCGGTATAGAAAAGGGAATGAGAGTTATGGGCGTGCGCCGCGGCTTTAACGGCTTAATGCACGGTGACATTTTTGAAATGACCCTGCGCTCGGTTTCCAACATTATTGAAAGAGGCGGCACAATTCTGTACACAGCGCGCTGCCCGGAATTTCGCACCGAAGAAGGTGTGCAAAAGGCGCTAAATACTTGTAAGTATTTAGGGATTGACGGCTTGGTGGTCATTGGCGGTGACGGTTCGTTCCGCGGCGCCAAAGAGCTTTCCGAGCATGGGCTTCCCACTGTCGGTGTGCCCGGTACGATTGATAACGACATTGCCTGTTGTGACCGCACCATCGGCTACGATACGGCAATGAACACCATTGTTGAAATGGTGGACAGATTGCGTGATACTTCCGAAAGCCACGACCGCTGTTCGGTAATTGAAGTGATGGGCAGGCATGCAGGCTACCTGGCGCTCAACGGCGGTATTGCAGTCGGTGCTACAAGTGTGCTCATTCCGGAGTTTGAATACGATTTTGAAAAAGATGTTATTGACAGAATGAAAAGAACCCGGCGCACCGGTAAAAAGAACTTTATCATTGTTGCCGCTGAGGGGATTAAAGATGAAATTGAACCGATGGCGGCTGTGATTGAAGAAGCCACCGGTGTGGAAACCCGCTATACGAACTTAGGGCATGTGCAGCGCGGCGGTTCTCCCACTGCTTGCGACAGAGTGCTCGGCTCTAAGATGGGGTTTTGGGCAGTGGAGCTGCTTTCGCAGGATATCGGAAACCGCGTGGTTGCACAGAAAGACGGTAAGATTGTAGACTTCGATATTTTTGAAGCGCTTTCCATGCAAAAGCACATTGAAGAACGCGAGTATCGAGTCGCTTATGATATTTCGATATAAAACAAAGACCCTCCGGGTCTTTTGTTTTCGCCGATAGTGAAGTATTAAGGATATATTCCTTTTAAACAGTTTATGAAACTAACAAGATTTTTTCAAACTTCAGATGCAGGCAAATTGCAGCGCGGCAGGTATGAGCTGATTGATTTTCTCAAGGGAATCATGATTATCTCTGTCGTGCTATACCACTTTGCGTGGGATTTGGCGGATATTGCAGGATTTAAGGCTGTCGAAAACTTTTTGGGCACAAATATTGCCTGGTACTGGCAGCAAATCAGCTGCGGCACCTTCATTTTTCTTTCCGGCGTGTGCTGCCATTTTTCGCGCAACAATTTAAAAAACGGCGCGCGTGTGCTCGGCTTCGGTATCATCATTACCATTGTTACTTACATCGCCGAAATGGTGATGCATTTGGTCGGCTTCGGCGGGGTATTTATTTGGTTCGGCATCCTGCACTTTATCGGCTGCGCCTGTTTGCTGATGGGGTTGTGCCAAAAGGCATTTGACAAAGTTCCTGCCCTTGTCGGTGCGCCGCTGGGCTTAATTCTGTATTTATTTACCCGCGGGGTGTATATTCTCACCAAAGACATCCCCGGCGGCTATTTAGGCTTGACTTTCGGTGCGCATGAGGCGGAACGCCTGCGCCTGATTCAGCTGCCGCACACGCTGTATGCATTGAGCGGCATGGAGTGGCTCGGCTTTCCGACTGCGCAGTTTTCTTCTTCGGATTACTTTCCGCTCATTCCCTGGATTTTCCTCTTCCTTTCGGGCTACTACTTTTGGAACCTGATTAAGGACACCAAATTTCGAAAAAAAACCAACCATTTCGGCATTGGTTTTATCAATAAAATCGGTCGCAACACCATTTGGGTATATCTCATTCATCAGCCTGTTTTAGTGGTGATTACGGCAATTATCGCACTGGCGTGCGGAAAACTTTAAAGTTATAGTGTGCATTTCCGGAAACTGTACACTGAAAACTGATAACTGTCAAAACAGCGCGTCTGTTTTGACTTGGGCAGTTCGAAACCATCCTGCCTGTGTAAAAGTGTAAATAATTTGATGCACTTTTACTTTGAAACAAACGAATGCAGAGTGTAGGAAGCAGAATGTAGAATCTAATATTGAATGCGAAACGCAGTTTCGCCACCTTTTATTCCGCATTCCGCATCCGAATTCGCATTGTTCTGCGCTGCAAAGCAGCACAGAACAGTTGTTTCCAAATCAAAACTACGGAGGTAAATTGAATATGAACAAAAGGACGCTTTCTCTTGTGCAGGGGGCTTTGATTGCGGCGCTGTATGCCGCGCTGGTCTATGCGCAAAATCTGCTCTTGCCCGGCACGACATCGATGATGGTGCAATTCCGCGTGGCAGAACTGTTGTGCATCTTTGCGCTGTGGACACCGGCAGCTATTTGGGGGTTAACCATTGGCTGTGTGCTTGCCAATATCGGCAATATCGGGCAGTTACCCTTGGATGTACTTTTCGGGTCGCTTGCCACCTTACTGGCAGCTGTTTGTATCTGGAAGTTTCGCAACATTCGCTTCAAGGGCTTGCCGCTTCTCTCTTTGTCCATGCCGGCAATTTTTAATGCCATCATTGTCGGGCTGGAACTCAAGTTCTATTTGGGAGATGAGTCGCCTTTATGGCTCTTGTGCCTTTGTGTTGCCGCCGGCGAAGTTGTCGTGGTGCTCATTGCAGGCACGCCGCTTGCCGTGCTCATCGAGAAAAAAGGCTATTTAGAGAAAATGAAATTAAAATAAGACAGATGTTGAAAGAGTGAGATGAAATTTGCCAATCTCTGCGCTGAGCTGTACGATGGTACCGCAAGCAGAGATTGGCAAAAACGCAAAATCGCCGTATTTACGGCGATTTCGTAATATTATGCTTTAAATTACTTATCT
>JAFRLX010000134.1 GCA_017430965.1 Clostridia bacterium | reverse complement strand
GCCAAAGTATTGTCGGTATCGCACAGCACACCTTTGATGCCGTGCTCTCGCAAAAACTCGGGTGTCACTTCCAAAATGCTGTTAAAAATCACATCGGGTAAATAGAGTTGGTCTTTTAACATTACTCTCTCCTAAAAAACGGAGCGAACATGAAGTTCGCTCCCAAATTTGCATGAAAATTAATACTTGCGCTTACGAGCTGCCTCGGACTTTTTCTTGCGCTTTACAGAAGGCTTTTCGTAGTGTTCTCTTTTGCGGACTTCCTGAATGACGCCATCACGAGAAGTCTGTCTCTTAAAGCGACGAAGTGCACTTTCAAGAGATTCGTTTTCTTTTACGCGAACAGTACTCATTTCATTTTCCCCCCTTTTACGCAAATAGATATGCACTTATTATACATATAAAAGCTTTTGATGTCAACAAATTTTTGCGAATTGCGAAAATATTCCACATCCGGCTATTTCACCACAATGTTGACAATTCTGCCCTTAACATAGATTTCTTTGACAACCGTTTTCTCTGCGCAAGCTTCCTGAATGCGCGGCAGGGTATGCACAAGCGCAAGCACCTCTGCTTGCTCGGCATTCGGGCTGACCATAATTCTCTCGCGGATTTTGCCGTTGACCTGCACCGGGATTTCAATGCTTTCATCCACACACTTTGCCTCGTCAAAGCTCGGCCAGGTGGCGGCATTAAGCTGCCCTCCAAAGTTCTGCGCTTCCCAGATTTCTTCGGTAATATGCGGCGCAAAGGGGTTGACTATCAGCAGCAAATCGCGCAGCTCGGCGCGGGTGATACTGCCCTTGTCATAGATTTGATTGAGCAGGCTCATCACCGCCGCAATGGCAGTGTTAAACTTCATGCTCTCAATATCTTCGGACACTTTCTTAATGGTTTTGTGCATCGCGCTCGAAAGCTCTTTAGAGTAATCATCGCCCTCGGTGAGCATTTCCTGCAGTTTCCAAATCCTGTCAATAAAGCGCTTACAGCCCTTTACGCTCGATTCGCTCCACGGTGCCGCCTGCTCATAGTCGCCCATAAAGAGCACATAGGTGCGCAACACATCGGCGCCGTAAACATCAACCACTTCATTCGGGTCAATGACATTGCCTCTGGATTTACTCATTTTCACACCGTCCGGTCCGAGAATCAAGCCCTGCGCCGTTCTCTTCATATACGGCTCTTTAAACGGCACTACGCCGATATCATAGAGGAAGCGGTGCCAGAAGCGCGAATAAATCATATGCCTGGTTACATGCTCCATACCGCCGTTGTACCAATCCACCGGTCCCCAGTATTTGAGCTTGTCCGGGTCTGCCAACGCCGTGTCATTATGCGGGTCAATGTAGCGCAGGAAGTACCACGAGGAGCCTGCCCACTGCGGCATGGTATCGGTTTCTCTCTTCGCATCTTTCCCGCATTTGGGACACTTGCAGTTGACAAAGGAATCAATCTTGGCAAGCGGGCTTTCCCCATCCTGCCCCGGCTCAAAATTCTCCACCTCGGGCAGTTTGAGCGGCAGTTCTTCATAAGGCACGGGAACCAACCCGCAGTGCGGGCAGTGCACAATCGGAATCGGCTCGCCCCAATAGCGCTGGCGGTTAAACGCCCAGTCTTTCATCTTGTACTGCACGCCTTCT
This sequence comes from Clostridia bacterium, assembly GCA_017430965.1. Classification (GTDB taxonomy): domain Bacteria; phylum Bacillota; class Clostridia; order Oscillospirales; family Acutalibacteraceae; genus RUG714. The sequence goes on along the minus strand of JAFRLX010000134.1, from coordinate 10,582 downwards.
TCGCCGATGCCTTTTTCTTTGAGGAACTCTATCATCCCGGCGATAGAGTCTTTCTTGTTATCATAGCCGTTAAGAAAATCGGAGTTGACCATCACGCCGTCGCCGGTATAGGCTTCCACGGCAATATCACCGCCGCGGATGACTTCGATAATGTCAATGCCGAACTTCTTGGCAAACTCATAGTCTCTTTGGTCGTGCGCCGGCACAGCCATAATCGCGCCGGTACCGTAACTCATCATGACATAGTCGGAGATATAAACGGGAATATCTTTTCCGTTAACAGGGTTCTTGGCAGTGATGCCCTCAAGCCTGACACCGGTTTTATCCTTAACAAGCTGTGTGCGCTCAAACTCGGTCTTTTTCGCGCACTCCTTGCGGTAATCCTCAACTGCCGCAAAGTTGGCAATTCTGTCTTTATAGGCATCAATGAGCGGGTGCTCGGGCGCAATAACCATAAATGTAACGCCGAAGAGGGTGTCGGGTCTTGTGGTGTAAATGCGCAGCTCTTCGGGCACTTCATTGATTTTGAAGTTAACAAACGCACCGCGGGACTTCCCAATCCAGTTGATTTGCTGCTGCTTGACATTGGGCAGATAATCCACTTCCTCCAAACCCTCCAAGAGCTTGTCGGCATATTCGGTAATGCGCAGGTACCACACATCCTTGGATTTTTGCACCACATCGCTGTGGCAAATATCGCACTTGCCGCCCTGCGAATCCTCATTGGAGAGAACCACCTTGCAGGAAGGGCAGTAATTGACCAAGGTCTTGTCTCTGAAGGCAAGCCCATGCTCAAACATCTTTAAGAAAATCCACTGTGTCCACTTATAGTAGTTTTCATCGGTGGTGTCAATCACGCGATTCCAGTCAAAGGAGAAGCCCACGCGTTTGAGCTGCGCGGTAAACTTTTCAATGTTCATATCCGTGACCTTGCGCGGATGAATGCCGGTTTTAATCGCGTAGTTTTCGGTAGGCAGCCCATAGGCATCAAAGCCTATCGGGAAGAGCACATTGTAGCCCTGCAGTCTTCTTTTTCTCGAAACCACTTCCAAGCCGGAATACGCCTTGATATGGCCGACATGCATACCCGCACCGGAGGGATACGGAAATTCCACAAGCGCATAAAACTTCTCTTTTTCGGAATTATCTACCGCATCAAAGGTGCCGTTTTCTTCCCAAACCTTTTGCCACTTTTGTTCGACAAGTTTAAAGTTATAATTTGCCATAGTTCTCCCCTCTTTAGTCGATAATATTGCTGATATCCACCTGCTCGCCATCTGCCCACAGGTGCTCTAAATCATAAAATTCTCTGGACTGCTCATTGAGCACATGCACCACCACATCGCTGTAATCGAGCAAAATCCAGCCGGTGCTCTTGCCCTCAATGTGGTGCGGCTCCACGCCGTTTTGAGAAAGCTGAAACTCCGCTTCCTCCGCGAGCGCCTTCACCTGGGTCGACGAAGTACCGGTTGCAATGATGAAATACTCGGTTAACGCCGTGATTTCGCTGACTTTAATGAGCTTGATATCCAAGCCTTTTTTACTGTCGAGTGCCTTGATAATAATGTCACACTTTTTTTCTGCATTCATAATATATCTCCTTAGAAACTCGCAAGCGAGTGATTATCAGCCTGTTAGCTGTTCTCATATTAGCATTTAGCGAATGTATCGCCCTATAATTCCGAAATCCGCATTCCGCATTCCGAACTTTGATAGTAGTCTTTTGCCGCCAGCGTGTCCGGGTGCACCGGCAAACCTGACTGCTGCAGCTTTTTCACAGTGAAGGCGGCGCCTTCAAAAACGGCTTTGTCTAAATCCGTGTGCGCAAAGTGGCGCATCTGCTCCACACCCGGATAATCACGCTCGGCACTGGTAAAATCCGCAATATAAATAATCTTTTCAAGCAAGCTCATTGCCGCTTTACCGGTGGTGTGGTAGCGCACGGCGCTGACCATAGCCGGGTCGGTAATCTCATAGGCGCTCTGCATAAAAATGCTGCCGCTCATTGCGTGCCACAGCTTTGGACTGTTTTGCTCCAAATCGGTAAGCTGCAAGCCGCCCTGCTCCATAATTTCCAACTGTTTTTCAGGCGCAGTGTTCTTCGTGCAGTCATGCACCAATCCGGCATAGTATGCCTTTTCTTCATCCTCACCGTAGATAGCGGCAAGTTCTTTTGCCATTTGCGCCACATTCAGCGAATGAAAGAAGCGGTCCTCTACGAGCCTTGCGCGCAGGGATGCGATGATTTTGAGTTTATCGACCATACAATCCCTCTTTTTCGATATATGCCGCTACAGCGGGCGGCACCAAATCGGCAATGCTCTCGCCGCGCCTGCACTTTTCGCGCACTTCTGTAGAAGAAAGCGGCAGCGGCAGCGCATCGCTGATAATAAACTGATCTTCGCGCAGCCCGAGCATCAATTTGGCAAAGGTGCGCAGTTCGCGCACACTTGTTGTCTCATCGCGCGCATCGCACAGCAAAACAGCATTTTTGAGGATGCGCTCCGGGTCGCGCCACGAGTTGAAGCTCAAAAGCATATCGGTCCCCATAATGAAATAAAACTGTGAATCGGGGTACACCCGCTTTAAAGCTTCCAATGTATCGGCGGTGTAATTTTTGCCGCCGTTTTTGACTTCAATATCGCACACTTCGGCAGCGGGAAACGCCAAGCGGCACATTTGCAGGCGCTGCTCGCCTGCCGCCAAATCAGGCGCATTTTTGTGCGGCGGTACAGCCGCAGGCACAATGAGGATTTTGTCGAAGTCGATTTCATCACAAAATGCCTTTAATAAATGCACATGTCCGTTATGCGGCGGATTAAAGGTGCCGCCGAAAATAGCGATTTTATCTTTTTTTACCATCTTTTTCATGAAGTTTTTCGCTGTATCTGTATAGCACAATGCTGCCGCCGATTACCTGAATAACCTCACTGCCGGTTGCCGCCGCTAACTGCGCGGCAATCGCTTTGGGCGATTCGGGTGTGGTTTCAAGTAGCACCTTTATTTTGATTAATTCTCTGGCGGTAAGCGCATCATCCACCTGCTGAATGAGTGCATCACTGATGCCGCCCTTGCCCGATTGAAACAGCGGTTCGAGGCGGTTTGCCTGTGCCCTGAAGCGGGCTCTTTGTTTGCTTGTCATAATACTCCTTCTTTAAAACACACGGGGTGTTTGGTGGCAAGGCTTTGCCTTGCTTGCAAAAGGCTGTCTCCCTTTGGTCAAAACAGCAGTTTCCCGATACAGTTCATTTCTCTTGCCGCTGCATTTTGCATTACGCATTTAAGAATGCGGGCAGTTCCGCCTGCAGCTTGCGCAGGGCTTTGCCGCGGTGAGAAATCGCATCTTTCTTTGTGTCGTCCAACTGTGCCATGGTTTTCATTCCCACTTTAAAAATCGGGTCATAACCGAAGCCGTTGTTGCCCTTCGGGTTCTGCGCAATCACACCTTCACAGGTGCCTTCGGTGCTGAGGGTTCTGCCATCGGGCATCACCACGGTGATGGCGCAAACATAATGCGCTGTTCTCTTTCTGCCGGGTACATCAAACATATCATCCAGCAATTTGTTCATATTCGCAAGGTCGTCCCCATGCTCACCGGCATAGCGCGCCGAGTAAATCCCGGGTGCTCCGCCGAGCGCATCCACGCACAGCCCGCTGTCATCCGCAATCGCAGGCACACCGAGTGCCTTGCAAGCCGCGCTTGCTTTGATAAATGAATTTTCGGCAAAGGTGGTGCCGGTTTCCTCTACATCCTCTTCAAAGCCCAATTCGGCAGCTGTTTTCACACAAATGCCCATCGGCTCTAAAATGCGGCGCAGCTCTGCAAGCTTCTTTTTGTTTTGCGAAGCGAGCGCAAACACAAGTTGCTCTGCCGGTGCAGCTGCTTCCTGCGGTTGTGCTGCCGCTTCCGAGGCAGCTTCCGCCGCCGCGGGCACGCTTTGCGCCTGCTCTGCCGCAACAAACACTTCCTGTTCCGGCACGGCCTGCATTTCTTCCTGCACCTGTTCTTCCGCCTGCTCTTGTGTCTCCGGCTCCGCTACATCCTCTAACTCGCTGAAGAGAGCTTCGGCAAAGGCTTCGGCATTAAACTGTTGTAAATCATCAATGCCCTCACCCACACCGATATATTTCACCGGGATTTGCAGTTCATCACGAATGGCAATGACCACGCCGCCTCTGGCGGTACCGTCAAGCTTAGTAAGCACAATACCGGTGATGCCTGCCGCCTCTTTAAACAGGCGCGCCTGGCTGACTGCGTTTTGCCCTGTTGTGGCATCGAGCACCAAAAGTACCTCTTTATCGGCATCCGGCAGCTCGCGCTCAATAATGCGCGAAATCTTGGCAAGCTCTTCCATCAAATTCTTTTTGTTTTGCAGCCTGCCCGCCGTGTCGCAAATGATGACATCCTCACCTCTGGCTTTACCGGCGGCAATGGTATCAAACACTACAGCGGCAGGGTCGGCACCCTCGGCGTGCTTAATCATCTGCACCCCGGCACGCTGTGCCCACACCTCCAGCTGTTCAATTGCCGCAGCGCGGAAGGTATCGGCTGCACCCAAAATCACCTTCTTGCCCTCGCTCTTGAGCCTGAGTGCAAGCTTACCGATGGTGGTGGTCTTACCGGCGCCGTTGACGCCAATCATCAAAATCACACTCGGCTTGGTATCTAAGTGCATTTCTTCCCCGCCGACAATCATTTCCTTGACAACCTCGACGATGGCGCCTTTAAGCTGTGAAGCTTCGGTAATCTTTTCTTCCTTGACTTTTTCTTTTAATCGCTCAATGATTTTTTGCGAGGTCACCACCCCGACATCGCTCATAATGAGGATTTCTTCCAACTCCTCATAGAGTTCATCATCAATTTTTTTGAAGGATTTCAACATCGAGTCAATCGCACCCGACATGGAATCTCTCGTTTTCTTTAATCCGTCACTGATTTTTGTAAAAATACTCATAGTTTCTTCCCTTTATTTCTTGGCAGTCAGCAATCGACAGCCGGCAAATGCACTGCCGCCGAACTCTGAAAACCGAACTCTCAATACGGCTTTTCGCGCGTGCTGTTGACTATATGCCCAGTTTCTTCGAAATCTCGCTCGCCTGCAGTTCCAGCAGCTTGGAAACGCCTTTTTCCTGCATGGTCACACCATACAGCACATCTGCTTCCTCCATGGTGCCGCGCCTGTGTGTAATCGCAATAAACTGAATGCGCTCACACATTTTGCGCATGTACTTGGCAAAGCGGTCAACATTCACATCATCCAGCGCCGCTTCCACCTCATCATAAATGCAGAAGGGTGCCGGGGTCACTTTGAGAATGGCAAAGAGCAGTGCTACCGCCGCAAGCGATTTTTCACCGCCGGAGAGCAGCGCAATATTCTGCACATTTTTGCCCGGAGGCTGCACCTTGATTTCGATGCCGCACTCGAGCACATTTTCTTCATCCTCTAACTGCAGTTCCGCTTTACCGCCATCGAAAAACTCCTGCATGGTTTCGCCGAATGCTTTGTTAATCTTGGCAAACTGCGCGGTGAACTGCGCCGACATATTGTTGGTTAATTCCTTGATAAGCTTGGTTAATTCGCGCTCGCTCTTTTGCACATCCTCTAATTGCAAGCTGAGAAAATCATAGCGCTCCTTAACCTCTCTGTACTCTTCAATCGCCGCTACATTCACAGCGCCGAGCGCACGGATTTTTGCCTTCACGGAACCGAGCGTGCGCTGTGCCTCGCCGATGTTCTCTATCTTAATGTCGAGCTGCTCTGCCTGGGAGCGGGTCAACTCATATTCATCAAAGAGTTTTGCAACGGTGGTCTCATATTCATTTTCCATATTGAGCTTGCGCTCGGAGAGCCTTGCGAGCTCACCGGAAAGTTTTTCGCGCGTGGAGGTGTATTCCTTTTCCTCGGCGCGCAGCGCGGTACTGCGCTGTTCCAGCTCGCTTTTGGAATGAATGATTGCTTCAATGTTTTGCTTGGCTTCCGCCGCCTTGGCGCGCAGAACATCTCTGTTCTTGGCAGCCTCTTCTATGGTGAGGGCAAGGGTTTCCTTATCCTTTTCAATCGCCGCAATTTCTTCTTGCGTTTTCGCCGCTCTCTCGGCTTGCGAAAGCTTTTGCAGGGTTAAGGATTGAATGGTTTCGCGCTTGGCGGCAATATCCTTGCTTGCCTCCGCAATCTTGATGTTGACCGCGTTGGCGGTTTCATTCAACTGCTCGCGGCGCTGTTCGAGCGCCTCTTTATCGGCATTAATGGCTTCGATACCCTCTTGGGTGCGCGCCATCTTTTGCTCAATTTCCGCCTGCTTTTTCTCTGCCAGTTCCGCCTGCTGCTGCAGTGCGGCAACCTTGGCAGAAGCATTCTCTTTTTCGGCAACCAGCTCTTGCAGTGCCGCTTCTGCCGCTGTACACTGCTCACCGATGAGCTTGAGCTCACCCTGTGTGCGGATAATGTCCTCACCGCCGGAGATGATGTCGGCTCTGACCGCATCCATCTGCGCCTGAATCTTAGCAAGTGCACTCTCGGCAGCGTTGCTCTTTTCAAAAGCTTCTTCCGCCAGGCGCTTGGTGCTTTCACATTCTTTTTGCAGCGACTCAATCTCCGTTGCTCTGGAAAGCATACCGGTGTTCTTGGCTCTGGAGCCGCCGGTCATGGAACCGCCGGCGTTAATGAGCTGCCCGTCAAGCGTGACAATCTTAAAGGAATAGTGATACTTTTTGGCAATCAGAATTGCCGTATCCAAATCCTCGGCAACCACGGTCTTTCCCAAAAGGTTGGCAATAATCGCTTTATACTGCGCATCGCACGCTACAAGGTTGGTGGCATAATCCACAAAGCCTTCACATTTTTCGATACCCTTTTCATTCAGTGAACGCGCTTCCAGCGCGGAAATCGGCAGGAAGGTCACTCTGCCTAAGTTGTTGCTCTTTAAGTAACCGATAGCACGCTTGGCATCCGCCTCGGTGCCGGTAACCACATTTTGCAGCGCATTGCCCAGCGCGGTTTCAATGGCAAGGGAGTAAACTTCTTCTGTCTTAATCAAATCGGCAAGCGCACCGTGAATCCCCCTAAGCACGCCGTGCCGCGCCTGCTTGATTACCGCCTTCACGGCACCGGAGTAGCCTTCCATATTCTTTTGCAGCTCTTTGAGCATCAAAAGCTTTTGGTTGAGGTTATACGCTTCCACATTTAAGCGGTCACACTCCGCTTTGAGCTTGACTGCTTTGTTTTTATCGGAAACATACTTTAAGTCGTAGCCTTCAAGAGTGTTGCGGTAGCCCTGTACCTTTTGCTCATAGTCTTTAAGCACGGCGGCACACTCCGCCTGCTCGCTCTGCGCCTTGGTCAGTGCAGCGCGCTTTTGCTCAATCGCCGCATCAATATCGCTCCCGCGCAGGGTAATTTGCTCGGCAGAGGAAAGCGCGGTGGATTTTTCCACCTTCACATCCGAAAGGGCAAGCTGCAGCGCGGAAAGCTCCTCTGTGTAGGCGGCAAACTGCTTGGTGAACTGCTCGTTCTCATTCATCAGCGACTGCATCCCCAGGCTCTGCTCTTCCAAGAGCGCTCTCTGCTTGGCAATCGCTTCATTGAGCGCAGTTATCTCCGCCTGCCTTTCGGCAATTTGGCTGTCAATTAATTCTTCATTATCGCCCGCCTGCGCCGCCTCGGAGCGGATGCGCTCAATTGTGCTGTCATGGTGCGCAATGGTTTGGTTGGCAAGCTCTATCTCGCTTTCCTTGCGGATAGCTTCCTCCTCAAACGAAGCCGCATTGGTGCGCAGCGTTTCTATAACTAAGTTGGAATCTGCATTTTGGTTGTAGATTTCCTCATTCTCTTTTTCAATTTTTTCCAGCGCCAGCTCACACTGCTCATACTGTGCAGAGGCAAGTGTGATTTTCTTTTCCTGCTCGCGCAGCTTGTCATTGCTCTTGGTAATCAGGTCCAGCCACAAGCCGATTTCCAAATTTTTCTTTTGCTCGGCGAGCACCAAAAACTTTTCCGCTTTGTCGCTTTGGGTCTTCAGCGGACCGACTCTTGCGGAAAGCTCGTCCAAGATATCCAGCAGGCGCACCATGTTGTCCTCCGCCTGGGAGAGCTTGCGCTGCGCATCCTGCCGGCGGTAGCGGTACTTGCTGATGCCTGCCGCTTCCTCAAAGATTTCGCGACGCTCATTGCTCTTGGAAGAAATGATGTCGGCAATTTTACCTTGGGAAATAATGGAGTAGCCGTCACGCCCCAAGCCGGTATCCATAAACAGCTCGTTAATATCTCTAAGGCGCACCGTGGCACCGTCAATAATATATTCACTTTCTCCCGAGCGATAATAGCGGCGGGAAATCGACAATTCGTCTTTATCAAAATCAATCTGCCTGTCGCTATTATCCAGCACAAGTGTGACCTGTGCAAAGCCCTGCGCCCTTCTCTCTTCGGTACCCGAAAAGATAACATCCTCCATGCGGGAGCCGCGCAGGCTCTTGGTGCTCTGTTCGCCGAGCACCCACCTGACGGCATCCGACACATTGGATTTACCGCTGCCGTTCGGTCCCACAACGGCAGTGATGCCCTTGTGGAAATGCAGCACGGTCTTATCGGGGAAGGACTTAAAGCCCTGCAATTCAATACTTTTTAAATACATTTTTTAATCCTGTTCTCTGTTGACTATTTTCACCTGATAGGCGCTCAGCGCCGCATCGGGAATAATTTTCACTTGATACCCTTGCGCCTGCAGCTTGCGCAGGTTTTCTTTTTTTTGCCCCGCCATTTGGGAGAGATATTTGCTGCCGACTGCCAGCACATAGCTGCCATGCGGCAAGCCTTCCAGCGCTGCCGAAGCGGCTTCGAAATACCGCTTTGCCTGGCACAGCTCCCGAAACGCCGGGTGGTAGGCGCCTGCCGTGCGCTTGCCTTTTACTTCTTCACTGTCATGCAGCCCCATGCGGATAATGCGAATGCCCGCTTGCTCAAAAAGCGGCATCAGCGCTGCACACTCCTCCACCGCCTGCTCTAAGCTTTGAGGGATGAACAGCCCCGCTTGATAGAGCCCGTCCAGTTCCGTTCCCTCCAACACGACAGTGGGGTAAATGCGCACGGTTGCCGGCTGCAGTGCAATGAGCTGCCGCGCGGTGGCAAATGTCTTTTGCGGGGAATCGCCGTAAAGCCCCGTCATCATCTGCAGACCGAGTTCAAACCCTTCCGCTTTAATCAGCTCTGCAGCGCGCACAACATCGGCAGCGGTGTGACCGCGGCGGTTGAGCGCAAGGACTGTGTCGTCCATACTCTGTGCGCCCAGCTCAATGGCGCGCACATCATATTGCTTTAAAAATGCCAGGATGTCTGTGTTAACGGCATCCGGTCTGGTTGAAATGCGAATGCCCGCAAATTGCGCCCGAAAGGGAACGGTCGCTTCCAACAGCTCCTGCATATCCCTTTTCTCCATCGCAGTAAAGCTGCCGCCGAAAAACGCAATTTGGTTCTCGCGGTGGCGCGGATTTTGCAGTGCAATCTGCAAGGCTGCCGTGACATCTTCGGCGCACACCTTCTTTTGCTGCCCGGCAATCACATGCTGGTTGCAAAAAGAACAGTGCTGCGGGCAGCCTTCATGCGCCGCAAAAATAGCGACATTGCTCATAGTCCCATCAACATCAGCGCTTCGCGGGCGGCAAGCTGCTCAGCCTGCTTTTTGCTCCTGCCCTTGCCCTCGCCGATAATGTTGGAATTGAGCTTGACCGCCACAATAAAGCGCTTGTCGTGGTCGGGCCCTGTTTCGCCCACGGTCACATACTCAATGCGCTCCTCGGGGTTCTTTTGGATAATCTCCTGCAGCTTGGTTTTGTAATCGGTGTTCATGGCGATGGCTTCCTCCTGTGCGGAGGTGATGAAGCGCAGCACAAACTGCTTTGCCTGCTCCATGCCGCCATCCAAATAAATCGCCGCAATCAGCGCCTCAAAAGCATCTGCCAAAATAGAGGGGCGCGTTCTGCCGCCGGTGCGCAGCTCACCTTTTCCTAAATAGAGATATTCGCCCAGAGAGATTTCACAGGCAAACTTGTGCAGTGACTTTTCGCACACCAGTGCGGAGCGCACCTTGGTCAGCTCCCCTTCGGGAAAATCGTGGTGGTGGGTAAACAGGTATTCGGCGGTAATGATGCCGAGCACCGAATCGCCTAAAAACTCTAAGCGCTCATTATACTTGGTTCCCGCTCCCTGCTCATTGGCATAGGAGGAATGGGTGAGCGCGGTTTTAAGCAACTCCTTATTTTGAAATGTGTAGTTGATAATTGTTTCTAACTGTTCCATAAATCCTTTACTTTGTCGGTTCGCTTCTCGCCGACAAAGGGCGCGCAGCGGCTGACTCTTTCTTTTTAAGCGAAACCTCGCCTAATTTTACATATATATAATATAATAATATTTTAAAGAGAATAAGTCAATAAAAAAATTACGGCACAGCAAAAGGTGAGTCCCCGTAACGAAGGTTAGCCCTCAAATCGCATCTTTTTCGCCATAATTGCATTAAAATAGTCGCTTAGGCGTCAGCCTTAAGCGACTATTTTGCTTTATTCTGACAAAAAATCTGCCGATTTTAGGGT
>JAFRLX010000133.1 GCA_017430965.1 Clostridia bacterium | reverse complement strand
TTGCAGTTTATATCTGCCTGGTTTTTGTTAAGACAAGGCAAAATGGTGAAAGAATACTGTCGTATTGTGAGGCATTTTAACGCAGTATTAACACAAAACAGGCGATAGAAACCTGTTTGGGTTCGACTCCCGTCGGGCTTATGTGTCCGCAAAGGATTTTGCCAAGACTTTTCCAGCCGATATGCTTTATAGAATCGCTCACAGACAGTCCTGCATAATCAAAGCTTTTCTCCAAACCGAAATCGTAATCAAGAGTAGCATTGATACTTTCAAAAGAGGCATAAGTCACTGTGTCACCGGCAAGCACCCATTCGGGTTTGGTGATGTTGTAATCCCTGATTTTGCCTGCGTGGTCAAAAACACCTGCAAACAATCGCCTGTGGATTTCTTTGTATTCAGCAGGCGAAAACTGAAACGTTTTCTCTCTGAGCAGTTCTGTAATCCTCGAAGCAACGATATCTGCTTCCTCGGTGTTTGCCTCAGTTTGCTTGCGACTATTGCTCTGACGGTAATGGCTTTCAATTCGATTTTGCGCCTCGGAAATATTAATTTTTCCTTCAATATGCTCTTTCGCAGTATCCAGCAGATATTCGGATGTTTGGAGCCCGTCGACATCCTGTAAGCCGATTGCAGTTCGCCAAGCATGGCTGCGTTCTGCTTTTGTGGGCTCGCCCTGCCTGATATATGCTTCAAGTTCATATTGCCAGTGTTTTTGAGCCACTTAACTACCTCTTTAACTCAATAGTTTTGTAAAAATATTATATCACATTTCTTGCATTTACGCAATTTTCATATATTCTTTTTTTGATTAGAATTGGGCGCTTTTTCACTTATGCTATTGAAGCAGTTGCTCCCAATCTTTTATTATCCTTCTCCACAAAAAAACAATTATATATTAATCGTAAATCATCTATCCGCTATTGTCAATGCGATATTTCAGTGATATATTCAACCCGTTGAGAAATACTCACTATTGTGGTATAATAAATTCTACTAACCGCGATTTTGGAGGCAGCATGAGCATTACAATTCACCTTTACTACACCGGCAAAAACGGCAATGCCGCAAAATTTGCCGAAGAAATGGAAGCGAGCGGTATTGCCGCAAAAATCAGGGCGGAAGAAGGCAATTTGCGCTATGATTATTTTCTGCCCGTTCATGATAAGGAAACGGTTTTGTTGATTGACTCCTGGGCAAATCAGGAGGCGCTTGAGATGCACCACGCCTCGCCGATGATGAAAGAAATTGCCGCCTTGCGAGAAAAATACGACCTTCATATGAAGGTGGAGCGCTATACCGCAACCGAAAACGGCGGCGACGAGAGTTTTATCAGAAAATAAGAAACACACCCATCGGGATTTGCGCAGGTGTTATTTGAGCAATTCATTTTAAAAGCATTAACCCGATTACTGATTTGAGGAGATATACATATGGATAAAAAAATGGTTATACAACCTTGTAACATCAACAATCTTGACAGGTACGCCGCAATATATGCCGCAGCTTTTTCGGGTGAGCCGTGGAACGATAATTGGAAAGCGGAAGATGCGGAAATTCATATTAAAGAAATTATGGAATCAAAGCAGTCATACGGGCTCGAATACCTTGTTGGCGGAGAGGTCGCAGGATTCATTTTGGGCACCTCCATGCTCTTCCATTACGGAAGAACATTTGAAATCAACGACCTTGCGGTACATCCCGATTACCAAAAAAGAGGCATTGCAAAGCTTCTTTTGGATAGACTCTTATCGGATATAAAGGCGCAAGGTATAGTCGGTGTTCATCTGATTACCGCAGGCAATACCTTCTTGACTGATTTTTACGGTCGATACGGCTTTGAAGAAGAAAAAAGAGTTGTTTTGATGGGAAAGGAATTATAATGAAAACACTTGAATTCGGAAACATCGCTTCCGACAATGTGTTGATTCAACCTGTTGATGAACACGACCTTGAAGGAATTGAAAATGAGCTTGCATATATAACAGCCGCCTACGGCGAGGATTTTCGGCTAATTGCTCTCAAGGTGGATGATTGGAACAATGCACTTTCACCGTGGGAGTCGCCCGCTGTATTCGGCAAAGAAAATTTCGGCAGCGGCGCGCCCGATACGCTTAAAATAATAACGATAATTTGCAGTGATAGAAACAAAAATTATTATATCGGCGGATATTCTTTAGCCGGACTTTTTGCACTGTGGAGCGCCTATCAAACCGAGTTGTTCAGCGGTGTGGCAGCCGCCTCTCCGTCCGTATGGTTTAGCGATTTCACGGATTATATGAAAGAGAACAAAATACAAGCAAATACGGTGTACCTGAGCCTCGGAAACAAAGAGGAAAAAACACGCAATCAAGTTATGGCAACCGTGGGTGAAAAGATTCGCGAGGCATACGCTCTGTTAAAAGAACAGGGAGTAAACTGTGTTCTCGAATGGAACGAGGGCAATCACTTTAAGGATGCAGACATCAGAACGGCAAAAGCCTTCACTTGGATACTGACGCAAAAGAAATAAACCGCCTGATAGCGGTTACAATATCCTAATAAAAATTTCGATTCACGGAGAAAGATATGAACTACAAAGGCACGCTTATTGTTGTCAAAGACTGCAAAAAATCGCTAAAGTTTTACAGTGATATGTTCGGCTTTGAATTAGTTAAAGATTATGACGGAAATATGGAGCTGACAGGCGGCTTGTTTTTACAAGAACTAAAATACTGGGAAAAATTCACGGAGAAGAAAGTGTCGCCAAGAAGCAACAGCGCAGAGCTCTATTTTGAAGAGTCCGACATAAAGAAGTTTGTGAAAAAGCTTGAAACTCTCTACCCCGAAACAGAATTTGTCAATCGCCTGATGACGCACGACTGGGGGCAGAAGGTTGTCAGGTTCTATGACCCTGACGGCAACCTGATTGAAGTCGGAACCCCTGTGAACTAATCCCCGCAAATCACCCACTAAGAAAATATGAAAAGAAATCTCGCAAATCTCATAACATCTTTCAGAATATTTTTTAGCATCTCACTTTTATTCTTCCCTGCATTTTCAACCGCATTTTTTGTGTTATATATCGCTGCCGGAATCACGGATGTGATTGACGGCATAGTCGCACGCAAAACAAAGACAGAAAGTGATTTCGGCGCAAAGCTTGACACCGCCGCCGATTTTGTGTTTTTTGCAGTGTGCCTTATTAAACTAATCCCTGTTTTGAATTTTAAAATATGGATGTATGCGGCATTAATCGTTGTTGCAGTTATTAAGGCAGTCAACATTATTTCGGGCTTTGTAATGTTTAAAAAGTTTGTTGCAGTGCACACCGTTATGAATAAGGTGACGGGGGTTTTACTGTTTGCCCTTCCGCTTGCTACTCGTTTTGTTGACTTAAAATACTGTGCCATCCCCGTTATTGCCGCAGCTTTGTTTGCCGCCGTTCAGGAAGGGCACTTCATCCGCACAGGGAGATGGAAAGAAGAAATTGAATTCTAACAGATTAAAACCAACATAAAAGGCAGGCGATTCGCCTGCCTTACTTTTTACAAGTTTGAGTATTCTTGGAATGAGGTTACACCGTTGAGCATAGCGCCCTCGAGAATGGAGGCACCGGGAACTTCGGCTTGCAAATTTTTTGCTGTTTTGCCGAAGTCACTGCCGCCGGAAGTTGCGAACAGCACGATTTTTTTGCCGTCAAAATTATACGCAGCAAGAAAGCTCTTGATAATCAGCGGAGCTGTGTAATACCAAATCGGGAAGGTCAAAAAGATTGTGTCATAATCCTCCACCTTTGCATTGGTATCAGCCAAAGCAGGCTTTGTCTTTTTAATCCATTCTCTGTTGCAGCGAGCAAGCGGATTAGTCCACTTGATGTCTGCGGGTGAATAAGGTGTTTCGGGTTTGATTTCATAAAGGTCTGCGCCGGTTTCTTCGGCAAGTGCCTTTGCCTTTTGAGCGGTTACTCCGCTTGCGGAAAAGTATGCTACTAACTTTTTGCTCATAATGTGCCTCCTGTAAATTATTATAGTTTCAATCTAATTATATTATTATCTTTTTTCCGCAACTTGTCAAATTGTACCGTTTCATCATTAATATCACCTCGCAGGTATTATATACGCCCGTGTGCGGCAAATTGAGGGCATAAACCGATGTACCTTTGCAAAAATGTGCCTGATTTTTTGCCCTGTTTCCACAAAATGCGACGGATATTTGACATTTTGCAAAATGTGATTAATTCTTGATTTAAGGAAGAAAAATTGCTATAATAGAAATCTCGTATTATTCGCCTATCAGCATATTATTGCACTGCGTTAAAATTTAAACATGGGGAATCTTTACGGATGAAAACACCAAAGTACCGACACGGCATGTTTCACTCGAAAAGCTGTTTTGGTGTGTACGGTATTCCACCGTATTCTTTCAGCCGTTCTCGCTGCTTATGATGTTCAGGTTCCTCGCAAAAGACATAAAGAGGTATCAGTATGCATAATGAAGTACATCCCGAGAGAACAAGCGGGATGAAACAAAGCGCATTGTTTTCGCGGCGGCTAAACCGCAATCACCCTGACACCCCCGCAATCGTGGGAAACGGAACAAGTTGCACCTATGCCGAGCTGTATCAGGGGATCAGCGGATTGAGCAAAAAGCTGCGCGAAATGGGCGTAAAAAAAGGCAGCCGGGTCGCGCTGTGGGGCTATAACTCCGCCAACTGGCTCATTGCTTTTTTTGCCATCGTGCAATCGGGCGGCACTGCTGTTCTGCTCAACTACAGCATGAGCACCGAGGATGCGGGCGAACTGCTTTCCATGACGGAAGCGGACTTCCTGCTTTGCGGCGACAACGCGCAAACAAAAAAAGACCCGCATACCCTGCAAAAACTTGCCTCCCTGACCGGGATTTCGGAAAGCCGTTGTCTGGACATCCGACCGGCAGTTTCGGATTTGGCAACCGCCTTTCCCGACGAAGCGGAGGAAGCGGACACCCGCACCGAAGGTGATACAAACGACACAGCGTTAATCATCTTCACCTCCGGCACCACCTCCAAACCCAAGGCAGTGCAAATTTCCCAGCGGGCGCTTTCCTTTGACGCGGACGCGTTTAACAAAAATATTTCGGAAGCCGCAGGGCGCAGCGTCCTCGTGGCGGTGCCGCTGTTCCATATACTGGGTCTGCTCATGAGCTACGCGTATTTGTGCCGTGGAGCGACGGTATGCCTGCCTACCGGCTACAAGCCGGACGCACTGCTAAAAGAAATAAGTGCACACCGCCTGTCCGATATGGCGGCGGTCGGCGCGGTCTATCTGGCGCTGGCGGAAGCGAAAGAGTTTGAAACAAACGCCGTGCCCCATCTGCAGTTGTGCATGATTGCGGGCGGCATGTCCACACCGGTGCAGATGATGCGGCTGGAACTGCAATTTGCCAACGCCACCTTTATAAATATGTACGGTCAGAGCGAGGCAGCTCCGCTGACAATGGTGCGACCGGGCGATATGGTTGAAAAACGAGCCCAGACCGTGGGCAAGCCCGTCGAGGGACTGGATATCCGCATTTCAGACGGCAAGGGAAATTTTCTGCAGGGCGGCGAAATCGGCGAGGTGGTAGCGCGCGGCGACAACCTGATGAACGGGTACGACAAACTGCCGCCGGAAAAGCAGCCCATTGATGAAGCAGGCTGGCTACATACCGGCGATTTGGGATATTTCGACCCGGAAGGATTTCTGCATCTGTCCGGGCGTATCAAGGATGTCATCATCCGCGGCGGAGAGAATATTGCGCCCTCCGAAATCGAGGCTGCTCTCAACCAAGTGGAAAACGTGCGGTCTGCCAAGGTCATGGGCGCTCCACACCCCATTTACGGCGAAAGCGTGGAGGCATGCGTTACCGTGACAGGCGGCTCGATGAACTTCGACCCCGAAAAAATCAAGGCTGCCCTGCGAGACAAGCTCGCCCGCTTCAAAATCCCCTCACACATTTTTTTGTACGAGCGATTCCCGTTAAACGTAAACGGCAAGATTGACCAGAAAACGCTGCGAACCGATTTGCTCCGCCGTCTTCGCGCTTTGGAAGTTGATGAAGAACTGGCGGGCGGCGTGACGGTATTTGATCTCGTGGTAAAAAACAGCAGCTACGCCATCGTGCCGGTTACCGGTTTGGTGGACGAACTGGCGAGCGCCGTCGGGTACAATAAGGAACGGGCGCTTTCCATCCGCCTTGCGGTTGAAGAAATGCTGACCGAGCGCATTTTGGACGCCTATTCCGACGCGGGAAACATCCGCGTGAGAATTACGCTTATGCCGGAATGGCTGCGTATTTCTTTCAGTGACAGCGGCGCGGAATACTTTATTGATAAACGGCGAGACACTTCCATAAGCGCCAAAATCATCCTGAAGGCAGTCAGCGATTTCCATACGGACTATGTTGACGGCGAACCCGTTTACTGTATGGATTTTCTATATGAAAACGAATTCAACATACGTGAATTTTTAATAAAAAACGAAGGAGATAATTAACAATGAGCACACGTCCACACTTTGAAAAGAAAGAACTGGCCCTTTCCGCCGGCCCCTATGCCTATCTGCCGGTGGATATTCCCGCCTATGTGGTTGAAATCACCCATCGGGATGAAATAAACGGCGACCTGCTCCAGCAGGCTGTTAACAGAACGCTCAAGCGGATGCCGTATCTGACGGACACTTTT
Organism: Clostridia bacterium; assembly: GCA_017430965.1. GTDB lineage: Bacteria > Bacillota > Clostridia > Oscillospirales > Acutalibacteraceae > RUG714. The sequence goes on along the minus strand of JAFRLX010000133.1, from coordinate 6,172 downwards.
GAAGTGGAAGGGGCAGCAGTATATTACGCGAAAAACCCGCTGCCGATGGAAGTAGCACACACAGCTTCCCTGCGCCGCGTGGGCGGTCCGGAAACGAATTATCATATGCTGGACGTGACATGGAACGAAAATGTAACATGGTTTTCCATGTTCCACGGCTTCTGCGACGGGCAGGGCATAAACGCGTTTATCGAATCCGTGCTGTACCACTACTACTGTATGAAGGACGGCGTGGAATACGAAGCGAACGGTATCCGCACGGACAAAGAAACCATGTCGGATGCAGAGACCTTTGAGCCTCTCTCCAAAACCTATGAGGTTTCACCCGATTTCAAGATGCCGGAGCGCAGGGAACAGCCAAATTCCTACCACCTGCCCGAAATCGTTATGAATCGCGGCGGAGAAGTTCGGGAATACGGCTTTTCCATTCCTTCCGATGCCTTTATGGGCTTTGTGAAAGCGAACGGCACATCCCCTGTGGTTGCGCTTTCCATGCTTATGGGAGAGGCGATTCAAAAAAAGCATCCGGATGCCGACGCGCCTATTACTTCCATTATTCCGATTTCCATCCGCCGGATGCTGGGCTGTGAGGAAACCTTTAAGAACTGCTCCAGCCGCGCCACACTTCCCCTCACCGGAACGCCGATGGACGCACTGCCCTTTGCCGAGCGCGCTGTCGCGCTGCGGGGCATACTGAAACAGCATATGGTCCCGGAGCTGTACCACGCGGTTTATAACCATATCAGTTCGGTACACCGCCAACGAATGCTTGGGGGAACCGATTATTGGGAGGAAGTGAAAAAACCCTCCGCCTTTTTGACAATATCTCATGACACCTTCTATGCAGACTATATCGGCAGGATGCATGAGACGGACTATTCCGACCAACTGACCGATGTGCGCTTCCTCTGCTCGCCTCCCGCCGGAAACACCCTGCACATCAATATGATTGAGCATAACAAGCATTTTCGGATTGCTTGTCTTGCCTGTAACGACATCACGCCGCTGATGGATGCGCTCGAAGAAACTTTCAAAAATCACGACCTGCCTGTGCAGCGGTTTGAGGAGAAGCGCTTTACCCTGGCTCTCACCGCATGGCGAGAAGGCATGTAAATATCCTCTACCCTCCTGCGCACACTGCAGTAAAGTTAAAAAAACTGAGAGGCTGTCTTTTGAGACAGCCTCTTTCAAAAATTAATCTTCTTTTTTAATGTGTTGCGCAATGTTCACCGGGAAACCTGAGGGTGCAAAAAGCATGGTTGCCTTTGAGGAAGCGGTTTCGGTTACTTTATCACCGCGGGGATTGGTAAAGCCTTGTGAGAGTAGAAGTTCATACGCCTCATCAAAATTATCCACATTAATATTAACGCCTGTTACATCACGGGGCACACTCACAGAACTTGCAATATTGATACGGTTGCCGTTCGCATCTTTCATGTTAATATTCTCGTTTCTTCCGCCTTCGATATCTGTTTTTAAATGGCATTTTTCAAAGCCGAGAGCCTCAAACGCCTTTACGGCAGCATCTTGGTCCCTCGTGACAATAATCGGGCAAAAACCTGTAATTTTCATCATAGCCTCCTAAGAATAAATAGTACATTCATCCTATCGTATTCTGTGCCAAAAATCAATCAATATCTATACTGTGTATAAAAGTCTCACATAAGCCGATAAGCGCCGATAAAACTTGCTTGTTTGCTTAAGATTCATTTTGCTTTCTCGACTCCTCAACAGCCTGGATCATTCATAGTTTTCTTCCGGATAGCCACCATTTTCCCAGATAAAATTCGGATTATCAGCTATGGCTCTTTGATATCTTTTTCTGCACTCTTCTAAACTAAGTTCATTCGCTCCACCGCCATCATAATAATCTTCGTTTTCCCAACCGCAATATTTGCAAATATCATAATTATTGTGAGCGCAAAAGGTGTACTTTCCGCAAACCGGGCATATAACATTGTTATTCTTTTTCATAGTTAATCCTCCAGAAAACGAAACTTCCGCATGCCGGTCAAAGCAAGCACTCGCCAACGCGGAAGCCTCAAAAAGGACAACTGCCGATAAATTTTTGAATGCTTTGCAGCCCTCAAGACACATCCGAAATGGTGTTAACGACAGTTGCTCTTTTCTATTTAGGAGGCACCGCCAACCGCGCAGGCGATTTAGAAAGGCTCAGTGAGTATCTCTCAGCAAACGGTGCCTCTGCGGCAGGGTCGTTAGTATGGTCGCTCCATACGGATATCGACCGTACCTCTCCTGCCGCCTGTTGGGTTACCGCAGCTGACCTTTTATGGTTTGGTTGTTTCCGCATTCTCCCCAACATCGATTGAGTTATTGCGGTCTTCCAAAAAAACGGTCACATCTGCGTTCTCCCCGACCGTCGCTGCCAAGTTGGTTCCGGATGTATAATATCCATCGCGCATGGAAGCGGTGCGCTGTGCCAAGTTGGATCTGAATGTGTAATATTCTTCACGCATGGCACAGAGTTTCAAAGAACAACTGCCGCTAAATTTTTGAATACTTTTCAGCCCTCAAGACACATCCGAAATGGTGTTAGCGCAGTTGTACTTTTCTATTTTAGAGGCACCGCCATCCGAATGAACGAACTAGAGAGGCTCAGCGAGTATCTCTCTACAAACGGTGCCTCGGCGGCAAAGGCAGTAGCACCGCGGTCGAACAAAACATGTTGCCGCTTTTACCGCCTTTGACCGCCCGCTGCCAAGTGGGTTCCGGGTGTGTAATACCCATCGCGCATAGCAGCGGTGCGCTGTGCCAAGTTGGATCTGAATGTGTAATATTCGTCAAGCATGACACAGCGCACAATCAAGTCAGTGAACGGACGGCGCCAATTGCCGGCAGTTGTAACTTGATTGCTTACCACCCTCATACCCTGAAACGCGACAGGAGCCGGGTGGCAAGGTGCTGTGCCAAGTCGGATCTGAATGTATAGTATTCTTCACGCATGACACAGCCAGGGCAATCAAGTCGACTACCGGATGATAGTAATTAACTATCGGGTATGACCTGACTGCTGCGCACCCCGCTGACGGAGTTACTGTTTTCACTTCTATTGCGGTATCTCGGATTTTAGTCCGCCTGCACAATAGAAAACCGACAGATATCCGAGGCAGGATGCTATCTTAAACCTGAGCGGCGGCAGACCGGATAGTTAAATTTCGTAACTATGCACTCTTGCAATGCCGCATCGGGTTTAATTCACTTTAATAGACTTTCCTTAGTCTATTAAATACCCATCCGAAATGGTATTGGACTTTTCTATTTAAGAGGCACCGCCGGCCGTATTCACGGTCTTGGGGCGGCTTCGAGAGTTTCGCCCATAAGCGGTGCCTCTACGGCAGGGTCAAAAACATAGTCGCCCCGGATAAAACAGGTTACGGCTACATCTCGCCTGCCGTCGGGCAAGGCTGCTGTGACTTGCCTGCTGGAGCAAACTCTAAAACAGGCCTTCGAGCCGACGCGGCCTTGCACCGTGGAGCAATATCCCTGACGGTGTTCTCTGCAAAAACAGGCTTAACCGATGGGATATTGCCCGGTGAAAAACCGACGTCGCGGGTCATACCGGCACAAACGGAATGGACAGACCTGTTATCGGTTTTTTTAAAAGCCAACGTCGTGGGTGATACCACTTCAAATGTGCAAGACAAACCTGTTATCGGTTTTCGCTTATTTCATAAGGTGAAAGCAGATACACACCAGAGCACGACTGGGGCCTCTGCAATTGCACCTCATAAAAACATAATAATCCCTTACTGTTATAAATTATTATAGCCGTTTTTTTATAAAAGTGGTTGATTTGAGATCAACATTTACTTTGAGCCCAATGTAGGCTGCCCATAAGCAAACAAAATCTCATTGACTTCATTAATATTATATATCTGCCGGCTCAAAACATATGTAATAATCACATCAAAAACAATTGAGTCGGAAAGTGTATAACCCGCTTTGTAAAGCAGTTCTCTTGCTTGATTGATATCAAGCTCCAAGGCAATTGCCAAGGCAATCACTGTCATTTTACTCGGTTTATAGAACTTATTGGATTTGATTTTTGAAAACAAGCTTCTTTCAATATTCGCTTTTTTATAGCAGCTGACATCAGTTATTTGCTTTTCATCAATGATTCTTAGAAGCATTTGCGAAAAAGTTTCGCTTTTCATATTATTGATGATGGTTGTCAGAGGATGCGCAGTGGGAAAATCGGCAAACGAATATCTCACACCAGATTCCTGCGACACCGGTTTTAACTGAATAACAGTGCCCTTGAATGCCTGTGCTGCTGCCGGAGGACAGGAAGATTGGATTGCCTTATCAATTGATTCTACTCTCCAATCATATACTGAGATGACCGCTTCACTCTGTAGACAAAGATAGACGGTCAAATTACGCTCTTTAAAAAATTGCTCAATAGCGCTTTTTGCTTCTTGATAGACTTGTTGCTCTGTCAATGCATCAAAAGCCCGGTAGCACAGCGGCAATGCAACCGTTTGCATAGAGTTCTCCCATGCATAGGAAAGACAGCGGGAATACAGCAAGCTCACTAATTGCTCTTGTTCATCAGCATCGACGGCTCCCGGACAGTTTGTGTGAACTATATAGCCTGCCGCAAACCCATAGCCAGCTGTTTTGACAAACTCTTTTCCCGCATCCAGTTTCAAATACGCCCTTTTGATTGCTCTTTTATGCATAATCGCTAGCATGGCAGGCTCTTCGAGCGCCTCACTTCGTATATTAAAAGCCGCTTGAACTTCTATAGCATCTATCGGCTTCTTGGTAAAAACTAATGGCAAAAAACATCACCTTCTCATTCTTTTATAATACCGCTTGCAGTATAGCATAGGCACACTGAATTGTAAATACATTCGAAACATATAATACGAAAAAGCGGAGGATGAAATAAAGGAGTCGAAATGACTCCTTTATATTTATTAATAACTTAATTCTTTTTTAACTAATGAGGGTGGCATATTCCGCATGCGCGGTATCCTTGTGCAATGAATTCATCGACTGTGCCGACTACTTCTTTTTTATTGGAATTGTTCATCTGCTTGACTGCTCTGCACCCGGGATAATGAATCACTTTGGTGTTGGTATTTAAAATATAAACCGATTCTTCAACATACGCGGTAGTCGCTTCGTAAGTGGTGGTTGTTGTCGGTTCAGTTGATAATTCGGTCGTAAGTTCTGTGATTTCCTCTTCTTCCCGCCAAGTTGCCTCTTGTGTTGTTGTTTGCAATTCGGTAGTCGTAGTAGTGCTTTCCGTCGTCTCTAGCGATTGCTTAGGGTGAGTTCTTTCAAATATTGCCATTCCGCCCAAAATCAACATTAACACCGCAAGAAACGCAAGTAGTATAATGATGATTTTTCTGTCTTCAGCCGCTTTTTTTGCCCTAATATCCTCAATTTGAGAATTTATCTCAAGTATTCTATGCTCAATTTCTTCTCGCCTTTGCGATAGTTCATCCACCTTTTCTTGTTGACGAGTTTTAAACAGACTCACTCTTTCGGAGCTTTTCTCCAATTTTTCGGATACTCTATCTAATTCCTTTTTGAGCTTTTCCTTATCTTTTTCTAAAATCGAAAGTTCGTCAGTTTTTTTCATTTTCCTAGTAATCTAAAAAATAACAAATTAATTAGCTACACCGTTGTAGCTATCCATTCTAATATCTCTCGGATATTATATCTTTAGAGTGAAAAAAATGCAAGTTGATTTGATTTTTTAAGTGCTAAATGAAAAACTACAGAGTGATTCTTGTAATAATTTCTTTATAGCTACACTGTTTTCGCTAAAATTGAAAAATAATTTGACAAAATTTGACAGCGGTTTTTGTTAGTATTGCAATACAAACAAACATATCTATTGTATGTGTTGCACAACTCGGCAAAATTGCTGTAACCGTGCCATGGTTAGATTTAGACATATGGATTTGCCTCGATTTTGCTGCCAAAATCTTCCAAAATTGTGTAAATTGCATAAATTATCTTTGCGTTTTTGTGCACTTGTATAAAATGCTGCTCTAATCTTGACAATGGCACCTGCCGCGGCGCGCACCATTGCAGGGATTGTGGAAGATTTAAAGGGTGACTTGAGCGATTTTGACCGCATTGTTACGGGTGACCTCGGGCATATCGGCAGCGATATTCTCTACAAGTACCT
>JAFRLX010000026.1 GCA_017430965.1 Clostridia bacterium | reverse complement strand
TTTATTGCCACACTTTGCCTCCGATTTTTGTACGGGCTTTGACTGGCAGGTCTTTTCCATTATACATCTTTCGGAGGTTTTGTTCACCGGTTAACCTTTTTTGAACCACGCGACTATCGCGTGGTTTTCGTTATACAAAAAAATCGAATGCAGGGAGAACCCTTCATTCGATGTAAACAGCGATTGTTACTTAACGATTTCCGAAATCGTGTAGCGCGGTGCAGTCACTTTAGCGCAAAAATGTTTTCTTTTCTTCGCCGCACTAAGGCATAACGCCCCGCTTGAAACGGCGAGTGCCGGCAACCCGATGCACAATGCACTCCACCCGCTACTGCGCTTTCCCTGCCGATGCCACGCTTTTAACAGCCCGACACCCGCAGCAGCCGAACCTGCAGCGCACAGTGCGCTCGTTGTGCCGAGCCACTTGATTGGAGAAGCGGAATGTGCCAACAGTGCCAGAACCGCAAGCTGATATTTCTTCTTAAAATTATATCCGGATTGCCCCGCCGCGCGTTCAAAGCGCTCATGATATACTATGGCACTTTTGACATCTAAATTGGAAACAACACAAGGTAAGTAATACGCCGCCTGCCGGTTTTTTTGCAAGAGCGAAACGGCATTGCGGCTCATTAAGCGGTAGTTCGCATGCTGGTAGATTAAGCCGGTGCGCGCCATGCGCATCAGTTGATAAAAAGCAGCGGCAAAAAGGCGCTCCGAAAAAGCATCTTCCTTGCGCAGTTTATGAACCCCGTACACAATCTCGCATCCTTCTTCATAGCGCTGCAGCATTTCATCGACCGTATCGATGTCATCCTGCAAATCCGAATCCATCGTAATCACGCAATCCGCCCGTTCGGCTGCGGTAAACATGCCCGCCAAAAGCGCATTTTGCTCGCCGACATTGCGGGCAAGATTGACCGCCGTAATGCGTTCATTTTGCGCTTTGAGCTGCAAAATCACCTGCCATGTGCTGTCGGAAGAACCGTCATTCACCAGCAGCAAACGGCTGTCAGGGGAAATGGTTCCGGCAGCCGTTAAGCTGTCCAATTTGCGCAAAAAAACAGGAACCGATACCGGCAGTGTATCGGCATCGTTATAACAGGGAACAACAAAATACAGACAAACAGACATCCTTATTCCTCATTTTCTTTACAGTAGCGCAAAAATGCATCAAAATCGCGAATATACGCGTTCGGGTCATAATATTGGTCGGAGAACACAACCAGCATACTGCCCGGCTCGCACGCCCGTATTTCGCGCCAAAACATCGGCGGAATATAGACTCCCTGTGTCGGCGCTTCCAAGTGGTAAAGCATTTCTTCTTTCCCATTATGAACCATGACATCACATGCACCTTTGAGCATAAAAATACACTGTTGATTGTTCACGGCATGTACACCGCGCTTATCCCCCGGCTTTAAGTCATAAATAAAAAAACAGCGGCGCATGGAAAACGGCAGTGTGCGGTTTTCTTCAATCACACTCAGAACGCCGTTGGGCTGACTGTATTCATTTAAACAAATCAGATAAGATTCTTTCATATGTCTTTCTCCAATGAAAAATCATTTATAGCGCGAATGATTTCACTCTGTTCTTCAGGCGTCAAACCGATATAACTCGGAAGCGAAAGCACTTGTTCTGCCAATATCTCGGTTTTCGGTAAAGTACCTTTCTCTATGTTTAAATACCGATACGCTTCGGCAAGGTGCGGCGGAATCGGGTAATGGATTTGTGTGCCGATGCCGCGCTCTTTTAAAAATGCCGCCAGTGTGTCGCGCTGCCTGCAGCAAATCACAAATTGGTGCCACACATTTTCGGTGCCGATAGCCGGTTTCGGCAAAACAATTGCGGGGTTATGAATCTCTTGTAAATACCGCACCGCGATTTGCCGCTTTTGCTCATTCAACGAATCTAAGTGGCGCAGCTTTACGCGCAGCAGTGCCGCCTGCAATTCATCCAGGCGGGAATTGGCGCCCTGCACGCAGTTATGGTATTTTTTCTCGCTACCATAATTGCGAAAAACACGAAATCTTTCGGCAAGTTCTTTAGAGGAGGTCCAAACAGCACCGCCGTCACCGAAGGCGCCGAGATTCTTGGTGGGATAAAATGAAAAACAACCGACATCGCCGAAGGTTCCCGCCGCTTTGCCTTCATCCTTGCAGCCATGCGCTTGCGCACAGTCTTCAACCAAATACAAGCCGTGTTTGCGGCAAAAATCGACAATCGGTTGCATCTTGGTCATCATCCCGTACAGGTGCGTGACCAGCACCGCTTTCGTGCGCGGTGTCAACAGTGTTTCCAATTCGTCGGCATCCATTGCATAGTGTACATCGGGTTCCGCAAACACCGGAGTTGCTTCGTTCAATGTGATGCCCATCACCGAAGCAATATAGGTATTGCCCTGCACAATGACCTCATCGCCTTTACCGATGCCCAACAAACGGAAGGTAATCCAAAGCGCATCCAGGCCGCTGGCAAGCCCGACACAATGTCCGCCGCCGAGGTAAGCGGCAAATTCTTTTTCAAAACGGTTAAGTTCATCACCGAGTACATACCGACCGGACCGCAGTACGCGCAGTGCCGCTTCTTCATATTCCGCCTGATGTAAATAAAATGCGCGATCTAATCGATTGGCACGAATCTCCATGCGCCCTCCCCCAATGAAACATATCTTTTAAAAATGAAAACGGTTATTTCCATTTCTTAATCTCTACAATATAGCCTGCCTGCCCTTTTTTGACAGTGCAATCGGCAATGCTTTTTATAAAACGCAGTTTATTGTTTGTCATTTCATCTTGTGCGCTCTTTTCATACACAACGCCTTCGGTATAAACGAACCCGAATGTGCTGACGGGAATATAGTAAAATTTCGGTCGTTTTTCGGGATGCAATTCCCAATAACGCAATTGTCTGCTCTCACTGTCCTGTTCCACATACCAGGTGCTGTAGGTGCCGATGGGTAAATCCAAATTCAAGTAATCATCGCTGCAAAGACCGGCAACATAAAAAGGCTTGCCGCTACTGCCGGCGGAGATAGTTTTTAAATCCGCTAACGTTTTATCATAACGCTCTTTGACTTCTTTTGTGGTTTTGATACCTTTATGCGTTCCCTTGTCTATCGTGTATGTCAGCGAGTTGCGGGGAAACTTATTGACCAGCGTTTCCACATACGGATGTGTGCCGAGATAAAAGAATTGGAAACTGCCCCAACTCACCAACACGAACACCCCGAGCACCACGGCGAATTTTAAAACAACACTCTTTTTGTTTGCGCTCGACAGGTTTGGTGCGGTTTTTTGCTGTTTTTGATTTGTTGTACCGGTTCTGTTTTGCAGACTCTCATCCCACAGTTCCTTAAGGCACAGAATCGGGGTGACGGCGGAAATAGGGCCGCTGATAGACATATACAGTTCGGAAGTGTATGTACAAATAAGTGACATCAAAAACGATGTTAACCAAAACAAAAAGATACGGGGGTGCTTTTTTTCACACAACGCGTAGCAACTGAAACCAAACAGCGCATTGGGAATCGAGTAATAACTTGCGAAAAACCTGAAAGCCCCCAACCCGCTTTGTTGCAATGCGAGAAAAGAGAAAACAAACGCATGTATTATCTGTGCTACAAACATCAGACATGCCGCCCACAGCAACACTTTTTTGAACCCTTTTTTTTCAAAAAACTTTTTGCGGTAAAAAGCGGATAACACACAGATTATGAGGGAACCGACAACAAACAAAGCGCCGAATGCCTGAAATGCTTCGCCCACTTTGCCGAACACCCTTTGAAAATGCGCACCGCCTAACGACATATCAAATTCCGCATCGGTAAACAATTCCGGAACGGTTTTTATGACATCGGCAATACCGCTTTTAACGGCAATACCGCCGACCACCAACACAAAGGCAATCAGGCAGGCAAGTGTAATCCCCTTCCACGCCTTTGCATTCAAAATAAAATCATAATCTTTTAATATGTTCGGTTTCAATTTCCGTAACAGGCAAAAAACACTAAACACAAGGTAGATGCAAACAAAGAAAGGCTGGGTGAGCACGGCGCCGGCAAACAAAAAGCCCGCAAGCACGAATTTGCCGAAAGATAACTCTTTTTCACCCGTGAATAAAATGAGCCCCATCGGCATCATCAAAAACACCGGCAGACTGTTATACGACAAGTGAAACAAATTACCGGGAAACCAAATACTTAATAAAAAAGCGATGATAATACCGACTGCCTTTTTATTTTTTAATTTAAAATAAACCACCCAATACAGCACCATTGCCGTGGTAACCGATAAAGCGCGCATAAATAGGATAATGCCTTCTTTTCCGCCCGTTACCCAAACAAACAGGCGGTAAGGAATGTATTGAAATAAAGAAGATAATTGGGAAAGTTGCCACTCATCGACAAACAATTTATCACCCATCAATAAGCGCTGCGGAATAGTGTAGTAAAAACTTTCATCCGGTAATGCTATGCTCAACCGCACTACATAAGCATACCATGTTGCCAAAGCAATGAACAAGACAAGAGCGACAATATCCCATACCGTCAACTTGCTATACAGGTTTTTTACACTGAAATGTTTTTCTTTCTCTCTACCCAAAGGTATAAAACTCCTTTTTGACTGCAATCGCTTAATCTGCAGCCAGTACCGTTCATATCGTTACTCGAATGTAAAACAATAAATCCCAAATAAATAATAAAAATTTAAATAAAATCTTATTCTAAATGGTATCATATGAAATATTAAAAGTCAACCCTACGCCCGGTGCAAAACGCCCCTCCCATCGCCGAAAAATCTCTCCCCTCGTTCGGTTTGACAAAGAGTGAAAACAGATATATAATATTATTTAATATATTCATAAGAGGTAACAACACCATGGCGGTACAACAAAAGCCGATTTTAGACTATGTCGAATCGGAAATCACTCAATTCTGCAATCTCAACTGTAAAGGTTGCGCGGATTATATTAATCTTGTTCCCGACAAGAAGCATTATGCTTTAGAGGAATTTATTCAGGACTATACCCGCTTATCGGAATTGTTTTGCACCGTTAAAAAAATTCGCTTAATGGGCGGCGAACCGCTGTTAAACCCACAGTTGGGTGAGTATGTAAAAGCCTGCAGAGAGATATTCCCGGCGGCAGATATACGCATTGTTACCAACGGACTGCTCATTCCGAAGCTGCCGGCAAAAACGCTTCAAACCATTAGAGAAACCCGGAGCAAATTTGACATTTCCAACTACCCGCCGACACGCAGAAAATTGCCGAAAATCAAAGCGCGTTTACATGCTTTCGGCATACAATATGACATAGGGTTTCCGATGGATTTCTTTTTGCGCACGCTGCGCGAAAACCCTGCCGAGGACCCTGCTCCCGCATTCAAAAACTGCCTTTTTACCCACTGCCACATGCTCAGTCAGGGCAAGTTTTCCCCCTGCTCTTATGCACACTGTATCGGCAGGCTGAATACGGCATACGGGCTCTCCTTCCCGGAAAATGACTGTGTGGATATCTACTCCGATATCACGGGAGAAGAAATCCTGCGCCGCTTCAACCATCCGCATGAATTCTGCAAATACTGTGTTGCCGGTGCCGTCCCGTTTCGTTGGCAAGGAGGCATTTATGCAAAAAAAGCCGATAAATACGACTGGATTGTCAAAGAAAACATTGTCAATACCACTGTTCTCCCCGCCCTGCAAAGTGTGGTAAAAAAGCCGGCAAAACTGCTGCGCAGGCATATTCAAAAATAACATCAGCACCTTTCAACACGTGCGCTGCCAATCGGAGACCACTATGAGTACACTCAACATCGTTTTATTAGAACCGCAAATCCCGCAAAACACCGGTAATATCGCCCGCACATGCGCCTGCACGGGCGCGCGCCTGCATTTGATTGAGCCGATGGGCTTTCGGGTAGACGATAAAAAGCTCAAACACGCCGGGCTCGATTACTGGCACTTTTTAGATATTACTTACTATTTGGATTGGAACGACTTTATCGCAAAAAATGAAGGCGAGATGTTTTTCTTTTCCACAAAAGCCCCCAACCGGCACACCGATGTCAGCTACCCCGAGAACTGCTACATCGTTTTCGGCAGAGAAGATGCGGGGCTGCCCGAAGAACTGCTCAAAGCCAACAAAGAGCATTGCGTGCGCATTCCCATGCAGGGCGACTGCCGCTCGCTCAACCTTTCCAACTCGGTGGCAGTCGGTGTGTACGAAGTGCTGCGCCAGTGGGATTTTCCTCAACTCAAAGAAAGCGGAGAACTGACAAAATTCAGGTGGTAATGACCGCCTGAATTTCATTTTATCCGACAGTCGAAAGCCGACAGGCAACAGAATTAACAAAAAAGCGTTTCTCAACCAACATAATTTGTATAGATAATAAACTTGATTTTAGATTGGTTTTATTATAAAATAGAATTTGAATGCGGTGCAAATTACCGTGCCGCTGAAAAAGGAAAAAATATTTCAAAATAAACTGAGTTTTGCCGCTGCAAAATTCAAGAAAGGTGTTCACCATGAGTTATTTAAACAAAAAGAATGTTGAAGATTTAAACTGCGCAGGCAAAAGAGTGCTTGTTCGCTGTGACTTCAATGTGCCGCTGAAGGACGGCGTGATTACCGATGAAAACAGAATCGTTGCTGCCCTTCCCACCATTCAGTATTTAATCAATGCCGGCGCAAAGGTTATCCTTTGCTCCCACTTAGGCAAGCCGAAGGGCGAAGCAAAACCCGAGCTTTCCCTTGCTCCTGTAGCCAAGAGACTTTCCGAAAAACTCGGCAAAGATGTTGTGTTTGCGGATGATGCCACTGTTGTCGGCGAAAACGCAAAGAAAGCCGTTGCCCAAATGAAAGACGGCGATGTAGTGCTGCTTCAAAACACCCGCTACAGAAAAGAAGAAACCAAAAATGAAGAAAACTTCTCCAAAGAATTGGCTTCTCTTTGCGAGCTGTTTGTCAACGATGCGTTCGGCGCCGCACACAGAGCACACTGCTCCACAGTCGGTGTGGCTTCCTTTGTAGAAGAGAGTGCCAACGGTTATTTGATGGCGAAGGAAGTTAAATTCCTCGGCGATGCCGTCAACAATCCCGTGCGCCCCTTCGTCACCATTCTCGGCGGTGCAAAAGTGGCAGATAAACTCAATGTTATCGATAACCTTCTTGAAAAGGCAGATACCCTTATCATCGGCGGCGGTATGTCCTACACCTTTGCCAAAGCACAGGGCAAGGAAGTCGGCACCAGCTTAGTTGACGATACAAAACTCGATTATTGTAAAGATATGCTCGCAAAAGCAGCACAAAAAGGCGTGAAGATTTTACTTCCCGTGGATGCAATGATTACCAAATCTTTCCCGGATCCGATTGATGCCGAGGTCGAAGCCCTTGCCGTTTCGATTGATGAAATTCCGGCGGATATGATGGGTCTGGATATCGGTCCCGAAAGCCGCGCGCTCTTTGCTCAAGAAGTCAAGAACGCCAAGACTGTTGTTTGGAACGGTCCCATGGGTGTGTTTGAAAACCCGATTTTTGCTGAAGGCACCATCGCGGTTGCCAAGGCTCTTGCCGAAACAGAAGCTACCACCATCATCGGCGGCGGCGACAGCGCAGCAGCTGTTAACACACTCGGCTTCGGCGACAAGATGAGCCACATCTCTACCGGCGGCGGCGCTTCTCTGGAATTCCTCGAGGGCAAAGAGCTTCCCGGTATTGCAGCGATGACAGACAAAGAATAGCCGACCGGCTATTCTTTGCAATGAAGAATGAATAATGAAAAATGAATAATTATGGGCGGGACACCCGCACCCGATTGTAAAGGAGAAAACAATTATGAAAAAAGATGTAAGAAAGGCAGTCATTGCCGGTAACTGGAAAATGAATAAAACCCCCGCAGAAGCAACCGCTTTTATCGAAGAGTTGAAGCCCCTTGTGGCAGACGCTTCTTGTGATGTGGTTATCTGCGTACCCTTTGTGGACCTGCAGAACGCTTTGGATGCTACCAAAGGCTCCAACATCAAAGTCGGTGCAGAAAACTGCCACTGGGCAACCAACGGTGCTTTCACCGGTGAAGTTGCCGCTCCGATGCTTGCAGAAATGGGCGTTGAGTATGTTGTTATCGGCCACAGTGAGAGAAGAGCTTACTTTGGCGAGACCGATGAGACCGTGCAGATGAGAACCCGCGCGGCGATTGACAACGGCTTAAAGGTCATCCTTTGCGTGGGCGAAGTGCTCGAGCAGAGAGAACAGGGCATCACCGAAGAAGTAGTCGGCTTACAGACCAAGGTTGCTTTGGGCGGCGTTTCTAAAGAAGAGCTCAAGAACATCATCATCGCCTACGAACCCGTTTGGGCTATCGGCACCGGTAAGACCGCGACTCCCGAGCAGGCAGAGGAAGTCAACCACTACATCAGAACCGTGATTGCAAAGCTCTATGATGACGAAGCAGCTGAGGCTATCACCATTCAGTACGGCGGTTCCATGAACGCTAAGAATGCGGAAGAACTTGTCGGCAAAGTGGATGTTGACGGCGGCTTAATCGGCGGCGCATCCTTAAAGAGCGCTGACTTTGCAACCATCGTTGCAGCTGCGAGCAAATAATTGGCGCCAATCGCCAATTATTTACAGTGAAGAGTGAATAGTGAAGAGTGAATAGTGAAGAGTGAATAGTGAAGGGCGGGACACCCGCACCCGTTCCGCTTCGCTATAAAGGTCAATTTTATCTAACACTATTACGCTTCACATATTTAATAACAAATGTGGGGAGGGGCAATCTGCTCTCTCCCCATTCTATTAACAGTAATGGAGAAAAAGATGAAAAAACCTGTTGTTTTATGTATTATGGACGGTTTCGGCTATAACCCCGAAACCAAAGGCAACGCCATTGCCGCAGCTGCCACCCCGCGCCTGGATGCACTGATGGCGCAATGCCCCCACACCTTAATCGGTGCTTCGGGCATGGATGTCGGTTTGCCGGACGGGCAGATGGGCAACAGCGAAGTCGGTCACACCAACATCGGTGCCGGCAGAGTGGTTTATCAGGAACTGACCCGCATCACCAAGTCGATTGCCGACGGTGACTTTTTTGAAAACGAAGCGCTCAAAAAGGCAATGGCAAACTGCAAAGCCAACGGCACGGCTCTGCACCTGATGGGGCTGATGAGTGACGGCGGCGTGCACTCCCACAACTCCCACCTGTGGGGTCTGTTGGAAATGGCAAAAAAAGAAGGCTTAAGTGAAGTCTATGTGCACTGCTTCTTAGACGGGCGCGATGTGCCCCCCGCTTCCGGCGCGGACTATGTCAAAGAGTGCGTCGAAAAATGCGAAGAAATCGGCGTGGGTAAAGTTGCCACTGTCATGGGCAGATTTTACGCAATGGATAGAGACAACCGCTGGGAACGCGTGCAAAAAGCTTATGATGCGCTTGTTAAGGGCGAAGGCATAAAAGCCGAGTGTCCGGTTTGCGCAATTAAAGAAAGCTACGAAAAAATTGATGAGGAAGGCAAGCACATCACCGATGAATTTGTCATTCCCACCGTTTGCTTAGAGGGTGCGGCCATCAAAGCGAATGACTCGGTCATTTTCTTCAACTTCCGCCCCGACAGAGCCAGAGAAATTACCAGAACACTTGTCGACCCGGATTTCACCGGTTTTGAAAGAGAGTTCTTCCCGCTCACCTACGTGTGCTTTACTCAGTATGATGCGACCATGCCCAATGTGGAAGTTGCTTTTAAGCCGCAAAGCTTAAAGAACACGATGGGTGAATATATTTCGAGCCTCGGCATGACCCAACTGCGTATTGCCGAAACCGAAAAATATGCCCATGTCACCTTCTTCTACAACGGCGGCGTGGAAAAACAATACGAGGGCGAGGACAGAATTTTGGTGCCTTCCCCGAAGGTTGCCACCTATGATTTGCAGCCCGAAATGAGTGCCCCCGAGGTCACTGTTAAAGTCTGTGAAGCAGTCAGAAGCGGCAAGTATGACATGGTCATTATCAACTTTGCCAACTGCGATATGGTTGGTCATACCGGCATTTTTGAAGCCGCTGTCAAGGCGGTGGAAACCGTGGATACCTCGGTCGGCAAGCTCGCCGATGCCGTTGCGGATATGGGCGGCGTGCTCTTAATCACGGCGGACCACGGCAACGCCGATAAAATGCTCGCAGAGGATGGTTCTCCCTTCACCGCACACACCACCAATTTAGTTCCGTTTATCGTGTTCGGTGCAGGCGACTGCCGGCTGCGCGAAGGCGGCAAGCTCTGCGACCTTTCCCCGACAATGCTCAAAGTCATGGGCTTGGCACAGCCGGAAGAGATGACCGGAGAATCTATTATTCTATAGGAGGCACATATGGCTTTATCTTCTACAAAAACAAGGCAAAGAAATACTTTTTTAACGGCAAATCCCATCCTTCGCCGCTTAAATAATGTGGATGAATCCGGTCAAACCGAAGTTTGTACCTATAAAGGTATCGCCATCAAAACCGCACTGTATATGCTCATCACCTTTGGTGGCGGCGTCCTGTATTTTTTACTGCAGGACTCACTGAAAACCGGCACTCCTTTTGAAATCACTTTTAGAGGATTCCCGGTAAAAATGTATACAGGGCAGTTAATCGGTCTGATTGCGTGCTTGGTTCTGGCAATCTTCTTTCAGTTGCTGGCGAACTTTGTTAGGTCAAGCACCCCCGTCACCGGCGCTCTCTACTGCGCCACCCAGGGGTACTTCATCGGCTTTTTGATTATGGTATTGGGTCCTGATTACCAATATCTCGGCGTTTTGGCATTGCTCATTACCCTGTTCATTATTATTGTAATGGCGTTTTTATATATCAAGCGCATCATTCGCGTGACCGAGAAATTCAAATCGGTGGTGAAGATACTTGCAATCACCATGGTCTGCATATCGCTTTTCATCACGATTACTTATCTGATTCCCGTCACCAGCAGTATGGTCAGCGGCATTGTTCATAACTATGCCATTTCCATTGCATCCTCCATCATTTTTATCATTATCGCTTCCCTATTCTTACTCAGCGATTTTGATACGATTGAGCATGCAGTCGAAGGAAACCTTCCCAAAAAATATGAATGGCAGGCTGCTTTTGGTCTTGCCTTCGCCGTACTTTGGATTTATATCAAAGTACTGGAATTGCTGATGAAAATCGTCGGAAGAAGCAAGAAATAATAAGAAACAGTATAAACGGCTGCGAGATTTCTCGCAGCCGTTTCAGCGTGTAGAAAAACTTGTTTTTCTACACGCTGACAGATGTTGAAAGAGTGAGATGAAATTTGCCAATCTCTGCGCTGAGGCAGGGAATAAAAATAATCAAGGATAATGTGGTTTGGCTGATTTCTTTTTGTAACTA
>JAFRLX010000132.1 GCA_017430965.1 Clostridia bacterium | reverse complement strand
CCGTATTTACGGCGATTTCGTAATATTATGCTTTAAATTACTTATCTATAAAGAATGATTTAATACAGTTTAAAAATAAAATGATATTATAAGAACGATAAATAGTCGCGTGGTTTCAGCCACTTTTTCGACAGTCAGTGGCGAGTTCGCAAAAGCGAACTCGCTGCCTGTTCCCTGCTCGCATTTTAAATCGGGTGCGGGTAGCGCCCGCCCTCAACTTGTGCGCAGCACAAACATCACTTCGGCGAAGCCGAAACATCATTGCCTCGAGCAACATCACTTGCGCCTTGCGCAAACAACACTCAGCGCCTCGCGCTACTCTGTCGCCTGTCGCCTGTTGCCTGTGAAATCAAAAATTGACCCGGTCAGCGACCAAGTCAATTTTTGATTTCTCTTTCCATCAGCGGGTTAACATATAGCGGAGAAAAATCAAGCTTTGCCACATCGCCCGGTTTTACTTCCGAGCCGGTGACATCAATCGCGGTGTGCGAGAGCCCGATTTGCCCGACCACTTTGTAGTTTTTGCCGCCGATTTCCACTGTCGCGCCCTGCTTGCCGAGGTAGTCTTTGACGCCGCGCAAACCGGTAATGACGGCATCCTTCATCGAGAAAATATCAAAGCGCGGTGCCATCCCCCAGCCATCCGTATGCCCGACCGGGATAATGGCTACCCTGGTGGGTGCTTTTGTGGTGTAGGTGCCGTTGTAGCCGACCTTGTAGCCCTTGGGGAAGGTGGTCATGTCAATCACCTGCGCTTCCAAGTACCCGACTCTTTTGAGCTTTTTGGCATTGGCGCCCAGAATCCTGCCGGTAAAGGCGGAACCGATGCGCACCGCATCCAAGCGGGAAGCCGGCACATTGAAGGCGGCGGAAGAATTTGCCGCGTGCACGGTATCAAAGCGGTAGCCTCTTTCTTTAAGCGCATTGACCACATCCAGGAAACTGTCTAACTGCTCCTCGGTGCGGTTAATGTCGGTAAACGCTGCGGCAAAGTGTGTGTAAATGCCCTCGAAGCGGATGCACTTGCAGCTCTCCAGGAGGTAGCACATTTCATCCATTTCGCTCGGCATCAAGCCGTACCTGCCCATGCCGGTATCAACTTTCAAATGGGCTCTGCCGATAATGCCCTTCGCTTCGCAATAGGCGTTGTAGGCAACGCCGGCATCCTGCGAGCCGATGGTCGCAATCGCGCCCATGTCGGCAATGCGCGCAATTTCCTCGGGCACCGCCGTGGAGCGCAGCAGGAGCATGTCCTTGCCCTTTAAGATACCGGAAAGCAGCTGCGCGGCATCCTCAATTTCGGTCACCGCAAAGCGCTCAATGCCGTTTTCCGACAGCAGCTTTGCCATATAGTCTCTGCCAAAGCCGTAGCCGTTGCCTTTGAGCACGCCGATGATTTGGGCGCTGCCGACCTCATTTTTGACAGCCTGAATGTTTTCAATAATATCGTTTTGCTTGATAATATACTTCATTTCTTAATCCTTGTTATTAGCTTGTTAGCAAATTAGCCTGTGCGTCGTTAGCGAGCGGAATGCGGAGTTCGGGATTCGGAATGAAAGGTGGCAAGGCAAAGCCTTGCAATTAAAATGCGAAACACAGTTTCTCCACCACAACTGAACCCTGAACACTGAAATTATGATGACTGCGTCATCTTAATTTCTTGCGCAGCTTATCCGCGGTGTTGTAAAGATTGTAGACCACCGGGTTGAGCACCAAATCATATTCGCCGATAAACTCTCTGATATAGCCGTTAAAGCCTCTCTTAAAGCGATACAAACCGTAGTGCGGGTTGTCCTCGTTTTCAATATCGCCGCTGATACCGCCGAAATCGTAGACCTCGGCACCGGTTTCCAAGCCCCATTCAATCATTTTCCACTGCAAAAGATAGTTGGGGTAGGTATTGCGGTAGCTGTTGGAGCTGGCGCCGTATTGGTACTTGCAGGTTTTGCCGAAATTGATGGCGATTGTGCCTGCAATCGGCTTGCCCTCGTAGTACGCCATGTAGAGCCGCGCATATTCTCCCATGTTGTCGAGCATGGATTCAAAGTAACCGATAGGTCTGGTCGAAAAACCGTCTCTCTCGCCGGTCTCTTTCATAATCTCCATAAACTCCGGCAGCGCCTCTTTGCCGCAGATTTTGACCTCCACGCCCTTTCTGCCCGCCTTGCGAATGCGGTTGCGGTAATCGGGCTTAAAGGTGAGCATGAGTGCATCGGCATCCATCCCGTTGTAGTCAAACACATACACAAAGCGCGCCTGCACATTCTCAAAGTCGAGCCCGGCGGGAAGGCGCTTAAACCCGACAGAGCGCAGGTGTTCTTCAAACGCGGTGTGCTCCACGGTGATTTCCGGATCTATTTTAATCACATAGCCATTGTTCTCTTTGGCAATTTGGCGGATGCCTTCGAGCAGTTCATCAAAGGTTTCCAAATCCTCGGTGTCGCAGGCAAACCCGCGGCACACATACAGCAGCGAGGCTTTAATCACCGGCATAAAGCGGATTAACACCGAGCCGGCGCCTTTGATGTTGCCTCGTTCATCCTTTGCCATAATCGCTTCCCATTTCCAAGCGGATTTCACCTTGCCCCAGTTGCGGGTGTGGCAAAACAAGCCGTTGGGGTGGGATGCCAAAAAGGCTTCATATTCCTGATAATTCTTGTCGTTGACTCTTTCAATCATGTTTGATACTCCTCGAATAGCCAATTAGCAAATTGGCATATTAGCCTATTAGCGAAAGGTGGTTCCGCTTGCGGCACATTTTATTGCAAGGCAAAGCCTTGCCACCACTAATTCCGCATTCCGAATTCCGCATTTTTAAGATTTCTCCACTCCGGTCGAAATGACATAATCTTTGTCACCGCGAGCGAAGTTCCTGTCATTCCGAGCGCGAGCCGAGGAATCTTTAGAGCGCAGCGGAACGGGTGCGGGTGCCCCGCCCGCAACTATTCATTATTCACTATTCATTATTCATTCAGCGCTCTGCGCTGCTGTTCCTCATTCCTAATTTTATATAGCGTAGCCGCTGACAGGCTACGCTATATCATTAAGATTTGTCATCCTCTTCATCATCCACTTGCACTTCCGTGAAGTCATCGTGTGCCGGGGCGCTGACAACAGGCAAATCAAATTCTTTTTCCAACAATGCCTCCTGCTCCTCATTGAGGGTGACACTGTCGAGCCTGTCCATCGCGTAGCGGTTGAACTCATCATGCGCAATTTTCTTTGCCTTTTCCTCGCGGTTGGTCATATCCAAATCCGGCGTAAAGTTTTTGTTTTCCAATTCATCATTCAGGTTTTCTCTGAAATTCGCCTCTAAGCGTGCAAAGTAATTTTTCTTTACACGGCTGCGCAGGGACTCCGAAACAAAGGCAAGCCCCAGCGAGAAAATCAATAACAGAATACCTACAAAAATGAAGGTCTTTAAACCTCTTTGAATGTAATCCAGCATCGCATCATACAGATATTTCGGGATAATCTGCAAGCCGGAGCCGATGTTCATCAACCGGCAGTAGCCGGCAATCAACAGCAGCATAAAGCCTGCACCGCCCAAACCGTAGGAAAACATTCTAATGGTTTTGTGAATAACCTTAAAGCGGTAAATGGCAATCATAAAGAACAGCAGCGCCACGGTTAAAATCAGCGATACCACAAACGCGACAATCGCAATCGGCCTTGCCGTGCCCCTGAGCTGCGCGAAGGAATCGATGTAGGAAATGCTAATGTTCTTGCGGTAAATCTCCATCGCCTGCTCGATAAAGAGCTGCATATCCTTTTGCATGTCGGCATCAACCGTGATGTTTTGGTCTTTTAGAGATTGAGTGATTTCTTCTTTGGTCAATCGCTCCAAATCCTCTAAATCAAAATCAAAGTTTTTGCCTTTAATGCCGGCATCAATATATGCCTTAATATCCCCTGAAATCTGCTCTTTGGTGAAAATGGTATAAAACACATCTTCATTTACCATGCTCGGAATGGCAATAGATTGGCAGCCTTGCACGATGTTTTGGCGAATGTCTTTATAGAAGTTTTGGTTTTCCACCGCTTTTTTCAGAGCCGAGTTGCTTAAATACCCGGTAATGGTAGAAATGGATGCCGCCATAATAAAAATCAGCAGCGTTAACACAAAGGCAGCAATGTGGTGAATAATGCGGCGCACACTGATGGTGGGCATATATTTGTAGTATGGATTATTTCTGTTCTTTTTTGCCATTATAAATCCACCTCCACATTGCTCACTGAAGGCCCTGCAACTTTATCGCAGTAAACAAAGAGCCTTTGTTCACTGACAGCAGAAAACGGCTGGAAGGGATAGCAGGTGTATAACACAAGCTGTTCGGTTTTCGAGAGAAAATCGACTGCATTGGCATCATCGGCATCCAAAACCTTGATGTCACTGACACGGTAGGCAAATTTTGCATAGGTAGTGGTCAGGGAAATGACATCGCCGGTCTTGACATCCTTTAACCCCTTAAAGTAGGTGGTGTTGTGGGCAGACATTAAGATACCGGTTCCGTAGCCCGGCAGAGAGGAAGCCATATAGGTTCCCACACCGGAGCGCAGAATCATATCGCTGTCGCCCCAAAAAACAGGCGCTTCCAAGCCGATATCGGCGCACTTGATTTCCGCATACTGCTGGTTAAACTTCGGCAATGTGACCTCGGTGATATTGTCAATGGTATCTTTTTGCTCTCCATCGTAAGCCACAAAGCTCTTTTGGTCTAATCGCTCCGAGAAGGATGGCGGATTGCCGAACGCCAGCAGCCTGTAATCTTTATAATTCGGGACGATAGCGACAAAAATAAACCTTGCCACAATAATACCGACAACCGCAAAAATCAGCGGAAAATACAGGTATGCAAGCCGTCTCTTTATTTTTCGCGCTTTTGATTTGTTGACTGCCATTATTGTTCTGACTTTCCTTTCTTTTTATGCATCACATAGATACAAACACCTAAAAAAACAATACTCAATGAACTGATGGTGATGAGCAGCGGCACATTCAGAACCGTGCCTGTCTGTTTAATCGGCTCCAGCTGAATGGCTCTTTTTCCATCGACCGATTTGAGCTGAATGTTACTCATCACAAGAGAATTGTCACCGCCGATAAAGTCGGCTGTAGAATCCGCTCTGTTGTAGATAATTCTAACGCTCAAATACATTAAGACATATTGGAATTGTTCAAAAAACTTTGCTTCATCTAATGCATCGGTTTGGTAGAGCTTGTAGATTTCCAAAAGGTTCTCACAGGCGCTGTCCGCCTGGATTTGAGAAATGCGCACGCCGTCTCTGTTAAAATACAGCTTTAGCGCATTGTGATACTGGTAAAAATCTTCGTTATACTTTGTGCCCTTTTGCAACATTTTTAAAACCTGTAACTCCGCCGTATTCACACCGCTTGCCGCAAAGGCAGGCGTGGCAAAAGAAAACAGGCAAACCAAGCACAATATGCATGCAATTACTTTCCTTTTCGTAACAAAGCCCTCCTATTATCGAAAACTCGATACATATATACTAATGATACCATAATTCCCGCTTTAAATCAATATAAAAATAAGGATTTATCGCGCGCCTTGGCGGGCGAAAAAATCCTTGTTTTACGGTTTGCTCAGCTGTTTAATCAAGCGGTCGGCAACCTTCGGTACCTGCGCGGCGAGCTCCTCGTACTTTTCGGTGTACTTGATGTTATCTTTGATAACTTCCACCGCTTCCAGCGCAGCCATATAGATAACATCGGAACCGCCGGTACCTTCGAGATTGGCATCGTCGATTCTGTCAAAGAGTGCATCGAGTGCCGCAATAAACTCCTTCTGCTCGCTCTCGGTCAAATCCACCACACTCAACTGCTTGAGCAGCTTCCCGGCAATCTTCGGTGTTTGGCTGCGGTCGTGCCGGAAGTCTTTGGAAATCTTGGTCTGCCGGCGGGCAACCTCCAGCGCCTCTTTGAGTTCTTTGTTCTCGCGCTCGAGCTTTGCCATTTCCCTGGCCTGCGCCCGGCGCTCAATCTCCGCCCGGCGCTCCGATGAGAGGGTATTTGGTCTCTATATACTTCTTCTAATCCGGAGTGTCTTTTATACTCGTGATAGAAATAATCACCACTAAGTGCAAATTCTTTATCATAAATATCTATTTCCCCATTTGAAGCTGAAGAAACATAATCTGCAATTTTTGTTGAAATTTGCGAGATTCTTTCTGTATTATGAATTCCAATAATTTTTCCTTTATTGCTTATTATTTTTAAAATTATTTCTTTGATATGTTTTGACGTGTCACTAAACGAATATCTCACACCACTCTGAGCAGTGGTGCTATTTTTTTGCCTTCTTCGGTTTCGGTAAAAGTATGGGGACAATTCTTTTACTGAAAACTGAAAACTGATAAAAGCGCGTTTAATGAACGCGCTTTTATCTTGCGGAGCGTAAAAGTAACGGGAGGGCACGCAGACCCTCCCCTGTAAACAGAGCGCGCAGCTGAAAAACAGCACATAAAAGAAAAAAATCGAGCATCTCTTTTGAGATGCTCGAAGTCTTTTTATTCTGTTGTATCCTCGCTATGGTCTTCAATCAAAGCCTGTGTGGTTTCAACCGGCAGAGAGGCGACTGTGTTTTCCGCGTTCTCCGCATAGGCGAGAATGTCATTAAATTGAATGGTGCCGAGCTTGGTACAACCGGCAAGTGCGGCAGAGGAATAGGCTATCTCTCTGTTGGGCAATACCAGGGTTTCCAAGACATCATTGTCACCAAACGCCTTGTCGGTAATGGCAACCACATCATAGTTCTTGCCCTTGACCGAAATGCTTGAAGGAATCACAATCTTCTCGGCAGTCTCTGTCTTGCCGGTGAAGCCGGTGACCACTGCAACCATTGCGTTGGTCTCTTCATCGCCGTAAACAGTACCATCATACTCGGTACCGCTCAGCAGCACGTGATACTTCACACCGCTGAGGGTGACATCCAGCGCTCCGCTGTTGAGCGCTTCCTTCGCGCCCTTCTTTGCAGCTGCTTCGTCAGCCGCGCTGGGCAGGTACCTTGAATCCGGTGTTGCGGCGGTAATACAGCCGTATTTACCATACAGGAAGTAGGAGCTGTCATCCAAGTACATCTGCGACAGCATCACATTACTACCGCTGACAACATTTGCAACAATGCCATCGGGCACAATAATGCTGATTGCATCGGCTCTGACATATTCATGGTAGCCCTGTGCATTAATCACTTCTTTACGCGGTGATTTCAATGCATCCTTACCCAGTGTAACAACCTTTGAAGCAAAATGGTTTTTCACAGCGTAGCCGCTCGCCTGCGATGAATCCACCACATACTCGGTGTCGAAGCAGTTCCTGAAGTCAAAGGTCTGAACGGTTGAGCCCTTAAAGGCATCCGCGCCGATATAATTCAACTTCGGTCCCAAATGCAGGTTGGAGAACGATGCAGAAGTGGGATTCTGAACCTTCACGGAAACAATCCTCTTGTTGTCCTCAAAGGCGTTGTTTTGAATCTTCGATACAGCCTGAGGAATGGTAAATGCCGTATTGGGCGATAAAATGGAATATGTATAGATTGTTTGACCGGTGGGTCCGGTGGTTGTCGACCATGTATAGTTAAATACCTTTACAATCTCAAGATCAGCCGTTGAGCCCTTGTTCAGCTTTCTGTACAGGGTATGCGATTGTGAAGGTGCTACAAAGAAGCGGGTATTGGTGGCGTTACCCAAACGAATACCAACCAGTCTCGGGGAGCTCAACGCCGCCGGAGAGAAGTATTCAATGTAGGGTGCCGAGTTACTGTCGAAGTAGAACGCAACGCCGGTGATGGAATCGGGTGTTTCCTTCAAAATATCCTCATCGCCGCCGAATTCTCTGACATAGATGCCGTTGATTCTGTACGGAACGGTAACTATGGTGCGAGAAGTCATCGGGTCAGCACCGGTTCTCTTGTAGCCGATAATCTGGATACCCATGGTCGCCTGTTCACTCGGGTCGGAGCTGATGATGTTGTAGTACCACACACCGCCGCTATCGACATAGGTGCGCACTAAGGGTGCAAAGTAATTTTTCCAGCCGGTCCAAACGCTATCGGCAATGTAGGTCGGCAGGACATCCTGGGGCACGTGAATTCTAAAGGGATCGTTTTGAGTACCCACTTCCGTATTGGAAGATGAAAATGCCGGGTTAGCTGCATCGGAACCCTCCAGTGTAACCATATAATCCGAATAATCATCAGCCTGTGAGGGCAGGATGGTTTCGAAGGTCAGCGAACGAATCGCATCACAGTGCTTAATGAAGTCCTCGCCGTGAATGACGGAAATCGATTCACCCAAATTCAAATTGGAAATATTGGAGTAGGCAAAGGCTTCGGCGCCGACCTCTATCACGCCTTCAAAGTCGTATTCATCGCTCTGGCGGTTGGTGGTAAAGTTGGTGCCTCTGAAAGCATCTGCTCCGATATCGAAGGAAGCATAGACAGTGTTGCCGCCGGAGGTGTCACTTGTGTCCACACCGCCGATGACCAGGTTCAATCCGGAGAATGTACCGCTTGAAACCGTTCCGTTGGTCGCAAAGGCATACTGCGGAATCATGGTCTTGACCACATCGTTGCCGTCTGTCACTCTTGCAATCTTTAAGGTACCGATGCGCACCACCTGACTGGCTGTGCCGGAAGCAAGCGCCGGTGTCGTTGAGGTGGCAAAGGTGCCGTCAAGCACTAAGGTGCCGATATTCCTGCCGGAGGTTGCACCGATAATGCCTTCGTAGGCTGTCATGGCATCATAAATGTCATCGTCATTGGTGCCAAGGTACAGCGTACCGCATTGGATATTGAAGAAGGAGTTTTGACCAATCGAACGCACATCTCTTGCATCCACGATATTGGTGGGTGTTGTGTTATCGTTTTGGATAATGGCTCCGCTGAATGCACCGGCAGCTATGGTGTTGGTGTTATTGAGCAGCAAATCCGCCTCAATGTGTGCGCCGGATGCAAAGTTGGAATAGAGGGTATTTACATTGTGCAAATCCAGAACTGCATTGCCGCTCCCGTACGCACCGTTGATGGTGAAGTCTGCCAGAGCATAGTCCTCCGGCGTATACTTTTCAGTCGGGCCGTGCAAATCCAGGATACCGCCTGTCACGGAGGAATTCTGGAAGGCGTACGCGCCGAGGCTGACCATACCGCCAAAGGCGTTCGGTCTGGCAACGGAGCCTTCAATCAGACAATTCTTAAAGGCGCTTGCACCAATCTTCCTGACTGTGCCGAGAGTTAAGGGCTTAATGACAAACCTGGTTTCATTGGAAACACCTTCAAAGGCTTTGTCGCCTACGGAGATACAGTTGCTCAAATCGACATGAACACCTGCAGTGGTCGCGCCGGCATCGTTGATAATTGCCTTTCTGAAAGCCTGGCGGTTGACACCGATAACCGTGTAGTTGGTGCTGCCGTCATTGAGCTCGGCAGGCACTAAATCATCCTCTTCTTTTTCGGCTATGGTGCCGGCATAGTAGATGATTTCACAACCGGTTGCAGTTGAGCCGTCTCTTGCATACTTACAGTAGTAAATACCGTTTTGTGCCTTGAAATCATAGAACTCGTACATGTTCAGCTTCCACGCATCGGTGTAGGAAGAAGTCATTGCTCTTTGTGCAAGCGATTCTTCCATAAAGATGGTGGTGCGATTGACATTGAAGCCGTTCAAGAAAGTAGCCGGAATGTCAATGGAGTTGTCCCAAATGACCTCAATGTTATCGGATGCCACATCAAATGCATTGGCGCCGATGGAAGTAACATTGGAGCTGATGGTCACTTCTTCAAGCTGTGTGCCCTGGAATGCGCCGCTGCCGATGCTCACACTGGTAATGGGTAAAGTCACCTCTTTGAGGTGTTGCATCTTGGAGCCGGTAACTGTCGCGCTAAAGGCGTTATTGGTGATGGTGCTGTTTGCCATAGCCGCGTTGGAGAGGTTGAGTTTTTCCAAAACCACAAAGTTGTCTCTGATATTCTCCAACTGGCCTTGCTTGGCAGCAATACCGTTATTGGTAATGAGTTTCAAGCTCTTACAAGCATTCGCATTGAAACCGTATTGTGTGAATAAAGCGGTAATCAGTTCATAGTTGTTGCCGCTGTTGGCGTTCACATTTCTCAGATAAACGGTATACACACCGTTGAGTGCATCGTTTTCAACAACCAATGAATCGGTTGAGCCCGCGCTGAAGGGTTCAATATCCGCCGCCATGAAATAGGGGCTGTTGTAATTGCCGCTGAAGGCGGTCATGGAACCGTCGCCGTTAACCACACGGGTGTTGTAGTTCACGCTGTCGGTTCTGAAACCTTTGGCACCGGTGGAACCGGACTTGAGTGACAAGCTGGTGACACTGTTATTATTCTTGACATAAGCGCCGACCTTCAAGGACTTACCGGCATAATCGATATTGCTTAAATCAATGCTGTTAATAACACCGTAGTTGACAATGTACACATCATTGATGTTTCTGCCGTAAGGTGTCGTGATAGAATTCAGAACAGCGCCTGAAGTCACTTTCACCATTGTATCCGAGCCTGTGACAGTTAAATCAGCCGGAACATTATTGCCGTTTTCATCGACTTTTAAGATTTGAATGTTGTTGAGCGTGAAGCCTGCATCCTCATTAATGGAAGTGGTGCTCAAATCGGTAGGATCACCTTCCTCCACGGAAAGCCTCGCATTCACATACAGGTTACCGCTGGTTTCATCGGTTCTTGTGCCGATGAATACATTCCGGCTTGAACCGGTACTGTTGATGCTGAAGGAACCGATGGTTTCCACATAAATGTTGCCATCCACAGTGAGCCTGGAGGATGAGGGAACGGTCAACTTTCTGGCATCGGTGGTTTTGTAGTTAAAGACCAAATCACCGTGAATTGTCAGATTGTATCCGTTTAAGTTGATGTTGACACCGTTGGTCAGCGAAAGGTTGGTGCCGACAGGGCTTTCCACAACCCTGGTAAGGTAGATTGTGTCACCGCTGTTGGCGGAGGCAATCGCATTTCTCAGTGCCTGCCAGGAGTCGGCAAAAATGGTTCTGCCGGAAGAGGTTGTCTGCGGCACGGGACCGTTTGCCTGACCGATTGCCAACACCGGGTTGACATCGACAGTTAAACCGCTCGGGAAAATCAGTTCATCCGGAAGACCTGTTACACAGTAGGCAAGCAGGTAGTAGGAAGTATCATCGTCCTCAATTGCATTTTTCTCTAATGCAACTGCGTTATCTTTAATTGTACCAAAGGTAATATCACTACTGGGAGAGGAAATATCGGTAGCTGTGGGGAAGGTATAGGTGGAGAGGAAAGTATTGATTTGGGAAACGGTAGCATCCCCGGAAATATTCAATTTGTAGGGTTTGAAATAGAAATAGTTTGCCAGCGCGGTTTCCTGCGCGCTCATTTCATTATATGTTAAGTATTCATAGGCCTTGATACCAAAGCCGGAATTGTTGTTCACCTTGACAAGCTGGTACATTACGGAATCGGAACCGAGACCTAAGGTGGTAGAGGACAGCGACCATTTGTCGCTGGACTGCCTGTCATAGGTCGCAGTTTGCGCTTGTGCCACGGTTCTGTTGTCGGTATTCACATTATACAGAGTGACTGTGTAATTGAACTCACCGGTTTCGAACAGACCGTTCATCACGTTGATTTTGTTCGTGTACCAAGCAAAGGTGACACAAATCGCCAATAGCACGGTAACGATTATCGCAAGCACGGCAATCGTTTTTTGGCGGCTATTGATTTTTTTGGTGCTTTGCTTATTCATCTTACTCTCCAAAAAAATTACCCTTTCACAGCATAAACGCCGTTTTTTTGTTTATTTCAATCGGCTGTAGCCGAAGGAATGACAAGATATAGTGTTCAGTGTTCAGTAGTGGTGGCGAAGCGGAGCTTCGCATTTTTCAACCCCTCTGCCGACATCTCCAATGGGTAAAAGCAGTCGAGCCTTAATAGCTTCTCGCTTGCCCTATTCGGCTAATTCCTCTGTTTTTGCTTTGTTTGGCGCCAGCCAAACTGCATCAAAACTATAGGAATTATCTCGAACATTTCTAAGCAAGAAGTGCTGCGCAGTTTTGGTCTGCCTGGTTTTTTCAAAGGCAAGGCAAAACAGCGAAGGAATGCTTTCGCATTGCGAGATGTTTTAACGCCGTATTTGGGAAAAACAGGCGACCAAAACCTGTTAAGGTTCGGCTGTTTTTACCCTTTTGGGGCGAGGGCAAATTGAACATCGAACTGACTTGGATTGTTTTGTTCGCTGTCGCGAACCCGACTGTTTAATCGTTAATCTTCTTTTTCTTTATTCGCTTTGCTTTGTTCTGCCTCTTTTTTTGCCTGTGCGGCTTGGAGGATTTGCTCTGCCTGTTCATCGGTCAGCGCTTCCGCATTCCCCGAGGCAATTATTTCTTTGAGCTGTTCTTGCGTGAGCTCCTCCACCTGATCCGCTTTGCGGGACAGTTTGGCGAGGTTATAGACCTCTTTACCCAGCAGCGCAAATATAATCAGCAGGAAAATCACCAATCCGTACCACTTGCGGAAAATGAAGAAAACAATGCTCAGGATTTTCATGGTGCGCACATATTTGCCCAGCACCTGTTCACCGGTGATGACAGGGTCTTTAATGGCGCCTTCTTTGATGCCCTGTGTCTGAATGCGGATGGTGCCGCCGGTATCGGTTACCGGCTCTTCAATGACCTTATGGGTCACATCCTTGCCGGCAAAGTCGCCCGATTGCCCGCGGTAGGTAATGATATCGCCTTTTTTGACATCGGCTCCGCTGCACTCTTTGACTAAGATGACATCATCAATATTAATCATCGGTGTCATGGAGTCGGAGACAACATTAAAAATGTAATAGCCGAACAACTTGGGCTTGGCGCCGGTCAGGCGAAGAACAAACACAAAGATGACCACGCCGGCAGCGGCAAGCAACAAGACGGTAGAAAGGATATTGAGAATTCTCTTCGATGTTTTCATTTAGTTGGTCACGTAGAACTTAATGCTGTTGAATTTCATCATTTCTTCATCCATCATTTCGTTATCCACCGCATCGCCGTTGAGCAAAATGTACCAATACACCGTTACAGTGGAAGGTCTCACATTGCCTTCGGTCTCGGTGCCGGCGGGTAAAGAAATGCCTTTGTAAACCGGCTGAATACTGACGGAAGCATAGGTTGCATCATAATAACCGGTGTCACTCACCAAATCGTAAAACTGCTGGGAAAGGCTCCCCTCTAAGTTGCCGGCAAATGTCAGACACGCCATGTCACTGGTCGATAACAGGTTGTGGTTGACTAAAAACGACATCAGAGTAAGGTCGCCGATATAGGCGGTGGTCTCATAGTTGGAAATCACGGTTTTGAAATACTTTTTTTCACCGGGATACATAGAGAACACATTTGAGTCTTCATCAAAATCGGGATTGTTCAAATCCTTTAGCGGTGTCACATCATACAAGACATTGCCGCTTGCCTGCATTGTACCGGGATAGGTATTAAAGCGAATATCCAAGTTGTCGTTTGCAATCAATTTGATTGACCCGAGCTTTGAATCGGTGCGCAGTGTGTTAAACCATGCAAACACAGCAAGAATAATGCCCACCACCAACACGAACAGCAAAATGCCATCGCCGATAAGTGATTTTTTTTGAGCATCTTTATTTACCTTGATTTGCTCAAGTTCTTGCATGATTGTCTCCTTTTGCATGGTGGTTTACCTAATCTAAATATAGAAACTAAAATGAGAACGCTTAATTCACTCTCTGCTTCGGTCGAGATGACAAACTTATTGTCTAAGTGACACAGTTTGTCATTCTGAACGCAGTGAAGAATCTCTTTTTTCTTACACTGCAGTTGTTTTCCGCGAGATCCTTCGTCGCTACGCTCCTCAGGATGACAAACTTATTGTCTAAGTGACACACTTTGTCATTCTGAACGCAGTGAAGAATCTCTTTTTTCTTACACTGCAGTTGTTTTCCACGAGATCCTTCGTCGCTTCGCTCCTCAGGATGACAGATAACATTGTCCTTCCGAGCGCAGTCGAGGAATCTTTTTAATGCAACACTTTGTGTTGCCACCTTTAATTCCGCATTCCGAATCCCGCATTCCGCATTGAAATCGGGTGCGGGTGTCCCGCCCTCAATTATTCATCATTCATTATTCATTAATTTTGCGTTCAGTCAAAATAGTAAATCGTTGCGCTCTTGCTGCCAAGCGCCTTTAAGCGCGCATCGGCAGTCGGCTCTGCAATGACCTGCTCAAATTCATTTTCCGCTTTGAGAGAATCGGTAAAATCTTTGATTTCGTCTGCGCTGTAGCCGTTATAGAGCACAAATGCAATGCGCTTATCACAGTTGCCGAGAATATTATCCAAAGTAAGCGATAAATTCGCGCCATCGGTTTTGGCGGTCTTTTTGAACCTGCCTTTTACCACCATGCCCAAAGCGCTGCGGTCAATGTAAGTAACGGCATTGATGCGCTTTGCGGCAAGCGCTTCGCTGCTCTCACCCATTTCGCTCAACTGCTTAATGCTCACGGCAAAGGGCAGCGCGCTGCCGGTGAGTGCCTCGGTATCAAAGGTTGTAATGTCAGTGTCGACTTCTCTTGCCGCCATGGTCGCGGTGGCAATGGCGCCGGTTCTCTTTTCGCTCGAAGCAAAGTAATAAATGCTGTCACCTTGTTCAAAAGCCGGTTGCATCGTGCGCAATGCCTCTATGGGTGTTGCGCTCTTTTCAAACCTGTCGCCTTTTGCGCTAAGCGGTAGAAGTGTCATGCCGTATTTACCCGCCAAAGCGGCAGTATCGGCTGTAAAGGAATCAACCATTACACTTATGTTTCCGCTCGGCGCTGCCTTTTGGATGCTGCATGCGGTGCGCACCAGCTCTCTAAAGGCATCCACGGATAAACCGTTATCTAAACGCTTGATGTTCTTGTAACTGAGCGCCTTGGCTTTTGCCGCAGTCTCAGCCGCTGCGGTTGCCGCGGCAATCGTAGACTTCGCGGAGGACTGAACAGAGGCAAGCTTCTTTTTGTAAATCCCCTGCTCTTCTTTGCGCGCTGCGGCGACTGCCTGCTTCTGCTGAGCGAGCATGGAAGCCTTTTGGTTCTCCAGTGCTGCGGTATGCGCCTGCGCATTAGCGGCAATATCCTGATTGAGCTTGGCGATATCGCCTTCACGCGCCGCAATCACATTGTCTTTTTCGGCAATGGTATTCGCGCGAGCAGTCAGCTCTGTTTCTTTTGCCGCCACATCGCCTTCGAGCGCTGTAATGGTCGCAACCTTTGCAGCGATTTCTTCGGCATTTTGTGCTAATGCGGCGTTGTTATTCTCAATCGTGGCTTTTGCATTCCCCAATTCGGTCTGCAAATCACTGATGTTGCTTGCTTTTTGAGCGACATCGGCTTCCAAACTGCGGATGCTGTCCGCTTTCTGTGCAAGCTCGTTGTCTTTTTGCTGCAGCTGTGCCGCCATGTTGGCAATGTCGCTGTTGAGCCCTTCAATGGTCTGCTCATGGGCGGCAATGGTTGCCTGCTGCGAAGCAATCTGCTGCTCTTTTTGAGCCAGCGTTGCCTGCAATGCGGCAATCTGTTCGCCAAGAGATGCAATTTCGGCAGCTTTGCTTTCGATTTCGGCTTTCTTCGCTGCCACATCCGCTTCAAGCGCTGCAATCGCAGCGGTAGCGGCGGCAAGCTCTGCCTCCAAAGCGGTAATCTTTTCTTCGAGAGCAGGAATCTGCGCTTCGAGCTCTGCCACGCGGGCTTCGCTGTCGGCAAACTTTTGCTTGAACTTCTCCGCTTCTTGCTTGGCAGCTTCTAACTCGCTCGCCTTGCGGTCCAGCTCAAGCTGCATATTTAAGATGCGGGTCTCTCTGTCGCTGACTTCCTTTTCCAAGTGCTTCACATCACTGGTCAAGCGCTGGATTTTTCTCTCTTTATTCTCTTGGTCGACCGAGAGGTCGGCAATCTCTTTTTTCTGGGAAGCAATCTCTTTGTTGAGCGCCTCCATCTGCTCTCTGAGGGCGTCGCGCTCTTCCAAAACGGCAAGCTCCGCTTTCTGCTCATAGAGCCGGAACTTATCTTCTTCGGCTTGGCGGCGCGCATCCTCTTCGCGCTGCTTTTCTTCTTCATACTCTTCGCGCAGGGTTTCCTCCAAATCGGGGTTGGAGCAAAGCTCAATCGCGAATTGCTGGAGAACGACGGTATCATACAGTGCATGTTTGAAGTTATCTTCGAGCACACCGTCAAACTCATTACCGGCTGCCTGGTAGCCGGGCTTGGTGTAGGTTTCTATGTAGTTCCACAAATCCAAACTCTTTTTAAAGTTCGGGTTCTTGGTCATCAGGTTGGTGTGCAGAATCGGCGGGCGCACCGGTTCGCAACCGGTCAGCTCACGCATCAGCGGTGTGGAAAGGAAATCACCCAGCACGGTGCGGATACGCAGCACACGCTCATAACCGGAAAGGGTGCTGACATCTGCATTCAAGTCAACCTTGGTATTGGTGTGGGATTCAATGGAAAAACTTAAATCGTATTCGATTTTTTCATCAAATACCTGAAAATCTCTGTGCAGCTGAACTTTGGAGAAAGAATCATTCGGCGCATCACTGAGCGCTTTGTAACGCAAGCCCACAAAGTAAGCTAACTTCTGCAACAGGGTGTAAAGGAAGCGGTTCTCGTAAATCGCGAAGCTTTCCTCTCTTTGGATGTTGAGGATACGCTCGGGTGTCACATCGCTGCCTTCCACGCGCGCAATTAAGTTGGTGTGCTGCGCCAAGTGCCGCACGGACTCGGTGGTAATGCTTCTCGCCTTTTCAATCGGCACAACCTCCTCGGTCACTTCGATGAAACGGCGCTGCTCACGGATTGCCTTATCAATGTAGACAAGGGTGCTTTCGATGGCCTCTACCCAGTCAAGGTCTACCACTCTGTAGTACACCTTACCGACATGAGAATCCGTACCGTCATCCGCTAAATTCTGCGCAGCAGTCATATAATGGTGGGAATCGATTTGATCCATCGCCTCTTTAAATGCTGCATATACGCGATAGTATTTTTCCATTTGTTCCATACTGAATTCCCACCTCCTTGTTTAAAAGAATAATGAATAGTGAATGATGTATATTTCTTGCAAGGCAAAAATTATACAAGTTTCTGAAGTCTTCTTAAGTACTCTTTGCACTCGCCCATGTTTTCTTCGCCCCAGAGTTCATCGAGGTAATCGCAAAGACCGTCGATTTCATCACGGATGAAGGAAAGGTTCAACTGCTCGAACTTTCTGAGCACCTTCTTGGCAAGCACATAGTCGATACCGTCAACCTCGGTGCCGCCGCAGCCGACATATGCGGGAACGAAGTCACGCAGCTGCTTAACAATACGGTTACCGAAAGCCAAGCGGAAGTGCTCGATGACATAGTCATCCAGCATTTCAATCTTGTGCAGGTTTTCTTTGGAAACTTTGTTGTTTTCCTTCGCGGCATCCAGCAATTCCTCCAAGTAGACGGCGGAAAGGTGGAGCGGCTCGGTCGGGGGTGCATCAAAAGGCTTACCCTTGGTGTTAATATCAATAGGCATCGCACGGTCATATACCTTATCGGTGATAGCGAAGGTCGAGTCGTCGTTATTCGCGGTGCCGATGTACCACATGTTGGTCGGGAGGGTTAACTTACCATCCTCCAGGTGCTTCGGGTCGGAATCCCAAACAGAGGGAACCAGGTCAACAATCCACTCATCACGGGAGGGCATTTCCAAAATGGACAGCATCTCTGCGAAGTAGTACTCCACACGCGCGATGTTCATTTCGTCGAGGATGACCACATAGGGAACCTCTGTGTAAGTGGCTTCATACATTTTTTCGAGCAAGTCGGTCTCGTTATAGCGCTTGGTAAATTCGTTGAAGTAGCCGAACAGCTCGGACCTGTCACGCCAGGAAGGCTGCACGGAAGCGATAACCGCATCGTTATAAATAAACTTACCGAAGGCATACGGCAGTGAGGTTTTACCTGTACCGGAAATACCTTGCAGGATTAACAACCTGGTCGAGGCAAAGGATGAAATAAACAAGCGGATGATTTTAATCTCATAAAACAGCCCCATTTGCGAGCAGGCAAAGTTGCGGAAACGGTCGCAGATTTCGGGCAGGGAGATGGTTCTGTCGAACTCGGGGTCGACATGGTCTGCCATTCTCTCATCCACCTTGGTGAGCTTGTAGAAACGGCTGCCGCCATCAAGCTCATCCTCACCATTCTTGTTCAGCGCTTCCATTTCTTCGCCGGTCAGCTCGGAAATTTCATTGGGATTCAAGCCGATTTGAGAAACCTTCATGGAAAGAATCTTATCTTTCTCAAGGTTTAACTTCATCACTTCTTTATTAAGAGCATTGACCTCTTGCACAAGTGTAGCCTGGTCTGCCTTCTTAGTCTTGTTTTTAAGGGATTTTTTAATCGCTTTAACTACAAGGATAATGATTAATACCAGCAAGGCAAGTATTAACAGAAAGAAGAAGATACCGACACCCCAGCCCATGCCTGCGGAGCCGCTATTCTTAATAATATCAATATACTTTGTAAAATCGAATGCTCTGCCGATTCCGACAACCAGGGCTTTTAAGCCGTTCCAAATGCTGCCGAAGAATTGACCGAGAAATTCAAATAAGAAACTAAATACTGTATCCACGGGTTTTCCCCCTCGTTAAAAATTTTAAAAAATTCTTTAAAAACGTGTTGTGTGTTGTAAGCCGATACGCAAGCTCGTGATTCTTGCACTTACATTTTGTCTGTCTACCCCTCAGTCGCGCCGAGAAGCGGGCAAATTGAACATCGAACCAACTGCGATGGTTTTGTTTACTGTCGCAAACCCGATTAATAAATAGAGCGTAGCGGTATTTATCGGGGTCCCCGAAAAGTATTTCGAAGAAAGCTTTTTGGGGAGAGGAGAAACAAACATAATAACACAGAAAGGATTTGCTTGCAAATTCTTTCTGTTATGAAGTTTGTTTGGACGAGCGGGTGTCCCGCCCCTCATATTGGCAAAGCCAATACTTCATATGCCGCAGGCATACTTCATGTGCTTTGCACACTTCATTTGCGCACCGCGCAAACTTCATTCAGCGCTTGCGCTGTTCCCTCTCGGTTCCGGCCGCTACTGCCGACCATAGCAGCCGGTTTACCGATATGGTTAAAAACTAATCAAAGCTATTATAATATAAATAATATAATACCAATTATATTAGTCCTCTGAAGCTTCCGAAACCGTTTCATCCTGCTCCGGTTCAGTCACAGCCTCTGTGCTTTGTTCCGCCGCAGGCTGTTTGGTTTCTTCCGCCTTTGTGCTTTCCTCGCTCGCGGGTTGCTCTTGCGCCGCTTCAGGTTCTGCCGGGGCAGCCTCTGCCGGTGCGGGAGCCTCCTGCGCCGGAGGAGCATTTTCCGCGGGAGGCGCTGCCGCCTGTTCCGTTTTCTGCTTCTCCAGGTACTCGAGGATAGCTTGAGCTTTTTGATCTTCAGATAATCCGGAGCTATCTGAAGAACCGTCGCCCATTAATTCTTTTGCAGCTTGAAGTGCTGCTTCCTTTTGCTTCTCCTTGTTGTAATTCATGAAGTTCGTAATAAACCTGACTAATTCATAGATGAAGAAGATAATCATCGGGATAACAACTGCAATAAAGAAGCCCGAGGGTTTCCTTAAGAAGGCGAGAACAGAGCCGAGCTTTGCGACTTTGATACCCGGTTGGTCACCGGTAGACCAAAGAGCAACAATAGCTGCTTTGTTGACTGTCTCTTTATCCTTCACTAAGTTGTTATCACCCTTAGTCTCATAGGCATAGATTTTTCCCTCTCTGTCGGGAACCAAATCAAGGATTCTGTGCGTGTTCATGACAGTCTCTTTGTTACCGTTATCATCTTCAATAGTCGTCCAAAAAGTGACCACATCGCCTTTTTTGAACTCATAATCAATATCGGCACCCTGTGTGTCCATCTTTTTCGAGACTATCAGGTCACCTGCCTCGAAGGCAGGTGACATGGAATCGGTCTGTACGGAGAAAGGTACATAGCCAAAGAAATTGGCGACTCCGGTTTTACTTGCTGAAACCGAAATGATTGCTATAATTGCTGAAATAATAACAACCAAAAATATAAAAATATCAATCACGATATTCAGTATTTTTTTTAATACATCCATAACCCTTTATCCTATATACCTTTCTTATTCTTTCATTACAACTTACCAATCGGCTTTAAGCCGTTGGTTTTAAGCATTTAATTTGTCGAATTACCGGTTAGACTCTTAAAATTGAATTAAGCGTCGAACTGGAACTCTAAACCTGTGATGATACCACCGGAAATCGCGTTGGTACAAGCGCTGTCATTACCTTCAAGCCAAATGTAAAGGTCAACTTGCTTTGCACCGCCATCGGAACCGATAGAAACAAACGGTGTGCTGGAGCTGCCGGCTGCCTGAGCGGTAACATCAGAGAAGCTGACGCCAAGACCGGTAGTACCTGCATACAGCTGACCGTATGTAACGGTATCAGCTGTAAAGGTGTTGTCTACAGCAGTGATAGCCTTGTTGGTATCAGCATTACCCATAGTGTAAACTTGAGGAGTGCCGCCGTTAGCGCAAAGAGCAATTCTGATAGCAGAGGAGAGGTTCAAAGTTTCGCTACCGGAAGTGGTGTTGATGGCAGCGCTGGTGAGCTTAACATTTGCAGCAGCATCGGACTTGAACCAAAGGGTCTTCTTAAGGAAACCGCTTTGAGAAGCCTTGATTTCAGCAACGAGCTGGTTGTCGCCGTCAGCCTTGGTGTTGGACGGAATAACGTTCATAAAGCCGGTATTACCGCTCACGGAAGACAGCGGGATTAAAGGTTGTTCCCAGTTAACACTCACTACGGAAGAATACTCGCTGGCCGCAGGCTCGGTATCTTTCACAGCGATAAGCAGGGAGCTTGCCTTTGTGGAAGTCAACTTAACAGCTGACAGGTTTGCGGTGCTGTTGGCAGAGAACCAAGCGTAGGTTGCGCCGGAAAGTGCAACAACAGCAACTAAAAGCATTGCCAAAGAAGACACTAATGCTTTTTTACGCATGTTTTTTGTTTTCATTGTTTAATCCTCCTTTAGGATTTCTTTCCGCTTAGACCGAAAAGATAGATAAATTATTTATTTAAAATATACGCGCTTTGTTTTAAGAGAACACCGGGGCTTTACTCTCTTCAGGGTCGGCAACAGAGAAGAGAATTCTCGACCTGATGTAACCTCCTAAAACATCGTTTGTACATTCTAAATCGTTTCCTTCGATCCAGATGACCACTGTGTATTTGTCAACCGAACCGGGGGTGAAGTTCTTGGATTGGGTTTTCATGATGGTGGTGTCGTCCAGCCAGGCGATGGTGCCTTTTTCGGCTTTGGAACGGTCCGCCTTGGTCCCTTTCGCATAAATGAGTTCTTCACCGTTTTTGTATATCATCACCCTGATTGCCTCATCCATCCCGTTGGCGGTACCGGTCAACTCCATGGTGCCGGTATAATCAAGGGTATTCTTACCGCCGTTTTTGAGATAGAAGGTGTAAGCAAGGTAATTTTCGCCGTTGTGTGCGCCATCCCTTTTGTCGAGGTTCTTGGGCAGCCAATCATAGGTGATGTTGGTTGCATCCGCCACCTTGGGGGCGCTCAGCTGAATTGCCGGGTCTTTAAAGCTTTCGTCTGTGCACAGCTGAATGCCGTTTTCGCGCAGATTTCTGTCGGTGCTGATTACCAAGTCACCATACAAAGTGATGAACAGGGAAACCAGCCACAATATCAGCAAGATAAGGATGATAGTAAGTATCGTAATTAATACTTTTTTTATTAACTTGGAATCCCGCGTGGTTTCCTCCGACTCCTTGACCGCATAGTGCCTGCCGACAATGCGGCGGGTTTGTACACTCAGGTCATCTAAGTCGTGCGGAGTGAACGCTTCTTCGGGTTTTGTTTTCTTCTTTCTTGCCATTTTGGTTCTCCAAAAAATGTAATGGTGTATCTAAATTAAAATGTTTTATTCTTTAATACGATTAAGACAGGAACATCGAACGAAGTTGGTTTTGGTCTGTTCAACCCCTCCGGGTTCGCTGCGCGAACAATGAATAATGAATGATGAATGATGAATCATTAAGGTGGTGCCGCTTGCGGCACATTGTAATTGCAAGGCTTTGCCTTGCCACCACAATTTTTCACTCTTCATTGCGTGCATAGCTCGCCGGTCATTCCGAGCGCAGTCGAGGAATCTTTTTTCACTGCAGTTGTTTTCCGCAAAATCCTTCGTCGCTTCGCTCCTCAGGATGACAGATAAGACTGTCATTCCGAGCGCAGTCGAGGAATCTTTTTAATGCAACACTTTGTGTTGCCACCTCTAATTCCGAATTCCGCATTACTCAGCGCCCTGCGCTGCCCGGCATTACGCGCCGGTTGCAATCTTATCGCCTTGGAACTGGAGCTGTACGGAAAAGCTTCCCTGTTGGACAGCATCCACACAAAGCGGGTCTTCGCCTTCAATCCAAACTCTGACTGTGATTTGCTTGGGTGTGTTTGCTTCTAAAGAGCAAATCTTGTTGGAGTCGGAGTTTTCGGAAATAGACCAAAACGCATTGGTTTGGTTGGAAGCATAACCGCGCTGCTCGATTTCATAAATCTTTGTCGATTCCCCTTCCGGTGCAAAACTGACGCGCGCCGTCCTGATAATGTCCGCCTGTGCGGTGGTGTTTTCGGCGGCAGAGGTAATCTTGGTGCCGTCGTTAGCGCCGTCATCGCTCTCTTTATCGGTCAAATACACATCGACACTGTTGCCGGAAATCAGCCACAGGTTCACGAGTAAATACTCGCCGGCTGCGGGACCTTCCTCGGTGCGCTCCGTGCCGTTTTGCAGGAACAGGCGGGTACCGACATTGTCGTTGGCATTTTGGGTGGAGAGCGGTTCGAGTTTGATATCGGGCAGAGTTTTGTAGTTGTTTGCCGTAAGCTGTGCATTAATCATATCGGCAGTCACTGTCTTCTCATAGGCATTGATGTCGTTGCCGAGGTTGGAAGTGGCAATTCGCAGCTCACTGCCGGTGGTACAAGTCATATCCAAGCCATCGGTTCCGGCAAGACCGGAAACGGTGAACCACGCCAGTGTGGTGGTAATCATCACCATGAGCGCGATAATAAAGATGGACAAAGAGGTTTTATACTTTACGCGGGCGCGGAGTGTCGCAAGTTCGGCGTTAAGCTCTTCCACCGTTTGCAAGGGATTATTTGCACCTCTGTTATCTGCCATTCTTACGGTACTCCTTTCAAAATTTTCTTATATTATAATAAATATATCTTTTCGCAACATAACTATACCATAAAATAAACAGATTTTTCAATAAAAATCACATTTTTTATCCGCGTTAATTAAAAATTCTATTCTTTTTACAGATTTTTCAGCCAAATTTTGGTGCTTTGCATAAATAAAAAATATATTTTTCTACAAACATATCAAATATTTCGCGCCTGTATTAGTTAATATATACTAAAGTTTTTTCCTTTACACCCCCTTTTCTCTATGTAATGCTCTTGCACTTTACAAAGGGGTGCCCGAAGGATTACGGGTACCTGAAAACCCTGCGTTTTTCCTGTTGTTACAGGAAAAACGCAGGGTTTTTATGAGCGTTCGGTTTTCCGTTTTCCGTTTTCAGTGGTGCCGCAAGCGGCACATTGTAATGTTGAATGGTGGTGGCGTTGCAAAGCAACGCAATTGAAAGATTTCTCCGCTTCGGTCGAAATGACATGGTCTGTCATTCCGAGCGTAGTCGAGGAATCTTTTAAAAAAGTGTTCAGTTTTCAGGTCTACCCCCCTCTATCGGCTCGCGCCGACATCTCCCCGGGTTCGCTGCACTCACAATAATATACGCG
Organism: Clostridia bacterium; assembly: GCA_017430965.1. Taxonomy (GTDB): domain Bacteria; phylum Bacillota; class Clostridia; order Oscillospirales; family Acutalibacteraceae; genus RUG714. The sequence goes on along the minus strand of JAFRLX010000132.1, from coordinate 5,797 downwards.
ACAAGCGTGTAGGATATAGCAAACGCATTTTCAGAGGGTAACAGGGGACGGTTCTGTGTCTCGTTTCAACCAAGACACAGAACCGTCCCCTGTCACACCGGGTGTCCCGCCTACTAATTCCGCATTCCGCATTAATGAAAGCGGAAGCCTCGCCTCCGCTTTAGTCTTCATCATGCACCACCACGCATTCGGGCACGGCAATGCCGGGTTTTGCGTGGTCTTTATAGATTTCCCCATCGGTCACGCAAAAGTAGCGCGTGCCGGGGTTGTCGTCGGTGTCCGCCCAAGTCACATCAATGTGGTAGTAGTTCCCCTCCAGCCACACAATGTTCCACTCGTGCTCGCTGTTGGAAACGCACATGCAGGGAATCTCAAAAGCCTCCATTATCCACTTAAACGCTCTGGAGTAGCCGGAGCAGACCGCCTTGTGGTCCAGCATGGCACCATCGGCATAAGAAGCCGTGGTTTCGTTTTCCTGCAGGGAATTGCCGGTATAGCTGTAGTCATATTCACAGTTTTTAATCAGGTAATCATAGGCTGCCTTTGCCTTGGCAAAATCATCCGCCTTGGGGGGCAAGCTCTTTTTGATGCTCAGCAGCTCCGCCTGCATCTTCTCTTGGCGCGCTTCGTGTTCCTGCGCATCATAGATATATTCCATATCGAATCGGGCGGTTCTCACCCCCGTGGTGCTCTGTTCATACAGGTTGCTGTGCCCTCTCAGGTAATAATACTCCGGGTGGTCGGCTAAGAGGTTGTAGAAAAACACGCTGTCGACAATCCGGTCCTCAAATTCCTCCAACGTTTCGGGCACATAGGTATCCCCTGCTTCAAAGCCTTCGAGCAGCCTGTCATACACCTCCTGCTTTCGTGCGGAAAGGTGGTCATAGTTATTTAAAGAAAAGCTTTCTTTTGCCTGCTTCTGCGGTGAAGCGGCAGTTGTCTTCTTTTTCTCGGCAGCCTTTTTCTTTGCCTTTGCGGTGGTTGCCTTTGCAGTCGTTTGGGAAGCAGACGCCGTACTCTTGGAGCCGGTATCGGCAGCCGTACAGCCGGCACAGAGCGCAAGGCACACTATGATGATGCCAATCACTATCGTTCGGTAGATTCTTTTCACCTGCTGCCCTCTTTCTTTTTGAAAATAAAAAATTTACTGAAAATATAGTTGAGAATCACGGTAACAACCATCATGATGCCCTTTGCTATTAAGGTGCCGGTAATGCGAAAGCCGAATATTGCAAAGCCCTGCATGTCGCCCATGCCGAGAACGCTGATAAGCAGCCACAGCCCGAGTTCCTCAATGCCGAGACTCACCAGCCTGGCACCGGCGAAGGAAGCAGCCTCTTTGAGCACGGTTTTCCCTTGCCACGACTTGGATTCAAACACCCAAAGCTTATTGGTCACAAAGGCAAATGCCACAGCCACAATCCAGCTGAGCACATTGCTCACAAGGTACAGCTTTTCTCCGAGCAGCCACTCAAAAAAGATAAAGCTCACCAAGCCGACAACGGTAGTCAGCACACCGAAAATAACATAGGTGATGAGTTCTTTGATGTTCTTTTTGCTTAGCTTTTTCATATTCCTTTAACTGTAGTATATGTTGGGATTTGTGCCGCTATGCGGAAAATAAGGATGCGCGGCGCGGATTGCTCTGACAAAAAAACGGGCTTGATGCCCGTTTCTTTTTTTACAGTTCGAACCACCCGGCGGAAACCACGCCTTTTTCCACACTCAGTCGCGCAATAATCTTCTCGAGTGTTTCATCCTGCGTTTCGTCCGCCACCACCGTGGCTTTGATTTTGATTTTATCATCCGTGTCGGAGGTTTGCAGGTTTTTGAGCACAATGCTCTCCGCCGCGACCATTTGCATGAGCAGCGAGCGCACATAAAATTCCTTATCTCTTTCGCAAATAATGCGAATCAACCCTTCCTTTTCCTCCAGCTCCGCCTTACCGCTTCTGTGGCGGCGAATCTTGTTGGCAATCGGGTGCAGGAACACATTGACCAGCAGCACTGCCAGCGTTGCAATAATCGGCAGCCAGAGGTTGCCGTAGGCACACAGCACACCGATGGAACCGGAACACCAAATGGTTGCCGCGGTGTTTAAGCCTTTAATGTTCAAGCCCTGGCGCATGATTACGCCGGCGCCGAGGAAACCGATACCGGTAACCACCTGTGCGGCAACACGGGTGATGTCGCGAATATCGTGTAAGAGCGGGTCGTTGGTAAAGACAAACGAGAAGGAAGTGAAGAAGAACGAGCCTAAGCACACCAAAATATTGGTAATGCCGGCGGGGTGCCTTGTCCACTGCCGCTCAAAGCCGATTAAAGAGCCTAAAATCAAAGCGGTCAAAGCCCTGAGAACAAATTCTGTTGCTCCCTGTGTTTGAAAGAGTTTTTCAATAACCTGAGCCATTTTCAGCCTCCCAATACTATATCCTTTTTATTGTATAGCATATGCACCTGTAAAGTCAATGCACACGCGGCGATTGTTATTGCTTTGTAATATTTGGCGGGGTTCGCTGCGCGAACCGTGTTCGGTAGTGCCGCAAGCGGCACGTTGTAATGCGAAGCTTTGCTTCGCCACCTTTAATTCCGCATTCCGCATTCCGCATTCCGCATTTAGAAAAGATTCCTTTTAGCATGATTGCGAGTCGGTAACACTTTGGGCAAAGATTTTATCGATAAGCAATCCATGATGAAAGTGAAGATTTGCGGTGGGGCAAGCAAAAAGTGCAAACGGCATACTTTGTGTATTCCTTTGCGCTTTTTGTGCTGCACCGGCGCAAAGATTCCTTTTAGCATGATTGCGAGTCGGTAAAATCTTTGCCTTACAACACTTTGCTGAGGAAATCCTTAGTCCGTTCTTCCTGCGGGTGGTTAATCACGGCATCGGGGGTGCCTTGCTCGACTATGTAGCCGCCGTCCATAAAGACCACGCGGTCGCTCACCTCGCGCGCAAAGCCCATTTCGTGTGTGACCACAATCATGGTCATGCCGCCCGCGGCAAGCTCTTTCATGGTATCCAGCACTTCGCCGACCATTTCCGGGTCAAGCGCAGAGGTCGGTTCATCAAAGAGCATCACTTCCGGATTCATCGCAAGGCTTCTGGCAATCGCCACTCTCTGCTTCTGCCCGCCGGAAAGCTCATCCGGGTAGGCATCGCCCTTGTCGAGAATGCCGACTCTTTTGAGCAGCTCATCCGCGCGCGTTGCCGCCTGCTCTTTGGTTGCCTTTTTCAAGGTGACCGGCGCAAGCATCACATTTTCCCTCACCGTTTTGTGCGGGAACAGGTTAAAGTGTTGGAACACCATGCCGATGTTTTCGCGCACCTTGTTGATGTCAGTCTTTTTATCGGTGATATCGACATCATCAATATACACCTTGCCGCCGGTTATTTCCTCAAGCTGGTTGAGGCAGCGCAAAAAGGTGGATTTGCCCGAACCGGAGGGACCGATGACACACACCACTTCGCCCTCTTGAATTTCTATATCAATACCTTTCAGGACCTGATTATCGCCAAACGATTTTTTAAGCCCTTCTGTTTTTACTTTCACTTTCATAACTAAACTTTTTCTCCACAAATTTCGAAATCACCATCAAAACGGAAATCACAATCAGATAAAACGCCGCCACCAAAATGTAAGTGGCAAAAAACTGGTAGGTTTTGCCGACATATTGCTTTGCTTTGTTCACAATTTCGGCAAGCCCGATGACCGAAAGGATAGAGGTATCCTTGACAGTAATAATAAACTGGTTGACCATCGGCGGGATGGAGATTTTAAACGCCTGCGGCAGCACAATTTTCCACATTGCCTGCCCTTTGTTTAAACCGAGGCTTCTGGCAGCCTCCATTTGCCCTTTGTCTATCGCCTGGATACCGGCTCTGAAAATCTCCGACATATAGGCGCCTGCATTCAGGCTCAGGGTGATGCAGCCGGCAGTGAATGCCTGCAAGCGGAAGGAGGGGTCAATGAGCTGGATTAACTGCGGAATGGCAAAGAAAACCAGAAACGCCTGCACAATCATGGGCGTGCCGCGGATAATCCAAATATAAACAGCGGAAATGCCTTTTAATATTTTGACATTTGACATGCCGAACAAGCAGGAAATCAAGCCTAAAATCATGCCTGCAAAAATGGAAATCAACGCAATTCCCACCGTGGTTCCGAGCCCGTTCAGCAAGAGAGGTAATGCCTCTTTTAATACTCTTCCAAAATCCATAACTATTCCTTAATAACAAATTAAAATGAAGAAAACGCAGTATGGCTTGTTGCCAAGCCATACTGTCTTAAAACTCTAACAACTTAAACTAAATTTAGCCGCCGTATTTTGCAAGAATCTGGTTATAGGTGCCGTTTGCCTTAATGTTGGCAAGGCCCTTGTTGAACATCTCAATCAATTCTGCATTGGTGCCCTTCTTGACAGCGAAGCCGTATTGAGAGGGGTTAATCACTTTGCCCACAACCTTCAAATCGAGATTTTCGTTTGCAATCGCATACAGCACTACGGAACGGTCCTCGAAGCAAGCATCGGCATTGCCGGTAGCAACTGCCTGATACATTTCGGGAGAGCCTTCATAGGAAGAAGTGGTGAAGCCGACTTTGTCCTTGATTTCTTCTGCATGGTCTGCGCCCATGGTGCTGATTTTAACGGCAACCTTCTTGCCCTTCAGGTCAGCTTCGGACTTAATCTTGGAATCTTTCTTGACCACTAAAACCTGACCGTCTTCATAATAACCGTCGGCAAAGTCAAAGGTTTTCTTTCTCTCATCGGTAATGGTCATGCCGGCAATCATGGCATCTGCCTGACCGGACTGAACCGCACCCATGGCGGGGTCAAAGCCTTCGTTATGCATTTCGTACTCAAAGCCCTGGTCTTTTGCAATCGCTTCAAGAATGTCCATGTCAATGCCGATATAGGCATTGGACTTCTTATCCAAATACTCGAAAGGTGCAAAAGCGTTATCGGAATAGATAACATAGGTTTTGCTTTCTTCTTTCTTACCGCAGCCTGCAAAGACAGCAACTACAAAGAGCGCTGCGAGCACAACGGCAAGAACTTTGGTAAACTTTCTCATGAGTTTTTCCTCCTTTTTAATTATAAGCAAATATATTTTACCATATGAATGTGTTTTAGTCAAATGCCGCGGTATGCCCCTCTGCCGGTTCGCCGCCGGGCGAAAGCCCGAGAGTGAAAGCGCCGCAAAGAAGCCGGTAAAAAAGCACTACCAAAAAGTGCCTTGATGTGGTATACTATAGGAGCAAATATCCTACAAGAAATAGAGAAAGAGAGATTGGCAATGAACAGAATCAAACAGTTGCGCAAGGCGCGCGGTCTGCGGCAGGCAGATGTGGCAAGAGAAACCTGCATTGACCAAAAAACCCTGTCCAATTACGAAATCGGCAGAACCAATCCCGATGCCTATGCGGTGGTGCAGCTTGCCGACTTTTTCGGCGTGACGGCGGATTACCTGCTGGGCTTGACCGAGTACAATTTAAAAGACACACAAGCGCTGCTTGCGCAAATTGAGCAAATGGAGGCTCAGCTTGCAGCCATCAAAAAAATTCTCCTCTCGGAGAGTAACGGATAGGGTTTGGCAGCGCCAAACCCTATCCGTTTCAGACTGTCGAAAAAGTGGCTGAAACCACGCGACTATTTATTTTTCTTAATAATATCATTTTATTTTTAAATTGTATTAAATCATTCTTTATAGATAAGTAATTTAAAGCATAATATTACGAAATCGCCGTAAATACGGCGATTTTGCGTTTTTGCCAATCTCTGCTTGCGGTACCATCGT
>JAFRLX010000131.1 GCA_017430965.1 Clostridia bacterium | reverse complement strand
TATGGGTTTATGCGAGGTGATTTTTATGACGATTGCACAGGCAACAAAAGAAAGAATAGAACAATTAGCCACACAGAAAGGCTATAATTTTTGTCAGTTAGCCAATATTTCCGGTATCCCGTATTCCACAATGAAATCTATTATATATTGCCAAAGTAAAAATCCCGGGATTTCAACCATTAAAAAAATATGTGATGGTTTAAATATCACTATTACGGAGTTTTTTGACACTGAAACATTTCGCAATTTAGAGCAGGAAATAGAATAATAAAAACAGCGGTCAGTTTGACCGCTGTTTCTGTATTCTGTTCCCTGTAGCCTGTTGCCTATTTCTCGTTTTCTGTATCCTGCTGCTCCGATTGGAGAATTTCCTCTGAAAACGCTTTAATTCTCAGCGTGCTTTCTTCGCGCGTTTCTTCGCTCGCCTCGGTGGAGTAAGCCCAAATCTTGGAGCGGGTTTTGCGCTCTAAATCATCAATCAGGTATTTTTCATTCTCGACATAGCTTGTCGCAAAGTAGTAGAGCTTTTTGCCGGTGAAATCGTACTTGTGCAAAAAAGCCAACATCGGCGGAGCACATTTGCCTGCCCACACCGGGGAGCAGATAATGATTTCATCATACTTAGTCGGGCGCAGGCTCTGCTTTTTGAGCACAGGCTTAATATTAAACACGCTCATAAAGTTGCCGACAAAGTGTTTCCCGAAAGAGCCTTTGGGAAATTTCATCACGGTGTCGACTCTGAGCATGTCTGCATCCAAGAGCGAAACAAACTGCTCTGCGGCAAACTTGGCACCGCCGCTGGCAGAGTAGTAGGCGATTAGTCTTTTCATGTTTTTTCCTTTCTGTAACAACCCGCAGTCTTTGGGAGAATGAGCGATGCGTGACTGTTGCGAATTGTGAGCAATACGGTAAGTTGACTCGTTTATCTTTCCACTTACTACTATAGAGAAATAGCGGCAAAAAAGCAAGTGGGAATTTGTTTAAAAATCATTGTTGAACGCCGTTTATTATAGTAAGGATTATACAATACTTTTTCGTTTTCAAGCGCGCAAAATGTGTCTTATTGCTTGACAAAAGCGAAATACATTATATATAATTAAATATATAAATATTTAAGGAGATAGATAATGGAAGTAACAATTACCAACACCATCAAATACATCGGCACCAATGACAAGGACCTTGATTTATTCGAGAGCCAATACATTGTGCCCAACGGTATGGCATATAATTCCTACCTGATTATGGATGAAAAGGTCGCTGTGATGGCAGCGGCAGACAAGCGCATGATTGAGGAGTGGTTAGCCAACATCGCTGCCGCACTCGGCGACAAAGCACCCGATTATTTGGTGCTGCAGCACTTAGAGCCGGACCACACCGGTTCCGTGGCAGCTTTTTGCGCGAAATATCCGGCGGCAAAGCTTGTCATGGGCGACAGGGCGGCGGCAATGTTCGGGCAGTTTGCCACAGTCGACAATGAAATTGTCGTGGTCAAAAACGGCGAGGAATTAAACCTGGGTGCGCACACTTTGCAGTTTACCGCTGCGCCGATGGTGCACTGGCCCGAGGTCATGATGTGCTATGAGACCAGTGAAAAGGTGCTCTTTGCGGCAGATGCTTTCGGCAAATTCGGCACTTTGGATACCGATGAAGACTGGGCGTGCGAAGCAAGAAGGTACTATTTCAACATTGTGGGTAAATACGGCGCACAGGTGCAGGCATTGCTCAAAAAGTTTGCCGACACGCCGATTAAAATCATTTGCCCGCTTCACGGACCGATTCTCAGCGAGAATTTAGATTACTATTTGGATTTATATAACACCTGGTCGCAGTATAAACCCGAGAGCGAAGGCACCTTTGTGGCTGTTGCCTCTATTCACGGGCACACCTTAGAGGCGGCAGAGTATTTTGCCGAGCAGTTAAAGGCGTTGGGAGAGCCGAAAGTGGCGTTCTCCGAAATCCCGAGAGAGGATAGCGCCGAGTGCGTGGAAGATGCCTTCCGCTACCCCAAGACCGTGTTCTTTGCCTGCTCTTATGATGCGGGGCTGTTCCCGCCCATGGAGGAGCTGCTGATGCACCTGCGCGACAAAACCTACCGCAACCGCAAAGTGGCATTGGTGCAAAACGGCTCCTGGGCACCGAGCGCCGGCAGAGTGATGAAGGAGTACCTCGATAAAATGCAGGGTATCGAGTATATCGGCGATTTAATCACCATTAAGACATCGCTCACCGAAGAAAACAAAGCACAGCTCAAGGCGTTAGCCGAGCTGGTGCATAATGCATAATGCAGTTTAGAAAATTAGAGGCTGGGGACAAAGCGACCTACTTTTCCCTTGCCTCTGCTTTTTATCAATCCGAGGCAGTGTTGCACCCTGTACCGATTCAGAATATCGAGAACACTTTTGAAGAGTTGGTAAGAAGCGATACATACATCGAATGTCAGCTGTGCGAAGAAGCGGGAGAAGCCATCGGCTTTTTGCTTGTCGCCAAAACCTTTTCGCAGGAGTCGGGCGGGATGGTGACCTGGATAGAGGAGCTGTTCCTCAAAGAGGCATACCGCGGTGCCGGCAGAGGGCGGGAGATGATGGCGTTTATTGAAGCGACCTATCCTTGTTCGCGCTTTCGCCTTGAAGCCGAGCCGGACAACGAAAAGGCAATTCGGCTCTACAAGCGCCTGGGCTATGTACCCCTGCCTTATGTGCAGTATGTTAAAGAAGAAAAGAAACCATGAGCTGCCGGTCGGGATGTTGAGAAAAGATAAGAGAGATGGCTGAAAAAACAAATCAAAAAATATGCCCGCAGCGCAAAAAGTGCGGCGGCTGTCAATTACAAAATATGTCTTATGCCGAGCAATTGTCTTTTAAGCAAGGCAAGCTCATTAAGCTGCTCGGCAAGTTTCACCGGGTGAATAAAATTATCGGCATGGAGCAGCCGTATCACTACCGCAACAAAGTGCAGTGGGCGTTTGGCACCACCAGAGGCGGCAAACTCATTTCCGGTATTTTTCAATCCTCCTCTCACCGCATTGTCGCGGTAGATAGCTGCCTGCTTGAGGATGAAAAGGCGGATGAAATCATTGTCAGCATCCGCAAGCTGCTGCCTTCGTTTAAGCTGACGGCATATAATGAAGATACGCGCCGTGGCTTTTTGCGCCATGTGCTGGTGAAAAGAGGCTTTAAAAGCGGTGAAATCATGGTGGTGCTGGTGGGCGGAACCAACATATTTCCGCGCAAAAAGGATTTTGTAAAAGCGCTTTTAAAGAAACATCCCGAAATTACCACAATCGTGTTTAATATTAATGATAAAAAGACTTCTCTTGTGCTCGGCGAGAGGCAGGAGGTGCTGTATGGAGAGGGTAAAATTACCGAGGAGCTGCTCGGCTGTCGCTTCCGTATCAGCCCGCAGTCCTTTTACCAAATTAACCCCAAGCAGACCGAGGTGCTCTATACCAAGGCGCTGGAGTTTGCCGACTTAAAGCAGAGCGATGTGCTGCTGGATGCCTACTGCGGCATCGGCACCATCGGCTTGATTGCCGCCGACAGGGTCGGGCAGGTCATCGGGGTAGAGCTCAACCCTGCTGCGGTCAGGGATGCGCGCGAAAATGCGAAGCTCAACGGCACCAAAAACGCTGCCTTTTACTGCGCCGATGCAGGAGAGTTTATGCTCCGGCTTAAAGAGGAAGGCGAAGCGGCGGATGTGGTGATGATGGACCCGCCCCGCGCCGGTGCTTCCAAGCAGTTTTTGCACTGCCTGGTTGAAGCTGCCCCCGCGCGCGTGGTCTACATTTCCTGCAACCCCGAAACGCAAAAAAGAGACTTGTTTTACTTAGTCAAAAACGGCTATAAAGTCAAGAAAATTCAGCCGGTGGATATGTTCTCGCATACGGAACATGTCGAAACAATAGTCTTATTGTTTCGACAATGAATTGCGCCTGACGGCGCGTGAATTGCCTTGCAGGCATAGGGCGCAATTCAATTCACGGAGCAGTAATATGAGCTTAGTTACAAAAACAATTGACAGCCGAATCCTCGGTAAGGAAATGAATCTGGCAATTTATCGTCCAGCTGTTAATGATAACAGCGCCCTGCCGGTTCTGTATTTCATTCATGGAAGAACAGGGAACGAAAGCCTTCTTCAGTGGCTTGGAATGGAGAAGACAACAGATGCCATGATTGAGGCAGGAGAAATACAGCCCCTGATTGTGGTATGTCCGAATTTGGACAACAGCAGGGGGATCAACTCTGCCGAGCTTTATCGAGAGGTTAAAGGCAAATACGGCATCGTCCACAAAGGGCGGTACGAAGACTATCTGCTTGACGAAGTCATACCGTTTGTTGACAATACATTTCATACCATCAGAGATCGCTCGGCAAGATATATCGGCGGCATTTCCTCCGGGGGATATACTGCTTTAAGTATAGGGTTGAGACACCAGGAATTGTTTTCCAAAATCGGCGGACATATGCCGGCTATTGACTTGTCTTACACAGACGAAGACGAGTGCTATTTCGCGGATGAGGCGATGTGGCTGAAAAACGACCCGATTTCCATTGCGAAGCAAAAGACTTTCGATGATTTGCAAGTATTCTTGGACGATGGAAAAGAAGATGAGGGGCAGTTTTATCGCGTTTGTGAAAAGTTGTTTCAACTGCTGCGGCAGAACGGAGCCGATGTGCAAAACCACCTGTTTGAGGGGCATCACAGTGGAGACTACATCAGATTTAACATGGAAACCTATCTCCGGTTTTATAGCCCGCATGCATTTCAATCAAGGAACCGTCCCTGTGATTGACATATAGAATCATTCAGGACGGCAAGTCGGTCGGCGGTGTGGTCATAAAGGTGGATGGAGAACGTGGTGATCTGGATCTCCTGTTCGTATCGCCAAAAGTTCACAGCAAGGGTATCGGCTACGCCGCATGGTGTGCTGTCGAACAGATTGATGCGCAATTCCCGGATGGAATGTTCAGATTTGAGAAAAGGATGAAATAGATAAATCGAAGTTTGTAAGGGTGAAGAAAATGAATTATAAAGTAATTGACAAAGAGACATATTATCGTAAAGGCGTATTTCGCCACTTTACGG
>JAFRLX010000025.1 GCA_017430965.1 Clostridia bacterium | reverse complement strand
TGTTTTACCCACTTTCTTCTTTTCCACGGGATCCCTCGGCAGGCTCGGGATGACATAAAGAGAAAAAATTAAAGTTCAGAAGAGTGAAACGAGGCAAAAACAGACAGCCGCACGCGGCTGCCTGAGATAGTGAGCGATATTAAGTTTTCGGTAGCCCCTTTTAGGGGCTCAGCCTGTAGGCGGCCCTTATAAGGCCTGTGCAAACCACTAGTTTACTAGTGGTACTGTTTTCCGTTTTCAGCGTTCCGTTTCACCGGCGCGCGGTTTGCCACTGAACACTAAACACTGAGCACGCAAATAAGGATTTGGCAAAACCAAATCCTTATTTGCCTTTCTCTATAAAATATGGTATTATATTTTAATAAATCAAGCGGAGGCAGTTATGGCGGTTTTTAAGTGCAAAAATTGCGGCAACCTGGTGGAATTCCACCGGGGCGATACCCGCGCGCTTTGCCCTGCCTGCGGCACCGAGCAAGCCCTGCCGCAACTTGAAAACATCGAAGCCTTCGGCGACAAAGAACAGCTCTTGGAGCGCGCCTTCTCCCTGCTTGCCACCGGTGAGTGGAGCGCCGCCGAGGACTGCTGCGACCAGGCGCTGGAGCTGGACCAAAACAACGCCACTGCCTATTTGGGCAAACTGATGGCAGAGCGCAAGGTGCACAAAAGAGAACAGCTCGCACAGCTCGAACAGCCCTTTGATGATTCCGACCTCTACCGCACCATTTTGTGGTTTGCCGATGAAGCCCTCACAGAGGAACTGCAAAGCTATAACGCCTTTATTCGAGAAAACAGCCTCAAAAACCGCTACCGGGCAGCGAGAGAGGCAATGGAGAATGCCTACTCGCAACTGCAGTTTGAAAAAGCGGCGGATTTATTCAAGCAATTGGGCGACTATGAAGATGCCTGCGATTTAGAGCAGGAATGCCGCGCGCAAGCGGAAAACCTGCGCAAGGATGATATTTACTACAGTGCCAAGGCGCGCATGCTCAATGACTCTATCCACGATTATGAAGCCGCTATTGTCGGCTTTGAGAGTATTCCCGGCTGGCGGGATGCCGATACCCTGCTGCAGGAATGCCGCGCGAAAAATGCGGCTGCCACGGCGGATATCTCCCAAAAAAACCACGAAGCAAGAGAGCGCAACATCGCTCAAAGGCAGTTAGCCGAAAAGAAAGCGAAAACGCGGCGCGCCCTTCTGCTGGGCATTTCTATTCCGCTGCTGTGCCTTGTGCTGGCGCTCGCCGTGGTACTGCGCATATATTACTTGCCAAAGAGCAACTATGAGAAAGCGGTGGCTGCCGAGCAGAGCGGCGATGTAATCAGTGCTTATGAAGGGTTTGTCGCCTTAGAGGATTACAAGGACAGCCGCAAGCGTGCAGAGGCGCTTTTTGAACAGTATAAACCTGCCAAGTTAAAAGCCGCCAATGTCGGCGATATTGTCTACTTCGGCTCCTATGAACAAGACAACTCAACGGCGAACGGCGAGGAAGTTATCTCCTGGAAGGTGCTTGCCAAGGCAGATACCAAGCTGCTGCTCATCAGTGAATACGCTTTGGATGCCGGCGCATTTCACAACAAGCAGGAGCCGGTCACCTGGGCAAGTTGCTCTTTGAGAAAATGGCTCAACACCCATTTTTTAGACACCGCGTTTACCGAACAGCAAACGCAGAAAATTCTCAGAACGCACCACAAAGCGGACCCGAACCCGAAATATCCCACCAATCCCGGCAAGGACACGGCAGATAAAATCTTCCTGCTGAGCATTCCGGAGGTGGAGCAGTACTTAAAAGAAGATATTGACAAGCGCTGTGTCGCCACTTCCTACGCGATGAAACAGGGCGCTGCGACCAAGTCGGTTGACGGCCGCCGCGTTTGCTGGTGGTGGCTGCGCACAGTGGGCGGTGAACAGGATTATGCTACCTTTGTCGGCTTTGACGGTGTACCGTTCGATTACGGCAGCACGGTTAATAACTACGATTCCAGTGCCATTCGCCCTGCAATGTGGATAGAGACAAAGGAATGAATTGGGGAATGAGAAATTGTTCACGCATTCACTTTTTCTTAACAAGAATTGCGGAGGTCAGTGACCTCCGCAATTCTTGTTAACTGGCTTGTCCGTAATTCAAATACTCATCGGTAATATCAATTTTCTTATTCACGGCAATCCAAGTGGAACGTTCCATAATGGTTTGGTTGCCGTGCACATGCCCGGTACCGCCGTGGTCTGTAGAAATCAAAATTAACCAATCCTCTTGCTCATAGGTATCTCTGGCTTCAATGGTTTTGATAATATCATAACCGTAATAATTTGCGTCCAAAGAACCTTGGTAATAATTCTTATTATTACCGAAGCCGTAAAGGTGACCGTTATGGTCGGTAAACTCAAAGGTGAAGAAGATAACATCCGGGTCTTCCTTGGCAGTTTTTTCCTGTCCCTTTGATTTGGAAACATATTTCAGCACCTGATAATATGTCGCCATATCATCAATCTCATGATTATATTCTACCGGAATATTATTCTTAATAGACTGCACAATATCGGGGCGGTAGGAAAGCGCCGTATGCTCTCTCCACGAAGCGGTAAAGGACGCATTATGCCCCTGCTTAGCCAGGGTAGTTAAAAAGGTTTCGTTGCCGTTTTTGTACTGCCCGTTGTTGCTGATGCCGTGGAATAAAGACCAGCCGCCCGTAAGCATAGAAGCCCATCCGGGTGCGGTAGAGGTATGCTGCTCGTTTTTACCGGGAATACCGCCGGCATACGCATGGTACAATCCGCCCAAGCTCTTCACATACATAATAGCGCTTTGCGGGTCATCTTTAATGTTGGCAATAGCATCTGCCCGGTAGCCGTCAAACCCCAGAAAGATAACCTTCTTCACTTTTTTCCCCTTCGGCAGCGGAGAATTAAAGTGATCCATTACCAGTTTATGAACAACTGTTTGCGGGAGTTGGTTTTCAATCGTGTTGTCCCATACGCCGTAACCCTCTAATTCATCCGTATACTTGGAAGAATTACTTTTCGGCTCATACAAGCCGTAAAATGCGCCGAAGCCCGCTATTTGTAACGCGATAGCAAGAATAACGGCAATCGCCACAATCGGGATAAAAATCTTCAGCAAAATTTTAACGACTTTTTTTGCTTTGGTTTGCTCCTTGGTTGTCTTTTTGGTTTCTTCCATGGTATTTCCCCCATTCTTTAAATCTTCTGTTCTTATCTTACCACAAGTAAAAAGCTTTGTCACTACCTATTTAAAAAAGACATAAAAAGTATGGGAAAAGTATGGGGACGGTTCTACCACTTTTAAGCCAAAGTAGTAGAACCGTCCCCATACTTTTTATGTCATTCTGAACGCAGTGAAGAATCTCTTGGTTCTTATATTTTCATCTTTTCCACGAGATCTTTCGCTTCGCTCAAGATGACAAACCTTATCATCAGGTGCGGGTTTCCCGCCCTTCATTCTGCATTCTAATTTTAATTAATTCCGAATTACTTCTTTAATGGCGGCAAGCAGCTCGTCATAACGTTCAAATGCCGGCAGGTCGGGGTAATCCTTTTTAATCTGCGCGGTGCTGCGGAACAAAAAGCCCGCTTTGGAAGCCTCAATCATTGCCAGGTCATTGTAGCTGTCGCCGCCGGCAATCGTTTCGTAGCCGATGGACTGCAGCGCGCGCACCGTGGTCAGCTTTGATTTTTCGCAGCGCATTTTAAAGTCGGTCACTTCCCCGCCTTCGCCGATGACCAACTCATTGCAGAAAATGGTCGGGTAGCCGAGTTTTTTCATTAACGGCGCCGCAAACTGGGTAAAGGTGTCGCTGATAATAATGGTCTGGCAAATCGAGCGCAGTTCATCCAAAAACGCCTTGGCGCCTTCGAGCGGCTCGATGGTGGCAATCACATCTTGTATCTCTTTGAGCCCTAAACCGTGCTGCTTTAAAATCTCAATACGGTAGCGCATGAGCTTGTCGTAATCCGGCTCATCGCGCGTGGTCTTTTTCAGCTCCGGAATGCCGCTTGCCTCGGCAAACGCAATCCAGATTTCGGGCACCAAAACCCCTTCCAAATCTAAACAGGTGATATACATGTTCTTTGTCTCCCCTTACATTGATAATAGAAACATTCTACCATTCTTTTTGATGTTAGTCAAATCAGGGTTTGCGTAGCCTCGAGGCTCCCAAATCCTGATTAAATGAATAATTAATAATGAATAACGAATAGTTAAGGGCGACACATTCGCACTTGATTATATGCCCCCTCTGTAGGCTGTGCCGACTTCTCCCCCT
>JAFRLX010000130.1 GCA_017430965.1 Clostridia bacterium | reverse complement strand
GTGTTTCAATTGTATTATTCATAATAGTAAACCTCCAAAAAATGTATTAAATAGTTAGTTGTTGCAACTCTCAGGTTTGTAACCTGAATTAAGAAGCATTGTCTTCATGTTTTTCAAACCCGACCGGAAAATCTCTCTGATAGTTGAAAAAGACTTGTTTTCTTCAACAGCAATTTCTTTAAGTGTTTTTTCTTCAAAGAAGTACATTTTCAAGCATCTTCTTTGCAAAAGAGTCAACCTATTAAGACATTGATGTAGCAACATAGTTAACAAAAAAACGGTTTTAACGAAAGCCTTAATCTGTCGATTAAACTGTAAATTTTCTTAAATTCGCTTTTTTGCATTTGTCAATCGCTATGCGTTTATGATATAATTAAAATAATAAGCAAAAAGTATCATTTTATATATTAAAACAGCGGGTTTTCGAGGTTCACAAAACCCGAGCAATATTGCTAAAAGGAGAGCAAAATGGAACAGAACAAGGCAAAAAAGGTGGATTCGCCCGAGCAGCTCAATGAATACATTCGCCTCTCAAACCCCGGGGTGTGGATATTGGTGCTGGCGATAGTGGTTTTGCTTGCAGGCTTTTGTATTTGGGGCATCTTCGGTAAAATAGATACAAAGGTGCAGACAGTTGCCGTTTCCAACAGCGGCAGTACTTACTTGTATGTCAAAGAGGAGGCTGTGGAGCAAATCAAAGCCGGTATGCCGGTGCGCATTAATGATAATGCGACGGCTTATGAAGTTGAGAGCATCAGCGAGAAACCGGAAAAAGTGACAGAAGCACTGGATGAATACACAAGGTACATCGGAAACCTGCAGGTGGGCGAGTGGATTTACAAGTGCAAGCTAAATAAAAATGTCAAGGAAGGCATATACGGCGCGAACATCATTATAGAAAGCATCTCACCGATGAAATTTATTGTAAACTAACCCCGATATTGAAAAAGAAAAGAGATTGGATGATGAAAAGAGCAAAAGAGCCGGTACAAAACGGAGTCGCAAAAAAAGTGCCGGTTGTCATACAGTTAGAAGCATTAGAGTGCGGTGCGGCGTGCCTTACCATGGTCTTGGCATATTACGGCAGGTGGGTACCGCTGGAGCAGGTGCGCGGCGATTGCGGTGTTTCGCGTGACGGCTCAAAGGCGAGCAAAATCTTAAAAGCCGCGAGAAACTATGGCTTAGAAGCAAAGGGCTATCGCTATTCCGTAGAGGATTTGCAGCAGGAAGCCGTGTTTCCGTGCATTGTGTTTTGGAACAACAACCACTTTGTGGTTTTAGACGGATTCAAAGGCAAATATGCCATTATTAATGACCCGGCAAAGGGAAAAACAAGGTACCCGATAGAGGCTTTTGAGAAAAATTATTCCGGAATATGCTTGTGCTTTCAGCCGACTGAAAGCTTTGAGCCGGGAGGCAAACCCAAAAGCATTTTGCACTTTGCAAAAAAGCGCTTAAAAGGCACAAAGGCGGTGGCGCTGTTTATTTTGATTACGACCGTTATCACCTCCTTGCTGCAAATTATACAGCCCGGGTTCTCCAGGGTATTTGTTGACCGATTACTGACTCATCAAAACACTAATTGGTTTGTGCCCTTTATCATAGGCATTTGTGCACTTACAGTGATTCAGCTTGTGATTCAAATTGTCAACCAAGCGTATACTTTAAAGCTCAACGGCAAGTTAGCCGTTGTCGGCAGCACCACTTATATGTGGAAGGTGTTGCGGCTGCCGATGGACTTTTTCTCGCAGAGAATGGCGGGAGATATTCTGTCAAGGCAAGCCCAAAATGCCACGGTTGCCTCC
>JAFRLX010000024.1 GCA_017430965.1 Clostridia bacterium | reverse complement strand
TGTTTTACCCACTTTCTTCTTTTCCACGGGATCCCTCGGCAGGCTCGGGATGACATAAAGAGAAAAAATTAAAGTTCAGAAGAGTGAAACGAGGCAAAAACAGACAGCCGCACGCGGCTGCCTGAGATAGTGAGCGATATTCAGTTTTCAGTAGCCCCTTTTAGGGGCTCACCTGTCAGCCGCCCCTTTAGCGGTTATGATTTTTTGCTCGCATACTGCAATGCCGGGCTTTACAGAATGTGACACAATGTGATACTATATAAAGAGCAATGACAGCACAGGCAGAAAGGATGAGCGGCAAATGAAAATAGTCGTCTTAAACGGTTCGCCCGCAGGCAAAAACAGCATTACCCTTTACACGGTCAAATACCTGCAAAAGCATTTCGGCAATTGCAGCTTTGAGGTGCTCCATGTCGGGCAGAGCATTAAAAAATATGAAAGGGATTTCAGTGAGTGTAAAGCGGCGCTTGAAAATGCGGATGTGGTTTTATTCGCCTATCCGGTTTACACCTTTTTGGTGCCGGCACAGCTGCACCGCTTTATTGAGCTGATGAAAGAGAATGAGGTGCAGGTGAGCGGCAAATTTGCCACGCAGCTTTCCACCTCCAAGCATTTTTATGATGTCACGGCACACAACTTTATTGAAGAAAACTGCGCCGACCTCGGGCTGCGCTATATCAAGGGTTTGAGCGCTGATATGGACGATTTAACCACCGCCAGGGGCAGAAAGGAAGCCGTGGCGTTTTTCCGCTTCGTGCTTTGGTCGGTCAAGAACGGCATCAGCGAGCCCTCTCCATTGCTGCAGCTTGCCAAAAAGCCCGCCAAAAAGCCCGCATCGGTCAAGGTGAGCACGGTGCCTGCCGCCAGGAAGCGCGGCAAGGTTGTCATCGTTGCCGATTTTGGGGAAGGCGAGCAGGAGGATACCTTGCTCAAAGAGCTGATTGTGCGCTTTCGCGCCGCATTGCCGATGCACACCGAGCTTGTCAATATCCGCTCTTTTCCGTTTTCCGGCGGCTGCCTCGGCTGCTTCCACTGCGCAACAGACGGCAAGTGCATTTATAAAGACAATTTTGATGCTTACCTGCGCGAGCATATCCAGTCGGCAGATGCCACGGTTTTTGCCTACACCATTAAAGACCACTCGATGGGTTACCGCTTTAAGCTGTATGATGACCGCCAGTTCTGCAACGGCCACCGCACGGTGACCATGGGCAAGCCCGTTGCCTATTTGGTCAGCGGTAATTTGCAGGCAGAGCCGAATGTGAAGCTGCTCATGCACGCCAGAGCGCAGGTGGGCGGCAACTTCCTTGCCGGCATTGCCACGGAGCCTGCACAGGCAGGGCAGGTGGCAAAGGTGCTCAGCTACGCCGTTGAGCACAAATATGTGCCGCCGCGCGATTTCTACGGTGTCGGCGGGCTCAAAATCTTCCGCGATTTGATTTACCAGATGCAGGGCTTGATGCGCGAGGACCACCGCTTCTACAAAGCGCACGGGTTCTATGATTTCCCGCAAAAGCGCATGGGGCGCGTGATTGGCATGTACGCCGTCGGCAAGCTGATGCAGCACCCCGATTGGTGCAAAAAAGCGGGCTTTACCATGACCGACGGAATGCTCATGCCCTATGAGCAGGTGATAAAAAAGTACTGACAAATAAGGATTTGGCGATACCTGATTCGTATTTGTCTTTATGCGCGCGATATGGTATGATACCAATAGAAATATTCAGTTGAAGGAGTTTTTGTGATGGAATTGATTCAAAGCTTTTGCGTGGACCATACGCTCATTGTTCCGGGCATTTTTACCAGCCGCACCGATATTGTCGGCGGGGAACCCGTGACGACTTATGACATTCGCCTGAAAAAGCCCAACCGCGAGCCGGTGATTGATGTGGCGGCAATGCATTCGCTCGAACACCTGATTGCCACCTTTTTGCGCAATGACCCCGCGTGGAAGGACGAAGTGATTTACTGGGGGCCGATGGGCTGCCTGACCGGCTTTTACCTCATTCTCAAAGGCGGGCGCCCACCGCAGGAGATTTATGCGCTTTTGCTCGCCGCTTTTCAATCGGTGAATGCTGCCGACACCGTTCCGGGTGCGACAGCGGTTAACTGCGGGCACTACCTGATGCACAACCTCAATCTGGCAAAGTGGTATGCGGCGGAGTTTGCAGACTACCTTGAAAAGAATGCCGACAACCCCGCTATCTTCGAGTACCCGAAGGCGGAGCGCCTGATGACGGACGACGGGCAGCAGTTTTATGATTCGTAATCGTGATAAAAAAGGGTAATACCAAACTTTTGAGGAGGTATAGCAGTGAAAAGAATCATCAGCTTATTATTGGTGGCAGCGCTGGTGTTTGGTGTTTTCGGCTGTAGCGGTTTTTCCGCCGTTGCCGCGCAAAACACTGCCACCAAGCTGACAATCAGCAGGACGAGTGTGACCACCTATCTTTCATTTGAAAAAATGATGTACGGGAAAGGCACCGGCATTGCCGTTAGACTGATTTTTCCGAAAAACAGCGACCAATATGATTGGAACGACTATGTACAAGTGGTTTCATCCAATCCCAAAGTCGTAAAAAATCATTTATATAGAATGAGCGACCTCGTTATGGACTATCCGACAAAGACGAATATCCTCACTTTCCCCTGTCAATTTGATGTGGTCGGGATGGGCAGCTGCACCCTGCTGTTTAAAACCCGCGGGGGCTTGACGGCAAAATGCAGTGTGTATGTCAACCAAACCTATTGCATCGGTGTAGTAGGTACCGTATATTCTTATGCCACGATTAACGGCTTAAACTATTCCTACTGGAAGGCTTCCAAAAACAGCGGCATTATCGCGGCAAAATCCAAGTATAAATGCACGCGCTCGAGCACCAAGGGTGTTTGCCTTGCCAGGAAGGTCAACGGCAGAACCTATGTGATGCGCATTCTGCCTAAAACCTATCAGGAATGCTTTAATTTTGTGTATCGCAAAGCGTTCGCTAACGCTTCGAACATGATTGGGAAGGGGCAAATCTATTTCCAAAAGCACAACAGCCCGAATTACTACCAAACCTCCTGCCACTATTATGCCAAGAGCGCGGAATTTAAACCGACAGGCTACGGGTTAATGTGGTCAAGCAGTATTTTATATTACTCACCGAAGGGCTTAATCTATCTGGATGGGGCAGGCGGCTTAGAGAGAATAGTGAAAAAATCGGAAGTAGGTAAGCCCTGTACCCCGTCATTCGGTGCTTAAAAAAACAAACACCTGCTTGGGGCGGTTGACATAAGGAGAGTAGCGGTAACGAAGTTTTGCCTCAAAATTCAATCTTTTCGCACAATAAGTGCGTTAAAATCAGCACATAGGCGTCAGCCTTATATGCTGATTTTGCCTTCTTTTTGCACAAAAATATTGAATTTGAGGTGCAAAGCAGTTAATTTTGTCTGATTTTGCTCAGATTGGCAATTTTAAAATGTGGGAATACTCTGCGTATTGGTGCATTTTTAAATTGTTAAGATGAGTGAAAGCAGACAAAATGAACCAATACTTCGTTATCGCTACTCTCCTTATAGAATGTTTGGTTTTTGCGTTGTCCTTTCATCCGCCTAAGCGAGAAAAATCCTCTTGAATACACAAAGTATGCAAGAAAATTTTTCTTACTTATTCGAATAAAATCCCTTAGCAAAAACTGCAAAGCACTGAAAATCGGCAGATTTTTTTGCTAGAACGAAGAAAAAATTAGCGTTAAGGCTGGCGCCTAATGATGATTTTTTCTGAAGTTATTGCGGAAAAGATGCCGGTTTTCAGCAAATATTCTATATGTCAGCCGCCCCTTTTGCGGGTATGTGCAATCATCGTATCATTAAAGCGGTTCATCCTTGCAGTAAAAGGATGAACCGCTTTTTTATCGAAGGAACGGGACTGCCCCTCAAGCAATGATAACGATTGCTTTGCCGTAATGCAAGGTGGAAAGGTAAATGAAGATTTTCGCAATGCCGTCCCCGTTTCAATCATCATCGCAGGCAAGCACACAGGCATTAACCGAAAGCATAAAAGTGTGACGAAAAAAGCATGACAAAAAAACAGAAAATAAAGCTTGACAAATCCAAATATATTTGATAAAATATAATTGCACAAAACACAAATAGGAGATGAGCCTATGTCATACAATTACCGCGAAGCCATGAAATTGGAAAACCAATTGTGCTTTCCACTCTATGCGGCAGCCAGAAATGTAGTCAATCTCTACACACCTTTGTTAAAGCCCTTGGGCTTAACCTACACGCAGTACATTGTCTTTTTGGTGCTGTGGGAGCAGGATGGTATCACTGTCGGCACTTTAGGAGAAAAACTGATGCTCGACAACGGTACCCTTTCACCGCTGCTCAAAAAGATGCAGCAGGCGGGCTACATTGAGCGCCGCCGCAGCCGGGAGGATGAGCGCGTGGTGCTGATTACACTCACCGAAGCAGGCAAAAAGCTGCAGGAGCAGGCAAAGGACATTCCCCTGCAAATGATGGGTTGCGTGGATTTTCCGCGCGAAAAAGCACAGCAGCTTTACACACTTTTGTATGAATGGCTCGAAGCTCAAAAAAAGCAATAAAGGAGGCTTTAGGATGAAAACAGTGTATGATTTTACAGTCAAAGACAGAAAGGGCAACGATGTCAGCTTGTCCGAATACCAGGGCAAGGTATTACTCATTGTCAACACGGCAACGGGCTGCGGCTTTACCCCGCACTACGAACCGTTGGAGGCAATGTATCGGGATTTCAAAGACAAGGGCTTTGAAATTCTGGATTTCCCCTGCAACCAGTTTGCCAACCAGGCACCCGGCAGCGCCGAGGAAATTCACGAATTTTGCACGCTCAAATTCGGCGCGGATTTTCCGCAGTTCAGGAAAATCAATGTCAACGGTGAAGACGCCGACCCGTTGTTTGCCTACTTAGCCACCGAAAAGCCTTTTGAGGGCTTTGAAAAGGGCTTGAAAAATGTGGCGCTGAAGCAGGCATCAAAAGCATTTAACAAAAAGCACGGCGACAAAGCCTACATTCAGTGGAACTTTACCAAGTTTTTAATTGACCGAGAGGGCAAGGTCGTGGCGCGTTTTGAGCCGACCACCGATATGGGCGAAGTGCGTAAAGCCGTGGAAGCTCTGTTATAATAAACGGAGAGTGTCGGTAAAGAAGGTTAGGTTCATTTTGTCTGCTTTCACCCATCTTGACAATTTAAAAATTTGGTAATACACAAAGTATTCCCGCATTTTAAAATTGCCAATCTAAGCAAAATCAGGCAAAATTAACTGCTTCGCAGCTCAGATTATAAATTTTAGTGCAGGAAGAAGGCAAAAACAGCCCATAAGGCTGATGCCTATGGACTGTTTTTAACGCACGAATTGTGCGAAAAGATAAAATTTTGAGGCAAAACTTCTTTACCGTCACACTCCGTAAGGGAGGAAATTGTGATGAAATATGCAGTCAGATACTATACAAAAACCGGCAACACCAAGCGCTTGGCGCAAGCGATTGCCACAGAGCTCGGCGTGGAAGCGCTGCCTATCAGCGAGCCGATAAACGAGCCGGTGGATTTGCTCTTTTTGGGCAACTCCTACTATGCGTTTAACATCGACCCGGAGGTCAAGGCGTTTATTGCTTCACTCGACAAAAGCAAGGTTGCAAAAATTGTCAACTTCGGCTCTGCCGCCATGCTCAACTCCACCTACAAAAAGGTGAAGGCGGAAGCGGACAAAGTCGGCATTCCGATGGCTACAAAAGAGTTTCACTGCAAGGGTGAATTCAAAGGCATTCACAAAGGCAGACCCAACGCTGCGGATGAAAAGGCCGCCGCCGCGTTTGCCGCGCAGTTCCGGAAAGCGTGAGTGTATGACAAAACGAGATAGAACAGTGCTGCTAAAAGCACAGCAGGGAGAGCTGGATGCGGTTTTGATGTACAGGGCACTGGCAGCTGCGGTCAAAAGCGAGAGAGATGCGCGCACCTTTCGGCAGTTAGCTGCGGAGGAAGGGCGCCACGCAGTAGTTTTCAAAAAGCTGACCGGGCAGACTTTAAAGCCGAAGAAGACGATGGCAATCCTGTTGCCGCTGCTATACAAAGTGCTTGGAAAAAAGCGGCTCTACCCGCTCATTGCCAAAGGGGAATACGCTGCGGTAAAAACCTATAAGCCCGTTGCCGGGAAGTTCCCGCAAGTCAAACGAGTCAAAGCCGATGAGCGCCGCCACGGCGACACGGTTATGCAGCTCTTACACTGAAAAAAGAACACCGACAGGCATGCCGCCTGTCGGTGTTTTTATCGTTTTACCGATTAATCCAATGCGCCTTCATCGAAGTGCTCAAGGGTTTTGACTGTGATGGCAAAGCAGTTTGCCAAGCCTTCTTCGTTCATGTTGTCATAGGTATCTCTTCTGGTGTGGTAGTAGTTTTCGAGCTTGTGGTTAAGCCCCGTGATGCCTGCCGCGCGAATGACGCGGTTGAGCGGTACGGTATCGGTGCAGCCGCCGAAGGGGGGCACCCAACCTTTTTTACAGGGGATGTTCAATTCTCTGGCAGAGTTGAGGAAAAGGTCGGAAGCCTCTTTGTCGGATTTGACCAAACCGTTTAAATCCCTGTAGTTGACCATCAGCTGTTCCGGGTCATAAATGGTATCAAAGGAATAGACAAAGGTCGGTACATCGTCAAAATCACCTTGGTGCTGGTCGGCAAATGCCATTGCGCCGCGGGTGCCGGCTTCTTCGGAACCTGTGTTGAGAACGCCGACTTCGGTGTGCTCAAACTCAATGTTGTTATCCTCAAGGAATTTCAAGAGCGCAATGCCCATGTAGCAGCCGGAGAGGTTATCGTTGGCGCCGTCAACCACGGTTTTGTAGTCCGCAATAAAGTACAGACCGATTTCAAACGGAATGAAGATAAAGCCGACAAATGCCGCAATGACCAGCGGGTCGGAGAAATCTTGCGGTAAACCGAAGTGGATGCCGTGTTTGAGCGTGAACAGCAGCGCAATCACAAAGTAATACACCGCACCGATAATGCAGATAACTGCGTGTGCTTCAAAAGCAACGCCGCCGAAGCGGTAATTGACAGGCCATTCCCACACGGCATCGGGGTGACCGTTGAAGAATATTCTTCTTTTGACTTCGCCGGTCGGCTTTCTGGTGGCGTAAACATTGTGGCTGGTTTTTTTCGGGAACGCCCAGTCAATGGCTTTGGTGTAAAGCCCGAAAGAAATGGTCACGATAAACAGACCGATAAACACAAAAATCATGGAGAACAGCGGCGCAAAGAAAAACGCTACGATTGCTGCCAAAACAAAAGAAATGGTAAAGTAAACCCAGCCGAAGAAGGAGCGGGGGTGCACCTCAAAGCTGTCGATGTTGACCTTGTCGCAGCCGCAGTCTTCTTTGAGCTGCTTTGCCATGTAGTCGATGCTCATTTTCTCACCCTCGGAACCGGGGTCCCTTTTGGGAAGGTTTTTGCAAATGTAGGTGATTTCATTCACCATATACTTTGCAGCTTCATCTTTTAGTGCGATAATTTTGGATAAATCTGCCATTTTTTTCTCCTCTCGTTTAAAACGATTATGAATAAATTATAGGGATTTTTTGGCGTTTCGTCAATATGTTTTTGAAAAAAACCGACTGCGGCGAAAAAGAATTTATTCTTCTGCCGGAGCTATTGACAAATAATGGTTCTCTTGTTATTATTTTATTATATAACTCTTAGTAGTTTATGATTTATTTTTTGGAGGAAAGTCATATGAATGTTACTTATCGTGTCATTAAAGACAAGATCGACCAGGGTTACGGTGTCACACGCTGGGCAGATGCACAATCCATCAACGCCAGCCTCAAAGAGCTGACCAAGAAGGATATCTACGGTGTGGATAAAGAGACATATCAGGACATCGTGGACAATTATTTTGATACAAAATGTGCAAAGTCCAAGGCGATTACCACAGAGGCAAAAGACTTTATTCCGGGCGGTGTGCAGCACAACCTGGCATTCAATATGCCTTTCCCGATGTGTATGGTAAAAGCCGAGGGCGCCTATTTGTATGACCTCGACGGCAACAAGTATTTCGACTTCCTGCAGGCAGGCGGTCCCACCATTTTGGGCAGCAACTATAAAGCCGTGCAGCAGGAAGCGATTAAGCTGATTAAAGACTGCGGTCCCACGACCGGTTTGTTCCACGAAGCCGAGCTGTTGATTGCCAAGGAAATCAATAAGCACATGCCCGGCGTGGAAATGTTCCGCATGCTCGGTTCAGGTACCGAGTCCGTAATGGCGGCACTGCGCATTGCCAGATGTGCGACCAAGAAAAAGCACATCATCAAAATCGGCGGCGCTTACCACGGCTGGTCCGACCAAATGGTCTACGGCTTAAAAATCCCCGGCACAAGAAACTACCTCGAATCCTTCGGTATTCCGGGTTACATCTACAGAGGCATTGACGAAGTGCGCCCCAACGATTTGGCAATGCTCAAAGCCTACCTTGACCTTAACCTGCTGCGCGGCGGCACAGCGGCGGTCATCTTAGAGCCGGCAGGTCCGGAATCGGGCACACGCCCCATTGACTGGGAATACAACGCAGCCGTGCGCAATCTGTGCGATGCTTACGGCGCACTCTTAATCTTCGATGAAGTGGTGACCGGTTTCCGCCTCGGTGTGGGCGGTGCACAGGGCTTGTTTGATGTCACACCCGACTTGACTATCTTCGGTAAAATCGTTGCCGGCGGTTATCCCGCAGCAGGCGGTGTCGGCGGTAAGCGCGAGTATGTCAGCCTTTTGGCGGCAGGCGTTGCCGGCGGTGCGAAGAAAGCCTATTGCGGCGGTACCCTTGCGGCAAACCCGCTTTCGGCGATGGCAGGTTATGTGGCAATTAAAGAGATTGCCAAGAATGATGCCTGTGCAAAAGCAGGCCGCGCGGGCGACAGATTGACCGACGGTTTGGTAGAGCTTATTAAGCAGTACAAACTGCCGTATGTTGCTTACAACCAGGGCTCTATTTGCCACCTTGAGTGCACGGCACCGATGAGCTTCGACTTCTCCACCATGAATCCCTTAGGCCCCATCAAGGCACTTTCCAAGAAGGATATGATGATGACCAGAACCGAAGCGATGAAGCGCATGGGCGCTGCCTATATGGCACACGGCATTGTAACCCTCGCAGGGTCCAGACTCTACACTTCCATGGCGGATACCGATGAGATTATCGATGAAGCACTCAACCGCTTTGAAGATGTGTTCAAGATTGTCAAGAAAACCGGCATTTTAGAAGAAGAAGTTGCAGAGTATTCTGCCGCGCATAAAGCGGAAAAGGCAAAAGCTATCGCCGAAACAAAAGCAAAACAGGCGCTTGAAAAAGGCGCGCGTGTTGCCAAGAAAAAGGCAGCGATGATTGCGGCGAAGAAAGCGCTTGCGGCAGAAAAAGCCAAAAAAGCGCAGTGGGCAAAGAAATAGTTTCGGAACAACATATTAAAAAAGGATTGTGTCCGAGCGGCACAATCCTTTTATACTAATGCGGAATGCGGAATTAACGGTGGCAACACTTTGTGTTGCATTTTAAGTGCCGCAAGGCGGCACTACGGGGACCCCAAAAAAGTATTTCGCAGAAAACTTTTTGGGGAGAGGAGAAACAATCGGAGCAATACGAAAGCATTTACTTGTGAATGCTCTCTATTGCGTAGATTGTTTGGACGAAAACACTGTTTTGCCGCCGGCAAAACAAACATTGAGGAGAACTATGGGAAAATATGTAATTGCCCATGATATGGGAACATCTTCCGACAAAGCGGTGTTGGTTGACTTTGAGGGGAAAGTGATTGCTTCCAGAGCAGAGCCTTACCCCACCTATTACCCCGCGCCCGCTTTTGTGGAGCAAAAACCGGAGGAATATTGGGCTGCGGTGTGCAAAGCCTCTAAAGATCTTGTCACCGAAGTCGGTATTGACCCCGAGGAAGTAAAGGGCGTTGTCTTTTCCACACAGGCAATGGGCGTTATCCCTGTCAATAAAGACGGGAAGGTGCTGTACAACAACATCACATGGGTTGACGGCAGAGCCGAAAAACAAGCGCAGGCGCTGATGCGCCAGCTCGGCGGCAAAAAATTCTTTTCCATGATTGCCGGCACCCCCATTATGGGTAAAGATGTCATTGCCAAAATCCGCTGGCTCAAAGATGAACGCCCCGATGTCTATAATGAAACCAAATTCTTTTTGGATGTCAACGGCTATTTGAAATACAAGTGCACGGGCGAGATGGTTGCCGAGCTTTCGGGTGCTTCTTCCTATGGGCTGGACCTGAAAAAGAAAACCTGGCTTTCGGTGCTGTCGCTGACAGGGCTGGATATGAATAAACTCCCGCCGCTTGTCAAGAGCACCGACAAAATCGGCGATGGTTTGACTGCCGAAGCAGCCGAAGCGATGGGGCTTGCCAAGGGCACACCGGTTTTCGGCGGCTGTGATGATACACAGGCTGCCACCATCGGCTCCGGCATGAACGGCGATGGCGACATTCATATTTACCTGGGCACTTCCGGTTGGGTCTGCGCTTCTTCCAAAGACCAGACCAAGTTTAAAAACGGCGCGGCTGCAATCCAGTCGGCTGACCCGGAAATGAACCTGATTTGCGGCGTGACCGAAGCGGCAGGCAGTAACCTGCAGTGGCTCATTGAGCAGTTCTTCCGCACCGAGAGCGAACAACTCGGCGACGGTATCTACCAATACATGGATGATGTTATTCGGGAAATCCCCGCGGGCTCCGACCACCTGATTTGCACCCCGTGGATGCTTGGCGAGCGCTGCCCCTTCTCTTCGACCACCACGCGCGCCACACTCTATAACATCAGCCCGACCCACACGCGCGAGCACTTGATGAAAGCGGTGTATGAGGGTATCGGCTATAACCTGCGCTGGATTCTCGAAAACTACGAGAAGGATTACGGCTTCCACTGCCGCCAGTTCCGCATCATCGGCGGCGGCGCACTGGATGATGCGTGGATGCAGATTATTTCCGACATCACACAGCGCGAATTTGCCGTGGTCGAAAACCCGCGCAACGCAGGCGCGGTCGGTGCCGCGATTGTGGCGTTTATCGGTTTGGGCGAACTCGACTCTTTCAGCGAAGCGAAAAAGTTTGTTGTAGAGAAGAAAACCTACCGACCCAATGAGTTTAATAAAGCGATTTATGATGAGATGTTTGTCACTTATCAGCGGCTTTACAAAGATTTGAAAAATACTTACAAAGTAACTAATTCCAAACGATTCGGAGGCGATGAATAAAATGGATAAAAGTGTTGCGTTGATTCTCGAATATGCACAAGAATTAACCAAGCAAAATGTTGTCGGTAAAGGCGACTGCATCAGTGTAAAATCGGGTGCATATTTGTATGCATCAAAAAAAGAAGTTTCTTTAGCCGATTTGAAAGAAGACGATGTGCTCAAAATCAAATTGGATGAAGCAACAGGCGAATATGCGCTGCACGCGCGCATTTATGCCGCAAAGCAGGATGTTTCCGCTATCTGCCACTGCCACCCGAAGTGGGTAGAGCCGATTGCCGCCTGCGCGGTGGATATTCCCGCGGTCAGCGATGATATGACCCAGATTATCGGCAGAAACTGCAGAACAAGCAAAAACAACCCCACCATGATTGTGGCAAACTTATTGCGCCGCAATTCCACCCTTGTGGAGGGCGACGGCTGCATTACTACCGGCAGAACACTCAATGAAGCCTACACCTGTGTGCTGGTGCTCGACAAAGCGGCGCACTGCTTTGTGGGTTCGGCAGTGGTCAAAAAGAATGTGTGCATCAGTCCTTTTGAAGCTGTACTGATGAACACGATTTACAAATTAAAATACAGCAAAAAGAACCAAGAGAATTTGCAGAGCGAGGAGGGGAATGCATAATGTGGAATAAAAATACCGAACTTGTATTAAGACAACTTGTCAAAGATACCGGTGTCACTCTGCTCGAAGAAAACCTTGTGCAGGGCACTTGGGGCAACATTTCCGTGCGCCTGGATGACGACCATATGCTTGTCTCTCCCACCGGTTTGGACTATAACCACTTAGAGCCGGAGGATATGCCGATTGTGCAAATCAGCGACCCTTCCGTGTGGTATGACGGTTTAAAGCCGACATCCGAAAGAAAAATTCACGCGGCGGTGCTCGCTTCCCGCCCCGAAATCAACGCCTGCATTCACTCGCACCCGGTGTTTGCGACCATTATGGCATCCTGTCGCGCTCCGCTGCCTGCCTACACGCAGGAACTTAAGGATATTTTCGGCGGCGATGTCATTGTCGGCGCTTACGGCTTGCCCGGTACCGAGAAACTCAAAGAGGGAACGGTTGAGGCAATGCAGGGCAGGAACGCCTGCTTCATGGCAAACCACGGTGTGTTCTGTGTCGGCGAAACGATGCAGGATGCGCTCAATGTGCTGCGCACGCTCGAAAAGACTGTGTATGAGTATATTCAAATGCAGACTCTCGAAAAGACCGGCGCGAAAGAGTACAGCGATGAACTGCTCTTTAGGGTATTCACCAAAAAAGCAAATCATTTCTTGAAGAAATAAAACATCAAAGCAAAAAGAAGGGGAGTTTTCAATCCCCTTCTTTTTGCTTTAGGCTCTCTTTAGGTAGTGCGCGTACACTGGGTAACAACAAGAAAGATTTGCGGCATTTTTTAAGGATTGGCGTATGCGGTGCAACTTCTTTGCAAAAGCGCAAACTATGCCTTGTGCAGGCGCGCAAAGTAGTGTATAATATAAAAAATGATGTGATAAACGCCAACTCCTTTCAATCCGTGATTCGGTTAGAAAGGATTATAAACAGTGTCTATCTACGGAAAATATGGCGATACGATGTGCGCTATCATGCAACAGCTCGTGCAAACCATGCAGGCGTATAACCGAGAGCGCGAGGAAGCGACAGGCAAAAAGGTGTTTGAGCACCTGTGCTATCGCATTAAAAGTGACGAAAACACCAAAGCAAAGTTAGAAAAATCAGGTTGCGAAATCAGCACTTACCATGCATTGCGTAGCATGACCGACTCCATCGGCTTGCGGGTTGTGTGCCTGTTTATTGATGATGTGTATCAAATGGCGGCGTGGCTCAGAACGCTGCCGGGGTGTGTGGTTGTCAGGGAGAAAGACTATATCCGCAACGCGAAGCCCAACGGTTACCGCAGTTACCATTTGATACTGGATGTCACCGCACCGGCTGAGGATCCTGACGGTCATGTACCGGGGCACTTTTTTGTCGAGGTACAGTTGAGAACCATCGCGATGGATACATGGGCGGCACTGGAGCACGAATTAAAATACAAAAAGAATATTGCCAATCAGCAACTCATTGTTTCCCAGTTGCACCGCTGTGCCAATGAATTGGCTGCCTGC
>JAFRLX010000129.1 GCA_017430965.1 Clostridia bacterium | reverse complement strand
TCTGTGTGGCTAATTGTTCTATTCTTTCTTTTGTTGCCTGTGCAATCGTCATAAAAATCACCTCGCATAAACCCATAATAACGGTTTTATGCGAGGTAAATAGACGATAAAATATACTTTTGTATAATATATCGTCTATTTTACTTTCGATACACACATTTTGATGAATTCTTCAGGCGACATTTCGTGTCCGCATAATGGGTTTAAGGATTCGAACCTTTATGGTTATGGTCGCCTCTTTTTCACAAAAGCTACGTTAAAAAGTCTCGCAATGCGCCAGCATTCCTTCGCCTCTTTGCCTTGCCTTTGTAAAAAAAGGCAGACCAGAACTGCGAAGCATAGTCTATCAAATCTTGTCGAAAAATGACTCATAACAAAAAACAGCGGAGAATTCCGCTGTTTCAGCGTGTAGAAAAACTTGTTTTTCTACACGCTGACAGATGTTGAAAGAGTGAGATGAAATTATGCTTTAAATAACTTATCTATAAAGAATGATTTAATACAATTTAAAAATAAAATGATATTATAAGAACGATAAGTAGTCGCGTGGTTTCAGCCACTTTTTCGACAGTCTGAAACAGCGGAGATTTCCGCTGTTTTTTTACTGAACACTGAACACTGAAAACTGAAAACTGAACCCTGAACACTGTTCTTTAGCATTTGGTAATCCATTGCCAAATTCTAAAGAACCTGTAGCCGCAGTAATACATTTCCTCGCGGAAGAAAAACGGCAGCTTTGTGTCCAATGTCTTATATGCCGAGGTCGGTGTGGGCGAAGAAACGGCATTGAGCCCTGCATCCTTCGCCATCAACATTGCTCTTGCCATATGCAGCGGGTCGCTGACAATGACTGCCGTGCGGTAGCCGTTTTTGTCCATCAGCTGCTTGGCGTTTTCCAAATTCTCCTGGGTAACGGTGGAGGTTTCTTCTGTGAGGACATCCTCCTGCGGTACTCCTAAGGAAAGCGCATATTGCTTTGCGACCTGCGAATCGGCAAGCACGCTGCCCTCGCCCAAGCCGCCGGTGATAATGATTTTTTTAACCACAGCGCTTTTATACAAATCCACCGCGTGGTTGACGCGCTCTTTAAACACGGGCGAAGCCTCGTTATTAATCGTGCCTGCACCCAAAACAATCGCCACATCACTCTGCTGCCGATTGTCGGTTTTGGCATAGATGAGAATGGTGGCACTTGTGGCAAGCAGGTAGATGAGCACTACCGCCAATATGGCAAAAAACAAGCGTTTTAAAAACTTCTTCATATCCTTAATATATTAGGTTTGTGCGCATTTATGCAAAGAAGAATGCGGGAGCCGCAAGGGCTCCGCAAACTTTGATTTATGTGTTCTCCGGCATTTGCTTGCCGGCAGCAAATTTGCTCACGGGGAGCGCATTGCCCAAGAGCTTTGTCACCCGCTCATAGGAGCTTGCGAAGTAATCCTCGGAAGCGTAGGCGCAGGGAATCGGTTTGTCCTTGAGCGCCGTCATCGGCAGGACCTTATAGTCATTCTTCACGCCGTCTTGATAGTAGGCGTGGGTCAGCACCGGCAAGTACTCGCCGGAGGTAATGTCGACCGAACCATCGCTGTTTTTCTTAATCTGAATGGTCACGATTGCCGCCTGCTGGGTTTTTAAGCCCTCTTTGTCCAACACAATCTGGTCGCCGATAAAGTTGCCGAGTGCGTAGGTAACATACCTGTCAACCGTTTTGTCGCCGCGCTTGGTGCTCAGCTTTTCCATCGGCTGTAAGCAGTGCGGGTGGTTGCCCATGATGAAATCGACGCCGCCGTCAATGAGCTTTTTGGCGATTTGGCGCTGTGTGTCACCCGGTTCATCCTGGTATTCCACGCCCCAGTGCAGGCACGCAATAATGAACTCGGCACCGTTATCCTGCAAGATTTTAACATCTTCCAGGATTTTATCTGCCGAAGCAATATCATCGGAATTAAAGGTTTTGGTGATAAAGTTGATATGCTCTTCATCCATATAGCTGCCGTTGGTGGAGTCGGTCCACGCCAACACACCCACTTTGATTCCGTTGACATCCACAATGTAGGGCTTCTTGGTCGCCTCCTCGCTGGCATAGGTGCCAAACTCCAGCAGCCCTTCTTTTTTAATGTTCTCCACAGTCGCATAAGCGCCTTCCGAGCTGTAATCCCAAATGTGGTTATTGGCGGTCACAATGCCGGTAAAGCCCAAATCCTTTAAGCAGGGCAATATCTCATGAGGCAGGTTAAACTGCGGGTAATACGCCAAATCCTTATTATCGCCGTAAATATCCACCGTGCCCTCAATGTCGCACAGTGCCATGTCGGCATCAATGTAATCATCAACCTCGGAAAAATACTTGTGAAAATCATAGGTGCCGCCGGATTTTGCCGCACCGGGCACAGTGTCACCGGCAGTGGTTTGGTGCAGGAGCACATCGCCTGTCATTTGAATTTTGGCAGTCGCTTCCTTGCTTTTCTCCTCGCCGCTTTCTTTCTCCTCTTGAGATACCGTGGTTTTTGCCGTGGTCGGGTTTTTCTTGTTTTGATTGTGCTTGACAATGCCGAAAATGGTACCGGCAACGGCGATGATGACAACCACCAGGGCAATGGCAAAATAAACGACAATATAGCTTTTTTGCTTTTGTTTTTTCTGTTGTTGCATAGTGATTCTCCCAAGAAACAAGGGAGCGGGGTTACCGCTCCCTGTTACGTGAATGACTGATTATGCGTTCACTTCCATCTCTTCTCTTCTCTTTTTGAGCGAGAAGTATACACCGGTGGAAGCTGCTGCTGTTGTACCGATAACCGCCACAATCATCACCACTTCATCTGCAGTTGCAGGTGAGGGTTCGGGCGCTGTCTTCGGCAGTACTAAGTTCAAACCGGTCAAAATCAAGTGCTCGGTATTGAACGCGTCAAACTCAACCTTGTTGTCCTTGAAGTCGAACTCAAGCAGGTCATTGAGCAGGCCTGCAACTGCTTCTGCATCCACATCACCAATCATATCCTTAATTGCCGGAATGGTCAGTGCCGCTTTGAGCAAGGTGCCTACCATCGGAGTCAGGATGCCTCCGCCAAGTTCGCCGGAAAGTTCAACCAAGTAATCTTCTGCTGTGCCGCCTGCCTTGTATTCGGGAGTCGGAAGCTGGAGATCTTTCCACTGTACATCGGACACACCGAGTGCCTTTTCAAGAGCGGGAACAAGTTTCTTACCAACGCCATTGAGTGCATCAATGATGGTTCTGAAGGTGTTCCAGTCATACTTCGCAGCGTTTTCGCCGACAACGTCGAGCACGTCGCTGATACCGTAGTAGTACGGTTTAACAAGGTCAACGCCTTCGATAGCCTTGAGGATATCATCCTTTTCCATCTTCACGGTATCGGAAATGATATCGGTCAGGTTAATCAGCTTGCCTTCGCCGAGTAACGGCTTGAGAGACCTGAGCAGGTTCTGGATTGCCGGTAACTTCTTAACAATCACTCTTGCAGTGGAGTTGAGCTGGTTACCGCCGTTTGCCGGGCTGGCAGGAAGTACAAGGCTGTCATACAGACCGTCAAGCACACCGCAAAGTCCGGAAATCAAGCTGCACAGACCTTCGTTCACCGAGTAGGAGAAGATGTCTGCAAAGCGGATAATGCCTTTGAGTGCAGTTTCCAATCTGCCGATTCTGTCGGAAGAGGTCAATGCCTTCCAAAGGCTCTGCTCGAAGTCATAGTACAGTTGTGTATCTAATACCGGAAGCAGAATGTCAACGGCATCTAAAATGTTGTAACCGAAGAAGACAACATTGTCGCCGAGCAGGTCTTTGAGACCGAAGTCTCTCAACCATTCATAGATTGCTTTGATATAATCAATTCTATCAAAGATTGCTTTAATCGGGTTTTCAAAGATGTCATAGATGATGTTGTCATCTAAGAGCTCTAACAACAAGTCTGCTGCACCCTTGAAGTCGCCAATCTTGTAACCGGAAACTTCGATGTTGCAGATGGTTTCATTCTCGAATACCGCTGCAATCAGGTTTCTGAGTGCGGGGATTCTTGCGGCGATTGCCATAATCGGATTGTCGATAATGTCATAAATAATGTTATCATCCAACAGATCCAACAGCGGGTCTACCAGGTTTGCGAAATCGCCAATCTTGTAACCGGAGATTTCGATGTTGCAAATGGTTTCATTATCGAATACCGCTTCAATCAAAGTTCTCAGCTGCGGGATTCTCTTTGCAATCGCGCCGGTCAGGGACTTCTCAATATCATCGCCCAGGCCTTCCAGCAAATCAAGAGCCGGATCAAGCAGGTCGAGGAAGTCACCGATGCGGTAGCCGGAAATTTCAAGGTCTTCTATTAATGTAAGTAAATCTTTATTTTCTTTAATAATATCAATTACATTTTCAAGGGTCGTGAACAGAGGCTGTGTGCTGATCTTATCAACAGCGCCATCGACATATTTGAGCAATCTGAGAGCGATGCTGATATAGGATTTAATTTCATCACCGTTGTCGAGATTCAGGCTGTCAATGAAATCATCGATTTCATCTGCTGCCGCAAGCAGCCTTTGAATATTCTCGGAATCCAGAATCTTGGAATTGAGCGGCTTCTCTGCATTCAGGTAGGTGCTGCAAATCTTGCCGTCTTCAATCGAAAGAGATCTGAGCAAATCGCTCACAAGCTCCAGGCTATTCTTCAGCGACTTGGTGTACTGATTAATAAATTCATTGTCTGTTGCAAGGATGCGGTCAATTGCATCTGCCAGCACATCGGAAATATCCACAATGGTTTCTACCGGCTTATCCAGCAGGTTTTCAACCAATTCTTGTACATCGATGCCGTCAAAGAGTTCGGGAATCATTGCCGCAGCGATTTTAATCACATCTGCGATATCCGCAACGGTCATGTCATCGGTAATCTGAATGTTCTTGATAACGTCCATATCAAGGACTTCATCAACCAATGCCTCATCCGCAAGCACATCTTTGAGAATCTCAACGGCGCCGCCTGCCAATGTGAGCAGACCGGATAATTTATCTTCCTTATAAAGGTTGATGGTATCGACTGTTACCACATCCTTTAAAACGGGACCGATGCTGTCATTGAAGTGAGAAATCACACTTCTGATAATGTTCTCATAATCACCGATGGTTGTCTTTTCATCGATTTGAATATCCTTAATGTAATCTAAGATAAGGTCAACCACTTCGTCATCCGAGATAATGGTGCTGATCATGTCGACAAGCACAGGCACTCTCTTGGCAATGGTGGTTACCGGGCTCTTATGATAGTCGTTGACAAGATTTTCTGCCAGAGCATCTAAATCATCAAACAGGCTTCTGAGCAAGGTGGTTGCCTTCGAAACGATATCATCGGGAAGCTTGCTTCTGATATCCTCGGGAATAAGGTCGAGCAGGCTCTTGATGGTTTCTTCGGGAAGTGTTTCCACAACACCCAGCGCATCATCCAGCAGGTCTGTCAGCGGGTCAATGCGGTTGATGAGTGCGGTCAGCTTGGATTTCTTCCAATCCTTAGTGAAATCATCATCAATCAAAGTGCGCAAATCATCAATCAGAGGCTGATACGGAGTGATATCAAACTCAAACAGAAGCGCTACAATCGGAACAAGTTGTAAGACAAAGTCAAGTCTCTTGGTCACTGCGATAACCGGGTCAACCAACAGGTCTTGATACAGACCGTCTAAAATCTTATCGAACAGCAGCTCAACGACCACTTTGTAGGTCTCATAGTTTTCGGGCTTGATTAAATCCAGAATCTCATTGATGAAGTTTCTGAGGTTTGCAAGGAATTCATCCTCTAAAACAGTGGCAACGACACCATTGTTCATGAGGCTGTCGTAGAAGTCCTTGGAGAGTAAGCTTAATACATACTCAATCATATCGCTGTAAGGAGCGATAAGGCTCTTAATCGGTTCCTCATCCTTCAGCTGGTCATAAATGTTCACAATGCTCGGAAGCAGGGAAAGAATTGCGTTGACATAGTGGTGGTTCGCGGAACCATCTTCATACGCAGTCTTCCACTGAGCAATGAAGCCTGAGCTTTCATCGCCGAAGAGGTTAGCAACCGCATCGATAAGATCTTTATACTGATCAATAATATCTCTGAAGAAGCCCATATCGTAAACGATATCCACGACATCCTTCAGCTGCGGAACGCGGGTTACAATCGAAAGAACCGGATCATCTATAAAGTCATTATAAAGAGTGCTGAGAATACCCTTGTCACCAAAGAGGATTTTCTCGATTTCCCACAGTCTGGTCGTGTATTCACTACCGGAGCCGGGAAGGTCACCAAACAAGGTGATTAAACCGTCAACAATCGACTTCAATGCTGTTACACGATCGGGCGCAAGAAGCATTTCAATCGGCTGTTTGTCTTCGAAATAGTCATAGAGCGACTTGGTGCTTTCATCACCGCCGAGGAAGACCATTAATGCATCAATCAGGTCATTCAATGCTTTTTGCTCAAGCTCGAGACCTTCCATATCATAGTTGTCCATGATACTTTGCTGTGCATTCTTGTCGGCAAGATACTCTTGAATCTTGGCTTCTTCAGCCGCAATGTTCGCTTCATAGCCGGCAATTTCTTCATCCTGAATGGACTTAATAGCTCCTTCAATATCAGCTACGGTGAAATCACCGATAGCGGGAAGAGAAGGATCCTCAATATAAATTGTTGCATCGTCGCCTGCCTTGTGGATAGCATCGAGAACCATACCGCTTTCGAGTTTGGCGAGCTCATCGCTCTTCGTGTCATAATCGCTCTGCAGGGCATCGCGCGCGGCAATGGCTTGGTTTAATGTTTCCTGGCAAGCATCGGCTTCATCATAAGCATCCTGAATGATACCGTAAATGTTGATGCCGTCGGAGAACATCCAATCATCGATAAAGGTGTCGGTATCTCCGTCATAATCGGCAAGGTAGTCTTCAATGTAGCCTTTGAGTTCATCGAACTTGCCATCGCCGAAGGCTTCGTTAAATTCATCCTCGCAGTCGCTGCGCAGCGTATCTATCAAGTCAAGGTCTTGGTCATCAAAGATAGCACACAAGTCGGTGTAGAAGGGATCATTGTAGGGGTAATCCTGCAATGCCTCAACCTCATCTACTTTATCGACTGCAGCATTGTAAGCCTCCTGTGCAGCATCCAATTCAAGCTGTGCTTCCGCCAAATCCGCTTCGAGCTGCACAATTTCAGCACGCAGGGTTGCAATCTTTGCTTCGATTGCCGCAACGACTTCTTCTTCATTATAAGTGGTAGCCGTATCGGGCAGAACGCCTAATTCCTTTGCCTTGGCAAGCTTTGCCGCATCGCTGGCATCCTTTGCCTGCGCGAGGTAAACTTCCCACTTGGCAATCTTGGCATTTGCCTTTGCAATTTCCTCCTCGGAAGCTGCGATAGAAGCTTGGGCAATGGAAATCAAGACATCGTCGGAAAGGTCTGCATTTTGTGCAAGCAGATAGTCTTTATATTCATCAAGCAGGTATGCAATCATACCGACCTGCGGGTTGCCCTCGGCATCCTCATAGGAAATAGCGGCTTTGAGCAAATTGCCAAGCTGCGGAAGTTTGTCAACAAGAAGGGTCTTGAGCACATCGCCGCCGTTGGCATCAATCTTACCGGAAAGGTTGCTCAAAAGGTCCACTGCGGCGGCAATGACCGGCAGGTACTGGTCCATTGCTTTCGGACCGGTGTACTGCGGGTTGCCCTCTTCATCTAACTTATCATAGAAGGTGGTGTTGCCCTGACCATCGTAGTAAATGTTCTCATCAAAGAACATCGAGAAGGATTTGAACGAATCGTCTTCACCGTTCAGGAAGGTCATTGCCAACTCGGCAATCGCTGCCATATCCTCTGCATTGGAAAGCTTTTTGAGAATTGTGGTCACCGGTGCTCTCTTGAGGTCGTTGAGCAAGTCACACAAAATTCTTGTCAGTGCGGTACCGATACCGGGAGTAGCAGTAATGGTACCCAGTTTGTTATTATCGCCAATAGCAATTTTAACAAATGCATTCGCGATGTCCAGCGGGTCTGCGCCGCCTGCAAAGTCGTGCCAATCAAAGCCTGCCTCTGCAATCTCGGCGAGGGTCTTGCCGCCGTTTTCCATCTCAACATATTCCAACAGCTTTGTCTGCTGTTCGGGTGTCAGGTTGAGCATCGGCTCAACTGGAGCACCGTCATAGCCAAAGGAGGAAAGGTTGGCGTTGATGGTATTTAAGTATTCCGGATCAAGCTGCGGAGCGCTCAAACCTGCAAGGTAAGCAAACGCTGTGGGGCTCGCAAGGCTTGCAATCGCGGGAATGTCGGAAATGTTACCCATGAGATAGTCGAAGCTCAGCGCACTCAACAGAGGCACCAGGCAGGAAACGATACTATCGTAGTTGGGCTGTACATCCGGGAACAAACCGCTCAGCGCGTTGGCAGCCATATTCATCACATCACTGCCGTCAGCCAAAACCATGTTTTGCACAAGTGAGTCGAGGTTTTTGACATAGCGCAACTGCATTACGGGGAAACCGAGAACTTCAAGGGAATCGAGCAGTTCCATGATTGCATCATCGCCCATGTCGATGAGCGCGGTACCATCGTTCACATACTGGCCGATGAGACCTTCCAGTAATGCATCTAACTTGGCAGCCCACTCGCCGTCAATTTCCTTGAGAATCTTTCTGCCGTTTTCCTCGTAAATGAGCTTGCCGTCAATCAGATTCTTCACAAGATTGTCAAGAAGCTCAATCAACTTATCGCCATCAATGTACTGGGAAAGCAGTTCATCGACCGATTTGTCGAAGCTGGCATAAGTCGGGAATTGCGCATCGATTTCCTGAATGCTGGGAACCTTGGCAAGCAGCTCTTCAAGCCATGACTTGAGCTCTGTCTTGATGGTTTCATCCAGCTCACCTGCATCAAGGTACTCCTGCAAAAGCTCAGCGAGCTTTTCATTACCCAAATCAATCAGCCACTGACCGTTTTCCAGGTACTTGCTGAGGTCATTCTCTTTGAGCAGAGATGAGAGGTAGGCATACAGACTTTCGTCCAGATTATCCTTGTTCAGCTCATCTACTCCGAGAAGAGACGCAATCAGGGAATACAGAAGTTCATTGATTTTTTCCTCATTCACGTAGTTGCTTGTGAGCCAGTCATTGCCTTTGTCGAGCAACGACTTGCCATCGACAAGTCCATCCAGGCTGCCTGTGATGTCTAAATCATAAGCATCCAGTTTGTTGTCGATCAAGTCGAGAACCGTGGTAGCTTCCTTGTACGGGTCGTGGTTGTTTTTGTTACAAGCCGACGCGTAAAACACGGATGTTACCATGGTGGTCAACAAGACTAAAGCTAAAACAATACTGAGGATTCTTTTGCTTGTCTTCATGTTTGTACACTCCTTATATGATCTTTCTTACAAATATATATTATAAATATATATCGTGAGTTACAAATATCATACAACTTTTTTGCGCTTAAATCAATAATTTACGCACAAATAATTTACAGATTTTTAATATTTTGTGAATTTTGACAATTTACCTGCTTTTTTTTGTGCAAAAAAGAGAAATTTCGCCTTCACCGAGTTTTGTGCAGTTTGACGAAACAAAGCTAAAAAAATGCTAAATTTTTCCAAAATTTCAGCAGTTTGACGAAGGCGAAAGCAGGCACTTTGCTCTGCAAGCTCCGCTTTTGATGGAACAGGGAGTCGTTGAGGGCGGGCTACGAATGCTGATTTCATTATTTCCCTCTCGTTTTCCATCCCAAGTTGCACAAATCTCTTTCTTTGCATTTCTATGAAGGCTAAGAAGCTGCAGGTAAAATTTTCTACAGCGCTGCGTCTGAAAATTTCTGCAGCTTCGCAGTTTAGGGGGGAATCCAAAGGGGTCTTAAAGATGTAAGTGAGTTAAAACCAGATTATGTTGCATTTAAGACCCCGTGGTCGTTTAGGAGTCCTTAGAACCCAGTCGAAAGGGTTCTAAGCGACTTTTTGCTTACTTTTGGTGTCGCTACAAAAGTAAGTGCCCGTGCGGCATGAGCACAAAGAAAAAAAATGAATTTCGATTTGCGTTTTGTTCACTGTTATTATTGCTAAATCCGTTTTTATTCCATCGAAAAAAGCGGGGTTTGGTCTGCGCTTCAGACCAAAAAAAGCGCAGCAGGAGCAGCCTGCTGCGCTGTAAATTTGTTTCAAGTATTAATTAATACACAATTGTCTCCGCCTGCGCTCCGTAGTTCGCTGTTGCCAAAACAATCGAAACATCGGCAATATCGACCACGCCGTCACAGTTGATATCATAAACCTCCTTAGCAGAGCTGAAATTCTCCTCTAAGAGCAGGGTTGCAATATCATCGGCATTGACAATATTGTTGCCGTCCACATCACCGAGTTTGAGCTCGATGAGCGCAATTTCCTCATCCTTGCGCTTGGTTAAATCGGTAGTGTCATCGGCAATGATGTCGATTGCTTTAATCTCGAAGGAGACACCGGTGGGCGCTTCCACCTTCACGCTGTACCTGCCCTCTTCCACATCGCTGAAGCGGAAAGCACCGTCGCTATCCTTTTTCACCTCAACGCTTGCCACTAAGGTTTCACCCGCATAGAGGCAAACCGTGACATCGCTAAAGAGCTTGGAGGTATCCACCTTGCCGCTGAGCTCACCCGTGGTGCCGACAGGAATCTCAATCAAATCTTTAATGAAGGAAAGCCCTAACAGGTCAACGATGAGCTGATAGATTTCACCGGTGCGGTTAATGATGGTTTTGGAATACGACTGTGCCCATTCCTGCGGGAAGCCGGCATCAAAGATATCGCTCACATCGCTGTTAATCTTCTTGATTTGCAGCACATCGTGAGTCATTTCACCTTCCATCGCCACAAAACCGCCTTTGACAGTTTCGGTGAATGCACCAATCAGCTCCCCTACTGCTGCCACGGGATTCTGCTTGAAGTTATCCGGGAACTGCGCAAGCGCTCCGGCATAGAAGCTGTCAAAATTCGGAATTGCCTCAATAAGCTGGTCGGCAGTTTCTCTCTCCAGCAGTCCTTCACTGACAAGTGCCTCCAGTGCCGGGCCGTAGATGGCTACAAGCATTTCAAAAATCGCTTGCAGCCTGCCGCCGGTTGTTAAAATATCTACAATATTATGATTCATAATGTAATTGTAAATATTCTCGCTGCCATCTGCCTGATTGCCCATAATCACATCAATCAGGCCTTGGGCAATGGCATCGGAAGCCGTTGCTGCCAGCGGAACAAGCGTGGCGTTAAACGCAGCCGCTTTTTCACCGGCGGTTGCCTGCACCTGCTCGTAGCTCTCAATGAGCTCGTTTTGTGCGGCAATTTGCGCCTCGGCTTCGGCAACCGATTCGTTATAGATGCCATCGATAGCCGCTTGAATCTCCGCTACCGTAAATTCACCGATTGCCGGCAAATCCGGATTGTTGAGTTCAATGGAAACGCCGTTGCCTGCCCGGTGGATTTCATCCAAAACAAAGCCGCCTTCCAGCTGAGCAAGCGCATCGGCACTTTGGTCGTAATTCTCCTGCGCATTTTGGAACGCTGTCTCGGCTGCTGCCAACGCTTCCTGGCAAAGGGTATTTGCATCATCGGCTTCTTGCATGATGCCGTAAATGTTGATGCCGTCGGAGAACATCCAATCATCGATAAAGGTGTCGGTATCGCCTTCATAATCGGCAAGGTATTCTTCAATCAGCGCTGCCAATTCATCAAACTTACCGCCGCCGAAGGCTTCGTTAAATTCATACTCGCAGTCGCTGCGCAGCGTGTCTAACAAATCAAGGTCTTGGTCATCAAAGATGGCACACAGGTCTGTATAGAAAGGATCGTTGTAGGGGTAATCCTGCAATGCCTCGGCAGCCTCCAATGTCGCCGCGGAAGCCTCTGCCGCGCCCTGCGCATCAA
The DNA here is from genome assembly GCA_017430965.1 of Clostridia bacterium. GTDB lineage: Bacteria > Bacillota > Clostridia > Oscillospirales > Acutalibacteraceae > RUG714. Next base: position 12,606 of record JAFRLX010000129.1, on the reverse strand, counting down.
GATATGCCGCCTGTGCATCGCCAACAGCAGCTTCCAGGGCATCTATTTGACCCTGTAAGGCGGCGATTTTTGCTTCAATAGCCGCAACAACGGCTTCTTCATCATAAGCGGTAACGGAATCATCTGCCACACCCAGCTCGCGGGCCTTGGCAAGCATTGCTTCCCCTTCCGCTGCCTGTGCCTGTGCCAAATACTGCTCCCAGGTATCAATTTTCTGTGTGGAGCCGGCAATATCCTTTTCATAAGACCGAATCGCCGCATTGGCAAGGGAAATGAGCACATCATAGCAAAGAATCTCATTTTCCGCCTGCAGGTAATCACCGTAACCTAAGAACAGGTAGAAGAGTAAACCGGCCTTTTGATTGCCTGTTTCATCCTCGTAGCTGATAACGGATTGAATCAAATTCTTCAACTGCGGTGTTTTGTCATATAACAAGGTCTTTAAGAGGTCGCCGTTATTCTTTTGCACATCTTGGTCAATGCCGCTCAGGAAATCAAGAGCCGCAGCAATAACCGGAACATACTGTTCCATCGCCTTCGGGCCGCAATACTGCGGAACGCCCTCTTCATCCAGACTGTCATAGAAGGTGGTGTTGCCCTCACCATCGTAGTAAATATTATCGGTAAAGAACATATCATAAGACTTGTAATTGGCATCATCACCATTCAATAAGCCCATAGCGAAATCGACAATGCCGGCTAAGGTTTGGCTGTCGGAAACCTTTTTAAGCAGTGTGTCCACCGGCTTGGCTTTTAAGTCATCAAACAAGTCGCACAGCAGCTTGGTTAAGGCTGTACCGAGTCCCGGTGTAGCGGCAATATCGCCAAGCTTTTGGCTGTCGCCCAGCGCCATTTTCACGAACGCATTTGCCAATTCAAGCTTAGAGGCGCCGCCGACATAGTTTTCCCAGTTGAAGCCGGAGGCGGCAATGGTAGCAAGGTCGGTGCCCGACTGCTCCATTCTCGCATACTGCAGCAGGGAACTTTGCTGAGAGCTGCTCAGGCTAATCATCGGGCGAAGCGGTTCGCCTTCATAGCCGTAGTCAACAAGGTTTGCATTGATGGTATTGAGATAGTTGCTGTCTAAGCTCGCATCACTCAATCCTGCTAAGTATGCAAATGCGCTCGGGCTCGCATAACCGAGAGCCGCGGTAATATTGTCCAAATTGCTCATCAGCGAAGTAAAACTAAAAGCACTCAAAACCGGAATCAGGCAGGAGACAATGCTCTCATAATTCGGCTGCACATTCGGGAACATCCCTCTGAGCACGCCGGCTGCCGCCTGCATAATGTCGGAATTATCGCCCAAAATTTCTTCACTGATAAAGGTATTCAAATAGTCTACATTGATGTAATTATACACGCCGTAGCTGTCTAAGAATTCATTGAGCATTGCGCTCAAATCCTCTAAGAGATATGTGCCGCCGTTCGCGCCGAAATATCTGCCCGCCGCACTGTCGATGTAGGTATCAATCTGTGCAAAAATCGGGTCGGTTACGGAAGCAATCGCATCCCAATCAATGTTTTCTACGGCATTGACAAAATCTTTCAAACCGTACACAAGCTGTACCGCGGCTTTGACAGGAGACTCATCGAGCATGATGTCATACACTCCGTCAAACGCCTTGAAGAAACCGTTCAGAAGTGAAAGCAGAGTCACTGTCACCTGGCTGACCAGTTCATCCTCCGGCAATGCCGCCAACGCCTCCCGGCTGTCGCTGATGACCTGGTTTGCGCGGGTAATCATCTTTTGGTAAACGGTCTTGGCATCTGCCGCAGAGTAGTTGTTTTGCAAGTCCTCTATCTGCGCTGCCACATCGTCAGCCTGCGCACTCTTTTGCGCAATGCGCGCTTTCAAATCGCTTTGAGAAGCATAATTATCGGCTAAGGAAGCCTCTGTCTGCTCCACCTTTGCCTTTGCGGCAACATACGCGGGATCGGCGGTGATTTCATCCATGTTTTCCTCTGTCATCATCGCCTCAAACTCTGCCAAAGCATCATAGTAGCCCTTCACGGCATCCTTGGTAAGGGTTTCCTCTCTCTCCAATGCGGAAAGCTGTTCCATCAGGGAAGCAACCTCGGCAGCGAGCGCATCGAGTTGTGCCTGCAGGGCGTTGATGCGCGCCTGTTTATCGGTGCCGGCGTCAATCTCTGCAATCTTCTTGTTGGCAAAGCGGATTTCAATCTGTGCGCTGTCAATATCGCTTTGCAGCTTGCTTTGCTCTGCGCCGACCGTGGCAGCGGCTGCCTGCAGGGCGCACTGTGCAAGTTCACTGAGTTTGTCTAAGCGCTTGGAGAAAACGGTTTCCAATACCGAATCGTTTAATTCAATATTAATGCCATCCAAAAGCTCCAGCAGCGCATCGATTGTGTCCATATATGCACTAATCATGCTCGGGCCGATATAGGAGTAGGTGCCGTCGCCGTTCGCTTCAATGTTGGCAATGGCGGAACCGTCCGTATCCGTAAAGATACCCTCGCGGAAAAGTGTGTAGGAATAATAATCGGTTCTGACCGTTACTTTGTTGGCGGTTTCGATGAGCGCTTTGAGCAGGGCATGGAAATCGGAGTCGGAAAGCACGCGCACCACTGCGCTGACAGGCGCGGTGGTAAAGTTGTCCATAATAATCGCCACTGCGTTTGCCAAGGCGCTCTTGCGCCCTGCATCCATTGTAAAATCAACGGCAGCTTTACTGATGGCAGGTAAACGCGCATCATCGGCAATAAAGACAAGCAGCACGGTTTTCAAGTATTCAATCGGTGTCATTTGACCTAAATAATCTTTGATATCAAAATCATCTAAGTGCAGCGCACCGGCTTTCCACTTGGCGTAGTATTCACTCACCTTCTGCTGTTGCTCGGCATTCAGAGACAACACGGGTGAGGATGTGTCAAAGCGCAGGTTTTCCGGCAAAGCGGCATTGATGCTCTCAATATATTCCGTTCCGCCGAGATACGCAAGGTTATAAACAAGCGACATGTCGGTTGTTTCGATTTTCTCGGGTTCTTTGAACACCTCGGCATCCAGAGAGCCGATGGCTCTTGCCAATGCCAGCAGCAGGCTGTCCATATCGTTAGGGTATTGCTCCTTGGCGTAGCCCATTTGGTAGAACAAATCCCCTAATTGGGTACAGAGTGTTTCGGAAAGCCCCGGCAAACTATCGCTCAAAAGCGCATCTGCTTTCCCCAAATTGAGGAAATTGGATTCCAGAAAATCTTTCAGCGCCTTTCCGTCTGTAAGCATGGTTTGAATGCTCGGCATGGAAACACTGTTTTCCGTTTCCTCGGCGAATGAATAAAAACTCACCGAACCGACCGATAACAGCATCACCAATGCCAGCACCAGGCTGATAACCTTTCTAAAAGACTGTTTCATAAGCATTACTCCTTTACCAGAGTATTTAGGTTTACACCGCGCCGGCAAAACCGCGCGATATCTTCGAGACCTATTCATAATAATTATAATATATTTTTCGCACAAATTATAGTAGCGAAAACATAGAAAAGCAGCGCCGGTTTTTGCGCATATTCACGAATACTGCGTATAGTGTTCGGTTTTCGGTTTTGCGAAGCTTCGCTTCGCCACCTCTGATTCCGCATTCCGCATTCCGCATTAAAAAAACGCTCAAGGCGCACCCTTGAGCGTTTTTAGTCTAACCTGTCTTGTTTTTTCTTTTTGTTTTCGCGCACAATGAAAATTGTGGTAATGGTGGCGGCAACAACCACCGTGGCGACAATCACAATGACCATCAGCGGGACATATGTCACCTTGGTGGAATCGTAGGTTTTCTTGTCTTCCTCCGCCACATCGGGCAAGGTGGTCATTTGCGAAAGCAACAGTGTGCCGTATTCCTCATTAAAATCCGCCGCAAACTGCGCGAGCAATCCGATATCTTCCTCAAAAGTGGGGCTGTTTTCCACTGAAATCACAAATGCAAACGGGTTTGAGGAATTCACAATGCCCATATCCACCCCTGTGCCTTCTGCTCTTGCCACACCGTAGCGGTGCGTGATTTTATAATCAATAATATACATTTCACTGAAGCGCTCGGGGCAAAACTGCTTAATCGGGTCAATGAGCATGTGCTTGAAATCTGTGCTGCAATACAGCGCTTCGCTATAATACTTGCTTAAAAAGTCTAAGACAAATTCGGCAGTTAATGCATCGGATTCGTAAAAGCCGTCGTCCACCTTCGTGTAGGTGAGTTCATACAGAGCTTTCTTAACCTCTTCTATTCCGCCGTATTTTTCAATTAACAAATCGGTGGCGCTCAAATCATGCCCGAAATCCTTTGTTAAAGAGCGCAGAAAAACGGTTCTTAAATTGTCATTACCGACATCTTCATTCAAATGGTGTTTGCCGCTGACCAAATCTTTAAAATACAAATAGGCAAGCGGGAATTTAATGGAATCATGCGCAGCGAACAGTTTGTTGCCATTAAAAGTAAAGCGCAGTTCGCGGTTAAAGTCATAATACCCGAAACAAACATTTTCGCCGTTGATGTTGTTTTTGAGCAAAAACTCTTTTAACTCCTGCCCCAAAATCTTCGCATTATCCGCTTCGGAGGTGGTGGCTTGCGTGGTGGCAGCCGCCGCAGAGGGCAACACAAAAGAGCACACTGAAAACAGCATCAGTGCAGTGAGTAAAACAGATATCCATTTCTTACCCTTCATATGTGCTCCTTGTAAAGGCAAGCCCGAAAAACACAACGGTTTTGCGAAAAAGCCAAAGTACCTTATTTTAAATCATTATAATGCTTTAAGCAAAAAAAATCAACTGCTTTGTGAAATTGATATTTTTTGTAATCAAATGAATTTGACAAATAAGGATTTGTGGAGCCCTTGCGGGCTCCCAAATCCTTATTTGAATGAGGAATGAGGAATGAGGAAAGAGGAATTGTAGGTGGGACACCCACACCCGATTAGAAAGCCTATAACCGTGCCGCTTGCGGCACTTCCATTCGGGTGAGGGCAGCGCCCTCCCTTCACTCCTCATTCCTATTTCCTAATTCCTAATTGCTGTTCGCAGAACAGCTCGACAAATCCTTATTTGTCTTGGCAGCGCCAAGAAAAAGGCCCTGCGCCGAAGCGCAGAGCCTTTATAATAGGTTTTATAATATTATTACAATATTACAATTTCGACTAGCAACCAAAGAAAGTGCTTGCCTGAACGCTGTAGAGATACATAGCTCTTGCAAGGTTCACAAAGTCGATGTTATTGGACTGCTCAACAACTGCCTTAGCAATGTTGGTAGCAGCGAGGGTGATGGTACCCTGGCTGGTATTAACAGTGATAAGGTTATCAATGTTACCGGAAGCAATGCCCTTAATGTTGATGCAAGCATCGCCCTGCTTAGCAGTCTTGTAACCCTTAATGAGGCCGGCGCCCTTAGTGGAGTCAATAGAAACGCTATTGATCTTAAGGTCGCCCTCGAAGAAGATGTTAGCCTCTAAGCCGGAAACGATGGTGAAGGAATAACCTGTAGCCTCGAAGCCGATAGATGTTTGAGGAACAATCATAGCATCTGCATCTAAGGATGTAACATCGCTATTGTAGTAAGAATCAGCAGTTGCTGTATAACCGAAGTAAATCTGAGAAGCTCTGCAGTAGTCAGCGACAGCCCTGCAAAGGGCAGCTGACGCATCGCCCTTAGCGATATACTGTTCGCACTTGGTCTTCACATTAGTCACAGCGGTGAAGATCGGAGCCTCTGCATCAGCAGACTGATAAAGCTCGATGGTGATATTTTCAGCATACTGAGCCGGAGCAGCTTTGAAGGAGAACTTGTAGGTGCCGCTGTAAGGATCGCCTGCCTTTGTGTACTTGGTAGCTTCGCTGATCGGTACGATAACGTCTTCGAAGTCAACAGCTCTGCGTACGTCTGCATTCTGGTTGTAGTTGAGCTTCACATAACCGTCAGCTGCACAGTTATAAGAATCAATATCAAGATATGCATTCAAAGCGATAGCATCTTCAAGAGTTAAGGAAGAACCGTTTTTGTGAGCTTTGGGTTCAGTGAATATATAGTCAACATCTTTGATATCAACAGACTCGCCGCCTTCAACCTCAACATACTTGCCGGTTTCGGGATCAAGCTGGGTCTCGAAGAGACGAAGCTCAACGTTCAAAGTGATATCCTTTGCTGCAAGAGTGTTGGCGATAGCGCCGCACTGGAACTCGTTGACGAGCGTGCAGATGTCTTCATAGGTGAATACATCTTCGCCGAGGAAGGTCTTGAGAAGTCTTACTTCGGTGTTGGCAGCGATATCGGTATCGGGAGTTAATGCCTTCCAATATTTCTCGCTGTAGTGGTCGGATTGACCTGCGATGGTGATGGAACCTGCCGGAACAGCCTGGTCGGCAACAAGAACATAGTCAGCAGACCAATTCTTGTAAGCGCTGTCCTGAACGGAGATAGCATCATCCTGAGCGGTGAACTTGTAGCCGACATCAAGAGTCTTAGCCTGGCCGTCATCAGTGGTGATGTTGAGGTCGGTGCCCTCTATAGGAGTGATGATAGCAGTGGGAACTGCGGGCTCTTCGAAGGTGTAGTCGATATCCTCAACATTGAGAACTTCGCCGCCGACTTTTTCAACATACTTGCCTGTTTCGGGATCAAGCTCGGTCTCGAAGAGACGAAGCTCAACGTTCATCTCGATATCCTTTGCAGCGAAATCGTTGGCGATAGCACCGCAATTGAACTCGTTGACGAGCGTGCAGATGTCTTTGTAAGTAAAGACGCCTTCGCCGAGAACATCCTTGAGCAATCTGGTCTCGGTGTTAGCGGGAATCAGTTCGTTAGGAGTCACGGTTACCCAATAGGGGCTGTGGTGGTCGGACTGACCTGCGATGGTCACGGAGCCTGCCGGAACATCTCTATCAGCAGTGATAACATAGTCAGCGGACCAGTTTTTGTAAACGCTCTGCTCAACGGAAAGAGCATCATCATCAGCAACAAACTTGAAGCCCTTATCAAGGGTCTTGGTCTGGCCGCCGATGGTGGTGATGGTAAGATCATCACCGGTCAACTCGGTAACGGTTGCGCCGGGCATAGTGGTACCATACTCATAAGTCACATCCTCAAGAACGTGAGGAGCAACAGTCTGATCTTCTTCATATCTGCCGGTCTCGGGATTGAAAACGGTTTCATAGAGACGAAGTTCAACTTTGAGGTCGTCGCCGTTGATTTGATCATTGTTGGTCTTAACAGCACACTTGAAAACTCTTACATCAGTGCAAATGGTTGCATAAGTGATTTCATCGCCAAACATGGTTTCGAGAAGTCTGATCTCGGCGCCTGCGGGAATGGTGCTGTCGGGAGTGATGGTAACCCATGTGTCAGCACTGTAGGAATCAAACTGACCGCCGATGGTGATATCGCCGGGGTTGATGTCGGAAGTAGAGCTGAGCACATAGTCACAGTGCCACTGCTTGCAGGGGCTGCTCTGAACACTTGTTGCATCATCCTGCGCCACAAATTGGTAACCCATATCAAAAGAGGTTGTGCCGGTAGCACCGGTGCCATACTGATAATAAGCTACATCGGAAATTTGTGATTTCGGCAGGGTGGTTACGGTTGCCTGCGGAATGTCGGTTGCAAATGCTGCAAAGGGCATTACGGAAACGATCATTAAAACAGACAAAGCGATTGCTAAAATCTTCTTTGAATTTTTCATTTCAAAATTCCTTTCGTTTTTTTTTTTTTAGATTTCCGAAACAAAAACGAAACGCCTGTTTCGGTTTGGCAGTAATACTGCCGGAGTAAAAGGAAACCCTTTCACTCATTAAGGTTTGCGAAGGTCGAACGGGAACCGCTCTAACCTTGGGCGCAAAAGTTTTTCCGAGGTCGATTCACATTCGACCCCCGCAAACCTACAAGTAACAGAAAAAAACGGGCGACAGCTGACCGTGTAAATAAAGAATTACCTGCTCCGCCTAATTCTATTATAATGCATAATAATTATAGTAAAAACATTCCAAATTGTCAACCGTACAACTGTGAGAGAGAACACAAAATTTTCGGGAAAATTTTATAAGTTTTTCACAAAAATTTACTTAACTTTGTTAAGCAATGTGCCGAAGAAACCGCTGCTCTTTTTTCTCTTTTTACATTATTTTTCCTTTTGATATAGCTTTTTCGGAGCAGTGCAAACGCGGGTGGCTTCCGCAAAGCGACTGCTGTCATTGTGAGGCAGAGCCGAAGAATCTCCCGATTCTTGCACTTTTGCCTTGCTGTCTGCCGCCGACATTTGTGTTTTTCCTTTTTTTGATTTTTTCAAAAAAAATGCTTGCATTTGCGATTGGCTTGTGCTATAATGCAAGTGTAATTTTGGATATTAGCCGCTTCTGCGGCACTTAATCCTGCAATTTTTGAAAGGTTTTTTAGTCTCAATGAAGTACATTACACCGGAAATTGAAATCATCAAATTTCATATCGACGATGTCTTGACAGTCTCCGAATCCAAGCCTGCGGATTGGGAAGACCCGAATGGTATCGAGTTCTATTAATCCTATCTTTTAAAGTGTATTTTTGCGCACTGCGAAGCGGTTTTTCCGCATCGCAGTGTTTTTTTTTGCACTGCCGGCAGTCAACACATTCGCTATGCGAACAGTCGACAAAGCAGAATGACTCCGCCGGTTTTTTCTCTGTCGCGCCCTTCGCGCGCCGGTTCCATTGGGTAAAAGCAGTCACCCCTTAACAGCCTCTCGCTTCCCCTATTCGGCTAATTGCTCCGCTTATGCTTTGTTCGGCTTTCGCATTGCAAAAAATTTTAACGCAGTCTTTTGGAAAAACAGGCTGCCAAAATCTGTTAAGGTTCGGCTGTTTTTACCCTTTCGGGGAGGCGACAAGAAGCGGTACAGATGAAAACAGCGACGAGATGCAGTGGTTTTTTGCTCCGCAAACGCGCGTTTTTAAATCGGGTGAGGGCAGAGCCCCCTTTTTTCGCCGGCTGCCGACTGCCGGCTGTTATGCGTTAACGCGATATACTGTTTTTGTCATTTTGCCTAAAATTGTTGAAAATTTTTAGTGATTTATTTTATTATGTGCATCTTGTTTTTTCTTTTATTAAGTTATATAATCGTAATGGTTATGTCTAATTACTTTGTTTTATCCGTTCAAATCGGAGCCGAAAGCCGTGCTTGCCGCTTGCAGCATGTCCCGTGCGCACGGCGCGCCGCTTTTGTTGCGCCATCCGAAATTGTAATTTATGTCAAAACCCCCTTGCCTCAATGTGCTCACGGCAAGCGGCTTTTGATTGAAAGTTAAAAATTATTAAGAAGGAGAAGTTTTTATGAAAGCAAAGAACATGAAAAAACTGCTTTCTGTCTTCCTGCCGCTGTGCCTGGTGATGGCGATGGTTTTTGCCATGGCGACCACCGTCTCGGCGGAAGAAAAGCCTCAGAACACGGTCAATCTGACTGTGGGTGACAACATTGTTTCTCACTATTACATTGACACGAACTATTACAAGGCGCAAGGTTGCGATACCATGAAATATACTTACAACGGTACCAGCAACCAGGAAGACTACACCGAAGTCACCCAAGAGGTTTCTCTTGCGGATGTGACCGGTGCGGAATACGAAATCACCGCAGTGCAGGCGGCGGCACAGGTTGCCGAACCGACTGAGATTACCATCTATAAAGGCGGTGCGGTATTTGATACCATTTCCTATTCCACCAAAACCTATTGCGACAAAATTATTGAGATGAATGATGAAACCCTCATCATGATTAGCGGCAGACCGGTCAAGCTCACCACTCTGTGTAAATCCATCATTGCCTACGCCAAAGCGGCACAGGGCATTTTCCCGGAATACATGAGCAAGCCCGGCGCTGTGAAAATCACCGATGATTATTCCGATGATTTAGGGTTGGATTCCGTCTCCTACATGCCGAATATTCAAATCTCTCAAGGCAGTAATGTGCGCTTTAAGAGAGCGAACTTTATCTGCGCTTCCTCGGCAGGCATGCGCTTCTACTACACAGGCTCCGTAAGCGGTGACCCGGTAGTGGAAGGTCCCGCAGGCATCACCTGGTCCAAAGGCAGCGGCTATATTCAAATCAGCGGCATTAAGCCGGTATTCTTTGATGAAGCCGTGACCGTCAGCTTAGGCGATGCCACCATTTCCATGAACGTGCTCGACTATTGCGGCACCGTGCTCAACAATGCTTCAGCGGCTGAAACCCAACAGGCTTTGGCGCGCTCCCTGCTCATTCACAACGAAGCGGCAGATGAATACTTTGTCAAGCACAGCCTCCTTCCGGTAGCGGCAAAAGCAGCTACCTGTACCGAAGCCGGCTATGAAGCTTACTACCGCTGTGCCGATTGCGGCCAGCTCTGCAGCGATGCCGACGGCAACAACGAAATCAGCGAACCCGTGAGCATTCCGGCGCTCGGCCACATTGAGGTTGCCGATGCAGCCGTGGAGGCTACCTGCACCACCGCAGGCAAAACCGCAGGCTCTCACTGCTCTCGCTGTAACGCCGTGCTCACTGCACAAACCGAAGTTGCAGCCCTCGGTCACGCGGAAGTTACAGATGCTGCGGTTCCCGCAACCTGTACCGAAACCGGTTTGACCGCAGGCTCTCACTGCTCGCGTTGTAACACCGTGCTCACCGCACAAACCGAAGTTGCAGCCCTCGGCCACAGCTATGGCGATTGGGCAGTGACCACCGATGCCGTGGCAGCTACCTGTACCGCAACCGGCAAGACAGCCGTTGAAACCAAGACCTGCTCTCGCTGCGGCGACAAGCAGACCAGAGGCGGCGAAACCACCGATGCGCTCGGCCATGTTGAAGTTGCCGATGCAGCAGTGGCACCGACCTGTACGGCTACCGGCTTAACCGCAGGTTCTCACTGCTCTCGCTGTAGTATCGTGCTCACCGCACAAACAGAAGTTGCGGCACTCGGTCACAACTACGGCACTCCGACCTGGACCTGGACCGGTAACGATACCGACGGCTACACCAAAGCAGTTGCTGCTTTCACCTGCACGCGTGATGCAAGCCACAAGACCAGTGCAACCGACAACAGCATTGACTATACGGTTACCACCGAGCCCGACATCGGCGCTGCCGGCGTGGGCACCTACACCGCAACTGTCACGGTTGGCGGCAATAATTATTCCGACACCAAGAATGTCGCTCTGCCGGCACTGGTAGCAGCGACCTTCACCCATGCCGATAACCTCGCTAATGTTGATACTTACCTTTACAGAGCAGGTAACGGCAATAACATCAAACTCGGCACCCTCTTCAAAGTTGCCGAAGGTTCCCCGAATTCTTCGAAAGTTAACGTCACCGTTACCGCAGTTTCTTCTGCCAACGCAACGGCTGCCGGCACCGTGACAAAGAATTCTACCGACTGGACCCAGGGCACAGTGAAATTCACCGGCGAAGGTCCTGTCAAAGTCAGCATCCAAGAGGGCAGCGGCACCGCCTATGACCTCTATTTAGAGGTTGTTCCCGGCAACAACTATGTAGAAGGCGCCAGCCTTTCCGGCACCCCCGGCAACGTAGTACTGCTCGGCGATGTTTATATCCCGTATGTCAACCACAGCGGCGCCAAGACCGCCACCTTGACCTTTAGCGGTAAGAACCTCTACGGTAACGGCTTCACGATTGATGCAACCACTTCCGGCATTGAAACGATGACCCACGGCATCATCTGCCTGACCAATGCAAAATTTGATAATGCGGTTGTGGTCGGTCCTACCTTTGATACCTATGTCGGCACCTTTGGTAACGATAAATTTTCTTCCGTCATTTGGGTTTACAGCGGCACCGATACCGTCATCAGCAACTGCCGCGTGACCGGTGCTTCCTCACCTGTGCGTATCATGGGTGATACTACCGTTAAGAATACCATTCTCTCCGGCGGTATTTTCGCGAACCTTGAGCAAAGAAGCAGTGTGCTGCATTTAGATAATGTCACTACCGTCAACACCCAAAACGGTCTGGGCATCGTGGTGCAAAACGGCACCGATGCTTCGGCAAAACTGTATATTGACGGTCCTTTGACCCAGCACAACTTTATCAGCGAAAACGCCACCATGAGCAATGATAATGCGACCACCTTGCGCAACACCATGTTCGGCAGCAAGTACAGCAAGTATCAGTTCACTTCCGGCGGCACGAAATACATGAACTGCGGTATTGTCTCCATGAGCAGTTCTTTCGGTGCGGCAAATATCATTGATAACCGCAGCGATAAGCGCAATTACAGCGGCATGACGGCAACCATCTCAGCAGGTCTTACTTCCTTCGACGGTTACCTGTATACCATGGAAAACACCGATGCTTCCATGCTCGAAACGAGCTACACCGAACCGGCATACACCCCGAGCACCCAGAGCTACTACGAGCCCGCCTTCAGCTGGGCAGTGCCTTCGGGCGACAATGTGCCTGCCGGCGGTGACGCACATTGCTATAAAGATTCCAACGGCGTGCTGCAAATCCAATTCACCACCGGCGGTTCCAAGACCTTAAGCGTTGCGAGCCTGCCGACCGTGAAGAAGTACGGCAAGAAAGTCGTTGCCACCTCCGTGACCTGCGAGAAAGACAGCGGCGCGGCAGTGACTGTTTCCGGCGGCAATGTCACC
>JAFRLX010000128.1 GCA_017430965.1 Clostridia bacterium | reverse complement strand
CTTAGGGGAGATGTCGGCAGAGCCGACAGAGGGGATATAAAATCAAGTGCGAATGTGTCGCCCTTAACTATTCATTATTCATTATTAATTATTCATTTAATAAGGATTTGCGCGCTCAAAGAGCGCGACAAATCCTTATTTGTCTTCCCCTAAAAAGCGGCTGTACTTTTGGCGCAGCGCGTGCTGCTTGTCGCCGGAAACGTGGATTTTCTTTTCTTCACCGTTGACATCGACAATAATTTCCGTGCGCTTAAAACACTTGATATAGTTCATGTTGACAATATAGGAATAGTGCGGCTCCGCAAAGTAGGAAGCCGAAAGTGCGCTTTTGAAACCCTTAAAGCCTTCTTTCAGAGTGTAGGTGCCGCCGGTGGTGCGCACAAGGATTTTGCGCATTTTTGTTTCCGCATAAATAATATCCTTGAAGGCAACCTTCACTTTAGTGTGCGTGGTCAAATCATCGAGTACGATGTACTTTTCATCAATTCTTTCGAGCGCAGAGTTAAGCGCATGAAAAACCCTGCTCTGTTCCACCGGCTTTTCAATGTAGCGCAAAATGGAAAAATCCATCGCTTCATCAATATATTTGGAATATGCAGTGACCACCAGCACAATAGTGGGGAGATTCTCCCGCTTTATGTACTTGAGCACTTCAATGCCGGTAACATCACCCAGCTCAATATCCAAAAACAGAATGTCGCAGGGTTCCTTATCGGCAAAAAAAGCCTCCCCGGAGTCGTAGATAGCGTAGGAAAAGCTCAGGTGATTTTGCGCGGCATACGCTTTCGCTATCTTTTTTAAATCCTCACAAAACTTTAAAGAATCATCACAAATTCCTATTTTCATACAATTACACCTCAACATAATGATTTCGCATTTTTTGCAGGGCGCTCAAAAACCTAAGCCACCACTATTAATTATAACAAATTATTATAAAAATTAAATATGGAACTTAAAAAAATGAAAAACTCGGGAAAATAAGCGTAAATCTCGTGAAAATAGTATCAAACACTATGTTTCGCTTTTTTCCCTACAGTAAAAATCCAAAAGCCTTTCCAATAGCATTGGAAAGGCTCAGCGTGTAGAAAAACTTGTTTTTCTACACGCTGACAGATGTTGAAAGAGTGAGATGAAATTTGCCAATCTCTGCGCTGAGGCAGGGAATAAAAATAATCAATGCTGCCTATTTGCCTCTTGGCGATATCAACACCTTTAAAGGCGTTGACATTGATTACAGTGTAGCTGTTTGGAATGGCGGAGATATCGATATTGCACCGGAATATCTGTATGAACACGGCGTGAACAGTGAAGAAGTAGTTGCATAGAATGAAACGAAGCAAAAAAAACCGCGAGAGTCGCGGTTTTTGATTACTATTTTACTCTTTACTCCAGCTCACGCCCTGCGGGGTGTCCTTTAAAATAATGCCCATGGCTTTGAGCTCATCGCGAATGCGGTCTGCCTCCGCCCAGTTCTTTTCGGCCCTCGCCTTGGTGCGCTGCTCAATGAGCGCCTCAACCTGAGCATCCAGGGAATCCTCTTTCTTTTGGTACACAAGCCCCAAAACATCGGTCAGCTCGTTAAAGAGCGCGAGCGCATATTCCGCGCTTTCTTTGCCTTTATTTTCCGCCACAGCGGTATTGGCAACGCGCACAAGCTCAAACACAGCCGCTAAGGCATCCGCCGTGTTGAGGTCATCCTCCATCGCGGCAATGAACTCCGCCTTCTTGGCATCAACACTCGCCTTCACGCCTTCATCCAACGCGCTGCCTTCGGCAGCTGCGATATAGTTTTCCAAATTCTCTTTACAGTTATATAACCTCTCGAGCGCCGCCTTGCACTGCTCGATAATCTCAATCGAGTAGTTAATCGGCTTGCGGTAATGCGCACTGATAATGAAGTAGCGAATCGGCTCATAGCCGTAAACCTGCGCCACATCGCGCACGGTTTTGAAATTACCGAGCGATTTGCTCATTTTTTCATTATCCACATTGATATAACCGTTGTGCATCCAATAATGGGCAAAGGGCGCACCGTTGCAGGTTTCGCTCTGTGCGATTTCATTTTCATGGTGCGGGAAAATCAAATCCTGCCCGCCGCAGTGAATGTCAATCGTTTCGCCCAAATACTTGCGGTTCATTGCCGAGCACTCAATGTGCCAACCCGGTCTGCCGTGCCCCCACGGGGAGTCCCAATAGGGTTCATCGGGCTTAGCTGCCTTCCAAAGGGCAAAATCCATCGGGTCCTCTTTGATATCGCCTACCGCAATGCGCGCACCTGCCGCCAAATCCTCCAGCGGTTGGTGAGAAAGCTTGCCGTATTCTTTAAACTTTTTGGTTCTGAAGTAAACATCACCATCCACTTCATAGGCAAAGCCCTTTTGCTCCAGGTCGCTGACCATGGCGATAATCTCTTCAATATTCTCCGTTGCTTTCGGGTGAATGGTTGCCTTGCGCACATTCATCCCTTCAACATCGGTCCAATACTCGGCAATGTATTTTCGGGCAATCTCATCGTAAGTCGCACCCTCTTCATTGGCGCGCTTGATGATTTTGTCATCAATATCCGTAAAGTTCTGCACAAAGGTCACTTCATAACCGCGGTACTCCAAATATCTGCGCAAGGTGTCAAACACACAAATCGGGCGTGCATTGCCGATGTGGATAAAGTTATACACAGTCGGTCCGCAGGCATAGATTTTCACCTTGCCTTCTTCAATCGGTTTGAGTTCTTCCTTTCTGCGGGTAAGAGTATTAAAAATTTTCATCGTTTATTCTCCTTTGCGGCTGTTGCCGGCTTCGACTTCTTTTTCCAATCTGTCAACCTTCTTGTGCAGTTTCCTCAATTCGCGGCTAATCGGGTCGGGAATGTGCACTTGGTCAAGCTCGGTCACGCGCTGCCCCTTGGTGCGCACCACGCGCGCCGGTGAACCGACTGCGGTGGAATTGGGAGGCACTTCGCTGAGCACAACAGAGCCTGCTGCGATGCGCGTGTTATCCCCCACCTTGAAGGAACCTAAGAGCTTTGCACCCGCGCCAATCATGACATTGTTACCGATTGTCGGGTGGCGCTTGCCGGTTTCCTTGCCGGTACCGCCGAGGGTAACACCCTGGTAAATGGTGACATCATCTCCGATTTCGGTTGTCTCACCAATCACAACCCCATGACCATGGTCAATAAAGAAACGCTTACCGATTTTGGCGCCGGGGTGAATTTCAATCCCGGTTTTGTAGGCACAGCGCTGCGAAATCATCCTCGCCCGCAGGGTGTGCCCTTTTAAATACTGCCTGTGCGCGCGGCGGTAAGCCCGAATGGCCTTAAAGCCCGGGTAGCACAATATGATTTCCATAGAGGATGTTGCTGCAGGGTCCCTGTCCTTAATGCAAGCCAAATCCTCTTTAAAGATTTCAAACATAAATACCTCACAGTTTTAGCCGATTAGCAAATTAGCGAAAGGTGGTGCCGCTTGCGGCACATTTAATATGCCACACACAGTGTTGCCACCGCTTAGCCGAGCAATCGTAGATTGCGAACGCCAAAGTTCCGGGTACCAACTCTAAATCTTTGATTTAGCGAGTTGGTCGGGTTCGTTATGTTTCTTTTCCGATTAAATCATACTCATCAAAATCCAATATCTCCACCTGCACCAACTCGCCCGGTTGGAGTTCACTTTCAGAGGCAAAGTACACGCCGGTATCAATCTCCGGTGCATCCATATAGGACCTGCCGAAGTACAGGCAGCTGTCAAAATCGTAGCTGTCAACCATAACCTCAAACACTTTGCCGATATAGGATTTATTTTTTTCTAAAATAATATTATACTGTGTATTCATCAAAACTTCAACCCTGCGCGCCTTAATTCTTTCATCAATTTGATTTTCCATGGCAGCAGCCGGGGTATCCTCCTCCGGAGAATAGGCAAAAGCGCCCATTCTCTCAAAGCCGATTTCTTTTGCAAACTCACAAAGCTCGGTGAAATCCGCTTCGCTTTCGCCGGGAAAACCGCAAATAAAAGTGGTGCGCAAGACACAGTCGGGAATCTCTTTTTTGATTTTTTGCAGCAAAGCGGTAAGCGAGAGCCTGTCTCCCGTGCGGTTCATGGCTTTAAGCACCGCGCCGGAAGCGTGCTGCAGCGGTAAATCTATGTAATTAACAATCTTTTTGTTATCGCGCATGACCGCAATCAGTTCATCCGTGATTCTGTCGGGATAGCAGTAATAAAGGCGAATGCGCGCAAAGTCGATTTGACAGAGTTTTTCGAGCAGAGCAGGCAGCATCAGCTTACCGTAAAGGTCCTCACCGTAGCGCGTGGTATCCTGCGCAATGAGCACAATTTCTCTGACACCGCTTTTACTGAGCGATGCAGCTTCTGCAACAATCTCTTCTATCGGGCGCGAACGAAATGCGCCGCGAATGAGCGGAATCGCACAATAGGAGCAGCAGTTGGAGCAACCGTCCGCTATTTTAAGATATGCCCAGTGCGCCGGAGTGGTTAATATTCTGTCACCGCACAGAGGCATTAAATCTTTTTCGGGAAAGGCGGTTTTTTGCCCGCCTGCGAGAACAGCGCGGCAAATGCGCACAATATCGCTGTTGGCACCGATACCGATGACGGCATCCGCTTCCGGGATTTCCTTTGCCACTTCCTCTTGGTAGCGCTCGGCAAGACAACCGCTGATAATGATGTGCGAAAGCTGACCCGCCTTTTTGAGCTCCACCATTTCAAAGATGGTGTCAATCGCTTCTTTCTTGGCATCTTCAATAAAGCCGCAGGTGTTGACAATGACAATGTCACACCCTTCGGCTTGATTAGAGATTTCAAAGCCCGCATCGGCGAGCTTCGCAAGCATGAGTTCGGCATCCACCTGATTTTTCGGGCAGCCTAATGAAATTAAACCGACTTTTGACATTTTATTCCTCCGGTGAGTTTGAAGTTTGGAGTGTGAAGAGTGGAGTTGTGGTGGCAACACTGTGTGTTGCATTATAAAGAGCTCTCCACTACAGTCGAGATGACATGTTCTATCATTCCGAGTGCCGGTCGAGGAATCTTATTGAGCGTAACGGAACGGGTAAGGGTGCCCGCCCACTATCTTTGTGCACTAACGCTGTCATTCTGAGGCTCTGCCGAAGAATCTCCCGGTTCTTTTTACTTGCATTATTTCCACGAGATATTTCGCTGCGCTCAATATGACAGACATCATATAATCGGGTGCGGGTGTCCCGCCCTCAATTATTCATCATTCACTATTCACTATTCATTTGAACACGATGTTATATCGTGTTCACTGATGGCGCTTCTGATATCGCTGTAAGAATAGCCCAATCGCAGCAGGGCGTTGATGGTGCGCTGTTTGCCTTTTTCATCGCCGAACTTACCGGCAAATTTACCCTCTAACAGGGCGGCAATCTCTGCACACGGGTCCGCCTCATCGCTTTGCTCTAATTGCGCGATGATTGCGCGGTCTATCCCCTTGCGCGCCAGCTCGGCGGCAATGCGCTTTTTGCCGAAGTGCCTGACCCGCTGCAAATACTCATAATACTGCGCGGCAAAGTCTTCATCACTCACATAGCCGCGCTGCTCGAGCATATCAACTGCCATTATAGCATACTTTTTGTCGCTTGTCTTGCTTATTTTTTCAACCAACTCTTTTTTGGAGTGGGCGCGGCGTGAAAGGTAGTCCATCCCCTTGTTAAAAGCACGGCGGGTTGCCACCTCCTCCAGCAACGCAGTCAGCTCCGCCTCGCTGATTTCGGCATCTTGGTAAATGCCCAAAGAAAACCAGAAATCAGCATCGACGGTGAAGCGGTATTCACCATCGATGCTGACATGGATTTTATTCTTTTTGCCGGGTGCATATGTTAAGCGCATAGGCTCTTAATCCTCATCATCCACAATAATATCAATTTCGGCGGAGGATTTGCGGGTTGTGCTGACCGGAACTGCGGCTTTCGGGGCTTCCGCTGCCGGTGCCGGCGCAGCCTTGGCAGCCGGTTCGCTTTCGGTCTCGGTTTCCAAAAGCTTGTCTTTTATCTGCTGCTCAATCTCGCCCATCACATCAGGGTTATCCTGCAAGAACTTTTTGGCGTTCTCTCTGCCCTGACCGAGCCGCATCTCACCGTAATAGAACCAAGCACCGCTTTTTTTGCAAATGCCGTATTTCACGCCGGTATCCAAAATCTCGCCAACCTTGGAAATACCTTCACCGTAGATAATATCAAATTCCGCTTCTTTAAACGGAGGCGCAACTTTATTCTTAACAATCTTCGCTCTGGTTCTGGAGCCTACAAAGCTCTGCCCGCCGGCACCGGCAACCTTAATTTGCTCAATGCGGCGCACATCAATGCGCATGGAGGCATAGAATTTGAGTGCCCTGCCGCCGGTAGTGGTTTCGGGGTTTCCGTACATCACGCCGATTTTTTCGCGCAGCTGGTTAATGAAGATAATAATGCAGTTGGTTTTGGCAATAATGCCGGCTAACTTCCTGAGCGCTTGGGACATCAGGCGCGCATGCTGCCCGACATGGCTGTCGCCCATCTCGCCTTCAATCTCGCTTCTGGGCACCAACGCCGCCACGGAGTCAATAATAATGATTTCAACCGCACCGGAGCGCGCCAGCGCCTCGGCAATGGCAAGCCCCTGCTCGCCGTCATCCGGCTGCGAAACAAGCAGAGAATCGACATCTACACCCAAATTTTTGGCATAGAGCGGGTCCAACGCATGCTCGGCATCCACAAACGCGGCGGTGCCGCCTTTTTTTTGCACCTCTGCAACTGCATGCAGTGCCAAAGTGGTTTTACCTGAGGACTCGGGACCGTAAATCTCAATAATTCTGCCCCTGGGAAGCCCGCCGATACCGGTTGCCATATCCAGCCCCAAGGAGCCGGTGGAAACGGATTCCACATCGAGCGCAGCGGTGTTGCCGAGCTTAATGATGGAGCCTTTACCGAATTTCTTCTCGATTTGGTCGATTGCTGTTTGAATCGCTTTTTCTTTATCTGATGCCATAACTAACTCCTTATTGATTTGATGTGTTTATTATACCCCGCCGCAAAGCCAAAGTCAAGCAAAAATCGAACAAAAGTTCGATTTTGGGAAAATAAGTGCGTTTTTTCGCACAGATTGGAAAATATTCAAAAAAGTTCTTGCTTTTTAGATTGGTTTATGATAATATATTTCAGTCATAAAATAACTTAAGGAGGTGCAGGCACATGGCAAAATGTGAATATTGCGGTAAAGGTGTGTCTTTCGGCATTAAGGTTTCCCACTCTCACAGACGTTCCAACAGAACCTGGAAACCGAACATCAAGCGCGTCAAGGCTATCGTTAACGGCTCACCGAAGAGAGTTTACGTTTGCACTCGCTGCCTTCGTTCAGGCAAGGTAGAAAGAGCCTAAGAAACTCAAAAATATCACCTATCGCTTTGCGGTAGGTTTATTTTTTTGCCTTTTCCAAAATAAACGCCAAAAAAGCGAAAGAGACTGCCGTAGCAGCCCCCTCGCTAAAATGTTTTATATATAGACCTTAAAGAAACTACAATAATACTATATTACTTCGTGTGTAATGGCAATAGCAAATGTAAAAACAGTGAAAACCGAAGTAAAAAATTCGGCTATTCAGTGCTGCTGTGTTTTCACAACGCAGCAGAACTTTGTTTCTTTATCCGAGTTTTCCGTAATGCTCGGCAAGCAAAAGAATGGAAATATCCAGCGAATCCACCATGCCGTTTTCATTCAAGTCATAAATTGCCAAATCGCCTTCCGCCACTTTGCCGACATGGGCAAGAATGGCGGACAAATCGGCAATATCAATCGTGCCGTCGCCGTTAAAGTCGGGCGACCTGTAATCGGCATAAATGTTCAGGCAAATCATCGGCTTGACACCGGTAAGCTGCGTGGTAGAGGAAAAGCTATCCGTAACTCCGCCTTCCTCACTGACAGTAACAATGCCCTTTTGCTCTAAGCTTGGGGTTCTGGTCATCCAATCGGCAGTATTGCCGCTGTGCGCCCGGATACCCTGCGCAACGGCATAATCACTTGCCGTAGAGATTCTCACGGCAGTGGAATACAAGTTCATACTCCTGTTTGCCAAATCGGCATACTCGGGAATAAACACCCTATCCTGCGTATCGGCGCCACCATCAGTACCGTAAGCCGCATTCCCCAAAGTTTTGATATTCTTTTGCATAATGCCCTGCTTTTGCACCTGCGAGAATGCCTGAGAATAGAAAGTATCGTTCAACCGGCTTCTAATCGCACTATCCGCCCAGGTCGCATGTTCGGCGGCAAGATAATTGTCCATATACAGCTGTGCATCCAACAGATGATTGGCAACAAGCAGCGCTTCACCGTTTTCAATGCGCAGCACGCTCCACTCAATCGGTTCCCACTTGAACCAATAGCTGTTGCCTTCCATGTATCCGTTGAGCGGCTGGAAGGAATTGGAGGCAAGCGGTTTTTCCTGCAAATACAGGGACCGATAGGAGCCAATGACAACCTTGCGGTACTTTGCACCGCCAAATTCCACATCGCCGTAAGACATATTGACAGCTTCATAGGATAAGCCGAAATTCGGCGTGTAGCGGTAGCCGTAGGAATGCAGTGTTATCGGCTGCGCTTCGAGCTGTGCAAGCAAGGAGCTGTCATCTACCCGGCTTTGCGGCCACATACCGTAATCAATATCGGCACCGACACTAATCACATTTTTAATCAACTTTTTGTGGGTCGCAGGGGTGAAGTAATGGTTCTCTCTGCGGTCGATTTCTCCGCATTGGATACAGGTATAGTAATAGCTTTCCCCTTCTACCGAGGAGGCATCCGTGCGCCTTGTTTGCTCATTCATTACCTGCTTGCTGAAGTCATGCTCCAGAGCTGTCCCTTCGGCTTCATAGGATTCCGCACCGGGTTCACCGCAGCGCACGCAGGAATAGTTATAGACCGCATTGCTGCCGCAGCTTGCAGCGCGCAAAATGGTAATGCCGTTCTTTTCCGAACCCGAATAATCATGTCCTAAGGCTTCAAGAGGCTGCGTAATGGTGACATCACAATACTCGCACCGGTAAACTCTTTCGCCCTTTTGCGTACAGGTAGGCGCTTTTTCGGACAGCTTCACACTGAAACTATGGAAGCTGTCATTACCACCGCCGGGGTAATAATAGATTTGGCTTTCATCGGTATAGAACTCACCGCAAACCTTACATTGATATCTCTTATAATATGTGCCTGCGTTTTGGCAGTTTTGTGTGGCAAGCACTACATTGCCATAGTATTCATACTGATGCGACGGCGCTGTTATCTCTTCACTGTAAGAAGCGCCGCAAATGGTGCACTTGTAAACCTTGACACCCGCTTGCGTGCAGGTTGCCGTTGTTTGAGACCAATCCACAACATAATTGTGCTCACCCGTATGGGAGCCGGCATCCTTAAAGGTGCCGTCATACTTCCCATTGAGTATGGTGCCGCACCTGCTGCAGGTGTAGTAATACTCCGCATCGCTGCTATCCGTTGCAGGCGTTTTGAGCGTTTGCTCGCTTATCACTTTTGTTCTGACATGGTCGATGTAGCTTTCGTTCATGACCTCGAACCGGTCATTGCAGACTTTGCCGCAACCGATACAGCTGTAATAATAGCGCTCAGGGTGCAGGCAGGTCGGCTCCTCAACGAGGGCTTCATCAATATGCATCATGCGGATATATTTGTGCTCGTGCTCGCTTGCATAGCGGCTGACATCCTGCGCTCCGACCGGCACATAGGCGCTGTTGAGCACCAGCTGCACACGCACGCCCTGGTCCTCAATCTTGTAGGCATGTTGAAAGCTGCCGTCGTCAATGACCTTCACTTGCCAAGGTTCGACATAGCTACCGATGCGCCAGGTCGCTGTTGCTGCAGAACGGTTATCGCTCAAGAACTGCGGATTGGAGCCGAGCAGCAGCGCATAGTTGGAAACCGGAGCCAAATAGATGCCCTGATTGCCGGCAAATAAAGCCTTGTTGCTCTCAAAAACATCGCGCGCACAAAGCGTGACACTTTCACCGGAGGCAATTGCCTCTTTTTCTACTGTGCAAAGCGCTAAATCGCTGAAATATTCATTGAGCCAATCCGCAACCTCGCCATTGCTGTCATTAGTGATATTATAATTCTCATAGACATGATAAGCATAGTCCAAAACCAGGTTGCTGACCACGGTTGTGGTGCCGTCCCCCTGCTCAATCACGCGCCAGGTAATCGGTTCCCACTTGAAATAGTAGGTGCCGTCAAAGGTATGGCAGTTGTTTTCATACTGCTCACTGTCATAGTTAATGCGCGCATTATTTACCACTACCTTGCGGTACTTTTCGCCATGGTAGAGTATGTCACCATAGTGCATATCCACATAGCCTGCCACTTTGAGATAATTTATATCATAATCGAGAGTTAACTCGCCGACCTTCCTCGACTCACCGAAGCCGAAGCCGTAGCTGTGCATTTCAACCTCTTGGTCGGAAAGCTCCTCAATCAGTGCTGCATTCTCAACCAGGCTCTGTGGCCAAATACCCATTTCGAAGGTATAGCCCTGTTCATAATCCGCCAAAGCGCCGCTTTGCACATCGGCAGTAAAATAAGGTTCATTTTCACCACTGAGAATGGTATTACAAACACTGCAGGTGTAATAATAAGTAGCGGGCTTACCTGCTGCTGCAGGGGTGCGCTGCGTTGCTATTGAGCAAATCTTTGTGGGAGTATGTCCTAACGCACTGCCCTCTTTCGGGTAAACATAGTTTTTATTGGTAGCACCACATTTGCTGCAAGTGAGGTAATACAAGCTCTCCTGCGTGCAGGTTGCTTCCTGATACAGCTCATCGGAGTGCACGGTGTATTGATGGCCGGTAGGCGTATCGCCATAGTACTCGGTCTTGATTTTTCCGCAACGCGTGCACCGGAAGCGGGTATTGGCTCTGCTCGTACAGGTCGCGGGCGACTCCGAAAGCACTTCAAAGTCATGACCGAGCGGTGCACCGTACACCTCTTCATAGCTATCGTTACACTTCACACATTTGTAGACCAAAAGACCTGCATTTAAGCAATCAGGCTCAATGGTTTCAATTACCTCATATTGGTGCTGGTGCAGCGGTTCTCCGTAGGTGAAAGTTAAGGTTTCATAGCCTTCCAAATCCTTAATCACTGTCCAGCAAAGAGAACAGGTATAGTAATAGGTCGCCGGTGAGGTAGCGGTAGCCGGCGTACACAGAGCATTAGAAGAGATTTCCTTGCAATACTCGTGCCTGAGCTTGGAGCCTTCCACCTCATAGGTTAATTCGGTATTCACCTTGCCGCAGTAAATACAGGCATAGGCTGCATAGCCGTTTTCAAAGCAGGTCGGTTCTTCCACAAACACATCGCTTTTTGCAGAATAATCATGCTCTAATGCATCAATCGTTTCCACATATTCATCACCGCAGCGCTCACAGGTAAACCGCTGATATCCTTTTACATTACAGGCGGGCTCCTTTTGTTCGCTTAAGCGGTAAGCATGACCCAGCGCAGGTTGCAGATTGGTGCGGAAGGTATCCCCGCAGTAAGAGCAGCGATACTGTGTATAGCCGGATTCCGTACAAGTAGGCTCCTGCATTTTATCTAACACATAAGCGTGGTGGTGGGTTGCTTCATCAAATTCAAAGGTCGGAGCCGGATTGCCGTGTTCATCGGTAATCAAAACTTCCAAGCAGCGTTGGCAGGTGTAGTAATAGGTTGCCGGCTGCCCGTCGTGCGCCTCGGTGCAGAGTGCATCCTCCGACACTTCGCGCATCGGCAAATGACCTAAAGCGGGTTCGCTTTCTTCCTGTTTAGTGGCGTTGCAACCGGTGTAGGAACATTTGTAATTAGTAATGCCCGGGCGGGTGCAGTCCGCCTCTCTGGTCGAAGTGACAACAAAGTTGTGTTCATGCTCTAAATTGCCGGTAAAGGTATCGGCTTTTGAGCCGTCACTGTTCTGCTTGATAACGGTGCCGCAGGCAGAGCAGGTGTAGAAAAAGGAAGCATAGAAGCTTGCTTCATCAAGATACTCATCGAGTGCTTCCAAGCTGCAAACCTTAGCGGGCGTGTGTTGCTCCATACTGCCCGGCTGTTCAAAGGTCTCGGTGCCGTGTGCATCGCAGGTAAGGCAGGTCAGGTAATACTGCGCATTTTCCGAGCAGTTGCCTTTTTCTTTTTGCAATTCGGGCATGGCTATTTTTCTCATAAAGTTGTGCACATGCTCAATGCTGTAGTTTTCAATCGCTTCACTGCCGGGTAAAACCTGTTCACCGGAAATCTTAATCAGCGGCTTAACACCTCTGACATCGAGCCGATATGCCGGCGCGGTTGCATTGTAAGCTGTACCTGTCGTGCTCACGTAGTAAATATCCTTACCATCATCCGAAAGGGTGTTCCAGATTAACTTTCTCTGTGCAGCGCCGATATCCATTGTAATGCCGCCCGCCATCAGCGAATAGTCGCAAGAATAGCCGGTGTTCATATAGTGACCATACAGCATACCGCCCTCCTGCAAATCACTCACAGAGGGAATGGTGATAAAATCGGTAGAGCCGAATTTTTCCACAGCTGTCAGCTTCTGCCGCTCGGCAGCACTCAAAGCGCGGTTATAGAACTCCTCATTGAGCCAATTTCTCAAAAATGAGTTTTCCCAAACAGTGCCTTCCTGTGCATAAGTAAAGGGCTGCTCTTCCAAAATATAGTGCGGGGTGGCAATCACGCCATCCTCCCCTGCTTGGCACACAATCCACTCTATCGGGTCCCACTTATAGTAAATGGTGGCGCAATAGCCAAGGGCAGAGCCCTTTCTCACCGTGCTACTCGGCCTCCGGTCGGTGCAAACCACCTTCCTGTAGCGGGCACCCATATACTCAATATCCGCATAGCGCATATCGACAAAGTCGGTATATTTCGCCGTTTTGACTTGAGTGTTTATTGTCGCGTTACCTTGAGTATAGCCGAAGCTGCGCAGCTCGGCAGGTTGGCTGTCAAGTGCCGCAAGCAAATCGACATCCTTGACAACGCTTTGGGGCCAATAACCCATTGTGAAACTGTCAAAGACAGATAACTGAGCCGCGGTGAGCGGCTGTTCTTCCTCGGCGGAAGCTGTCAGCGCAAGCGGAAACGCACTCAACAGCAGTGCCGCAATCAAAAGAAATGATATTAACCTTTTCATAGTCATTCCTCCAATCCGAATGAAAAACTAAATAAAAAATACTATTATCCACTTAAAATTTAATCGAATAGAATTCAAATATCAATAGCAGATGTAAAAGTCGAGAAAAACCATGTTAAATTGCTGATTTTTAAAGGATATAAGACGGAATCGGCGGCACAATATTACCGCAATATGCAGTATTCACCATAATTATTTTACTGCAATTTGCGGTAAATGTCAATACACTGTTTTGCGGTAGAATATAATTTATTTGGGGTGATGCTATGAAATACCAACGAATTAGAGATTTGAGGGAAGATGCCGATTTGTCACAGGCAAAAATGGCGAAAATTTTAAACTGCTCACAACAGGTATATTCCAATTATGAATTAGGACAGCGCGACATTCCGACAAGCATCCTGATTTCACTTGCAAAATATCACAAAACCACAACCGATTACATTTTAGGATTAACCGATAAGCGCTAAGCAATTCAATGAAAAAAACAAACACAGTCGCGGACTGTGTTTGTTTTTTTATTACAATATGTATTTATGCTTCATTGCTCGCAGCTGCGTTTTCTTCCTTAGCTGCGGGTTCTTCCAACAGCCCGAGGCGCTCATACTCACCCGCAATGCGCTTGTTAAACATCTTCACGCTCTCGGCGTTGGGCTTCACGCGGTCTCTATCGTAAGTGAGCAAGCCGTTGACCTCATTCTCCACATCGGAGACCTCGGTGTACACCACGGCGCTCAAGCCCTTGGGAATGAGCGGCAGGAGCTGCCCTAAGTACAGCCGCTGCAATTTCGTGGTCAGCTGCTCAGGTGTCTTAAACATCCTGTAACCGAATGCGGACTTCGGGCACCAGGTGTGGTTAAGGGTTTTTAAGGAATAGCCGCCGAACTCGGAAATCACATAAGCTCTGTTGTCGGGCTGGTGGATTTTAAGCGGCAGAATGTAGATATGCGTGCTGCGCATATCCCCTGCATACTGGTCGTACCAACCGCTGGCGTGGTCGACAAGGCGGGAGGGGTCATACTTTTTGACTGCTTTGGCAATTCTCTTGGCATCAAACTGCCCCCACGCTTCATTGAAGGGCACCCAGCAGCAAATCGCGGTACTGTTATAGAGAGCGTCCATCATCTCATAGCTTTCCGCCTCGTGCTGGTCGCGCCACTCTTTTTCGCCGCGGCTGAGCTTCTTGTAAGCTTTTTCGGTGGTATCCTTAAAGCGGTTTTTGAGCCCTAAGTGCGTTTGGATATTTGCCTTCACACCGGCATAGTACATGCCGACCTCTTTACCGCCGGAAACCATATCCTGCCAAACCAGCATGCCGATTTTGTCGCAGTGGTAGTACCAGCGCGCACATTCGACCTTAATGTGCTTTCTGAGCATATTAAAGCCCAAGTCTTTCATGGTTTGAATGTCAAACACCAGCGCCTCATCGCAGGGCTGAGTATAGATGCCGTCAGGCCAGAAGCCCTGGTCGAGCAAACCGTTCATAAAATAAGGTTTATTATTTAAAAACAGGCGCGGTGTACCGTTTTTATCGTTTTCCATAGAGAATTTGCGCATACCGACATAGCTCTTGACCTCATCGGTGGCAACTTCCCCTTCTTTAATAATCACCTTGACATCATATAAGAAAGGATTTTCGGGTGACCACAGCTGCATATCGTTGAGCACGACATTAAAATCATCCAATTTTGAAGTCGCAGCCGCCACCATTTTGCCGGCATCAAACAGCTCCACTTCGATGGAAGTGTTGATGGTCTTGTTGGCAATCTCGGTTCTGAAATTGATGTTGCCGTTATCAATATCCGGCACCATTTTAAAGCTCTTTAAATAGGTAGGATTGACAGGCTCCATCCACACGGTCTGCCAAATACCGCTGGTGGGTTGGTACCAGAAGCCGTGAGTTGTTAAGGACTGCTTTCCCCTATCCTGCCAGCCGTGGTCAGTCGGGTCGTAAACAGCCACTTTCAGCTCGTTGGGACCTGCCTTCAGCGCATCGGTAATATCAACAGTAATCGGGGTATAGCCGCCCTTGTGCATGCAAAGCGACTGCCCGTTGATGTAAATTTCACTCTCCCAGTCAATGGCGCCGAAGTGAAGCAGCACTCTCTTGCCTTCCCAGCTTTCGGGAATTTCGATGCTGCGGCGGTACCAGAGCTTATCCTTCTCGGTGAGCACGCGCATCACGCCGGAAATCGGTGATTCCACACCGAAGGGCACCAGAATTTCACCTTCAAATTCGGTGCAGTCTCTCTGTTCCTTCGGGACAATCGCATATTCCCAAAGCCCGTTTAAGTTTTGCCACTGACTTCTTTCAAATTGCGGTGTGGGGTATTCCGGCAACACATTTTCAGGGTCAATATCCTTTGCCCAGCGTGTTTTGATAAGATCCCCTTTTACTTCCCAAGCCATAGTTAACCTCCTATGAAGTAGTCTGCAGAGAGCGGTACTCCCCGCTTTTATATACCTGCTTGCGGTGCGCCTTTCGCGCCCCGCAAGGGATTATTTATCGTGACCTCGTTCTCTGATAACAAAGCGAACGGGGGTGCCTTCCAAACCAAACACCTCGCGGATTTGGTTTTCAATGTAGCGCTGATAAGAATAGTGGAATAAATCTGCGCGGTTGACAAAGCACACAAAGGTGGGCGGTCTGGTCGATGCCTGCGTGATGTAGTAAATCTTGAGCCTTCTGCCCTTATCGGTGGGCGGCTGCACGCGCGCCTCGGCATCTGCCAGCACATCATTAAGTTTACCGGTGCTGATGCGCATGGCGTTTTGGTTATCCACAAAGCCGATTAATTCAAACAGCCTGTCGAGCCGCAGCCCGGTTTTTGCCGAAATGAAAATAATCGGCGCATAGGACATAAACGAAAAATCGTTCATCAGCTTTTTGCGGTAAGCCGCCATGGTTTTGCCGTCCTTTTCCACGGCATCCCACTTATTGACGGCAATGATGCAGCCCTTGCCCTGCTCGAGCGCAATGCCTGCCACCTTGGAATCCTGCTCGGTAAAGCCTTCCACGGCATCAATCATTATCACGCACACATTCGCGCGCTCAACTGCCATCTGCGCGCGCAAAATGCTGTATTTTTCAATTTGGTTATCCACGCGGCTTTTCCTTCTCAGCCCCGCAGTATCAATAAAGGTGAATTTGCCGAATTCATTTTCGATATAGGTATCGGTGGCATCGCGCGTGGTACCGGCAATGTCGGAAACAATCACGCGCTCCTCCCCTGCGATTTTGTTGACAAGCGAGGATTTGCCGGCATTCGGCTTGCCGATAACCGCAACTTTCACGCTGTCATCCTGTGCTGTTTCCTCTTCACCGAAGTGCGGGATATGATCGCAAACCGCATCGAGCAAATCGCCGGTTCCCAAGCCGTGAACGGAGGAAACGGCAATCGGGTCACCCAATCCTAAATTGTAAAACTCATAAAATTCGGGAGGATTTTCTCCTATTCTGTCGCACTTATTGATACAAAGCACTACAGGCTTGCCGCTTTTGCGCAGCATAGTGGCAATCTCGCTGTCCGCCGCCATAATGCCGGAGGTGATATCGCACACAAAAATGATGACCTCGGCGCTCTCAATCGCGAGGTTTGCCTGGCGGCGCATTTGCGCCAAAATCACATCCTCACTCTCGGGCTCGATACCGCCGGTATCAATCAAAAGCAAGCCGGTGCCGCGCCACTCGCATTCGCCGAAAATGCGGTCGCGGGTCACACCCGGTGTATCGTCCACAATCGAAAGGCGCCTGCCGATTAACTTGTTAAATAAGGTAGACTTGCCGACATTCGGTCTGCCTACAATGGCAATGACGGGTTTCATTCACTTTCTCCCAACAATTCTTTAAGCAGTGCCTCCCCGCTGCATTCCACGGGAACCACCTCCACCTGCAGGCGCTCACTGAGCTGTGCCGGTGTCATATCGTCTAAAAACACGGCTTCATCGTTTTTTAACATCGCTTTCGGGATAAGAAGCTTCTCGCCCAACTCCCTACCCTCAAATTCCGCCAATAAATCCGAGCCTGTCAGCAAGCCGGAAACGGTAATTTTAGAGCCGAAAAAACGATTTTCAACTGCCACGACATTAACAAAAATATTGTAACATTTTTTATGAAATAAATCAATAAGATAATCAAATAAAGGCGCCGCCGCTACCCCTGCCGCCAGCGTGAGCGAGCCTGCGGTTTCGCGCGGTTCAACGGCTGCGAGCGCTTCAATAAACTCTTCGCGCAACAGCGCCCACATCCCCACGCCGTTTTCCAGCTGCGGGAAATCCTCATAAAAATCGCTTGGCGGAATCTCTCTGCCGGCTTTGAGGTAAAACTCATCGGCAGCAAACACAAGCCTTGTGCCAAATTGCTCTAAAAAGTGCTGCTCATAGCGCTCCACCATATCCAAAACTGCCGCAGCGCTCTCAGGAGTATAGGGCTCCAGCTCATACAAGCCCTCGCGGTAATCGGTTAAGCCGACCGGCACCACCGCCACCGACTGCAGCTGCGGATAATACGCCTGCAAGCGCTCCAACGAAAAGGCCAATTCCTCCCCATCGTTGATGCCGGGGCACAACACGAGCTGGGCATTGATTTGAATGCCGCCCTCTTTGAGCTTGTCCAGATACGCAAGCACCTTGCCGGCGCGGGCATTGCCCATCATTTTCACGCGCAGCTCCGGGTTCATGGTGTGCACCGAAACATTGACCGGAGAAATGTGCATCTTGATGATGCGCTCAATTTCTCTTTCGGAAATGTTGGTTAAGGTCATATAGTTGCCGAACAGGAAGGAAAGGCGCGCATCATCATCCTTAAAATACAGGCTTTTGCGCATGCCCTCGGGGAGCTGGTCAATGAAGCAAAAAATGCAGCGATTGGCGCAGCTGCGCTCTTTATCCATCATATAATTTTCAAAGGTAAGCCCGATATCATCATACTGATTTTTGCGCAGCCTAACCGTTTTGCGCTTGCGCTTATTCTCGGTTTCAAACACAAGCTCGAGGTTTTCCTCGGCAATATAGAAGTTATAATCCAAAAAGTCATGAATCTCGTTCCCGTTAACGGAAACAAGCTGCATTCCTGCTTTGACTTTTCTTTTGAGCGGAGAATGCTTCTCCACGCCGATGACTTTTACACTCATAAGATACCTTTCCAAATAAGGATTTGTCGCGCTCTCCGAGCGCGCAAATCTTTATTTGTAATGAATGATGAATAATGAATAGTGAAAAATTGGAAAGTTGTACCATAAAATTGGACACCTCGAACAGTGAATGATATAATCAAAGAAAGAGGTGTTAAAAATGGCAAGAAGGTACAACAAAGAATTTAAGATTAAAGCATGCGAATTAGTTTTGAAAGACGGCATTTCCAAAAAAGAAGTTGCTGACAAATTCGGAATTAATGTTAACATGCTGTATAGGTGGAT
>JAFRLX010000127.1 GCA_017430965.1 Clostridia bacterium | reverse complement strand
GGACAACGGATACGTCGTAAGAAAGCTCGACCTGAAAAATCTTGAAAAGTCAGACGGCTGGCACTGTCTTGGTTCACTGCATGGAGCAAATCTCATCACAAATGTTCAGGTTTTTTCCATCGGGTTCTTATATAGTTTCACTGTGATATATTCGCTAAAGCGAATGAGATAAGATAGGTGACAGATATGATTTTTTTAAAAGCTTTTTTGGTTGGCGGATTGATTTGCGGGATTGTGCAAATCTTGATTGACAAAACAAAACTGACCCCTGCCAGAATTCTGGTGGGGTTAGTGGTGCTCGGCGTGGTGCTGGGTGCGCTCGGTCTTTACCAACCGCTGTGGGAGTTTGCCGAGGAAGGCGCGGGCGTGCCGCTGCTGGGCTTTGGCGCGAACATGGTAAAAGGAGTTAAAGAAGCGGTGGATGAAAAAGGGCTGCTCGGCGTGCTCTTGGGACCGATGAATGCCGCTGCCGGCGGCATTACCGCGGCAATGGTCTGCGGGGTAATCGCGAGTATAGTAGCAAAACCGAAAGACAAGGCATAGAGCCTTGTCTTTGGATTTTGCAGTTAGATTTGCCTTCACTGCCGGCTGCTGACCGCTGACTGCTAACAAAAAAAGAAAAACGAGTGCGGTTGCACTCGTTTGTTCTTTCATCGTTGAATTATTCAGCTTCTTTTTCAGCTGCTTCTTCAGCGGGCTCTTCAGCTACTTCTTCAGCTGCTTCGTTGAGCTCACAGCCTTCGCAATCTTCGCATTCACACTCGAAGCAATCAAATTCATCCCAATCTTCATCGTCGTCAGCAAGGACGAACTTGTTGATGATGAAATATACGCCGCAAGCGATAGCTGCCAAAATGACGATAGTACCTATAATCTTAAAAATAAGCTTTAAAGCACCCATTGTATTACCTCCGAATATTTATTTGATTTCATTATAGTATATCTTGCGCGCATTGTCAAACCATTTTCGCTTTTTAGCTCAAAAAATCGAAACTTCGCACAGAAAATCCGAACAAGGATTATTATTTTCAATTGTTCATAAAATATACTTGCAGTCATCTGTAGAATTCGCTATAATAAAAAAGATAAAGAAGAATTCCTGTGATTTTTACGAATAGATTTTGGAGAACAACTGTGAGTGCAGATAGAAATACTTTAAAAAGAATATGTATGAACTGCTTTGAGGAAAAGGGAGATGTCCGCACCTGCCCGTATTGCGGGTATGCGGATAATGACGAGCAGGGCGGCATACACTTGCCTTTGCGGGCAATTATTGCCAACCGCTACGCAGTGGGGAGATTTCTCGGTGCGAATGGTGACGGCGCCACTTACCTCGGCTACGATGTGAGGAGCGAGTCGCCCATTATCATTCGAGAGTTTTTGCCTGCCAACCTGATTCAAAGAGCGAGCGACTATACCATTCACCCGCAGCTGCGCCATGCCGAGAACTTTGCCATTTGCAAGGAAGAGTTCTTAAACCTTTGGCGCGGGATTGCGCGCATGCGCGAGCTCACCGGTGTGATGACAATTTATGACATCACAGAAGATTACGGCACGGTGTATGTTATCAGCGAATATATTGAAACAATTACTTATAGAGATTACCTTACGGCGCAGCCCTCCGGCAGACTGCCGTGGGAAGAAGTGAAGCGCTTATTTATGCCGCTCATTTCAACATTATCGGAGCTGCATAAGGCGGGGATTGTGCACGGCTGCATTTCCCCCAATTCTTTGAGAATTTGCAAAGACGGCAGAGTGCGGCTCTTCCAATTCAGCATTCCCGAGGTGCGCACGGTGGGCGAAGTGCTCCCGACTGCGATTTCTCCCGGCTTTGCGGCACTTGAGCAGTATTCCGCAAGTGAAACCATCGGCCCCTGGAGTGATGTGTACTCCTTTTCGGCGCTCATTTACCGCTCGCTGACCGGCAACACCCTGCCCGAAGCACCGCAGCGCATTAATGATGAAACCATAGCTATACCGGATGAAGTGAAGCAAAACACACCCGAATATGTGTTTGAAGCGCTTTGGCGCGGTTTGCGCGTAAATTCCAAGCTCAGAACCCGCTCACTGGAGAGCTTGCAAAACCAACTCAACGGAGTGAAGGAGAAAATAGCGGAAGCGGTGGAGACCGATGAAGGGGAGGAAGCCCTGCCGGTGGAAGAACCGCAAAAAAAAGGCCACGGCGGCTTGCTTGCCGTTTTGCTGGTGCTCCTTATCCTGGGCGCGGCAGCTGCACTGGCGCTGACTGTCTTTAAAGAACAGACCTTTTCGCTGCTCGGAGTGACTTCCGCCGCACCCGTGGCAGAGCACACCACCAGCGAGGAAATGGTGACCGTTCCGAATTTTGTGACTTCCAATATGACAAAAGAACAAATCAAATCCAATGTTATTTGGAATGAAGATTTCTACATTGTGTTTGAGGAAAAAACCGATTTGAATGCGGAAATCAACCACATTTGCAACCAGTCCGTGCAGGCGGGTGAAAGCGTGAACAAGGGCACACAAATCATTTTGGATGTGTGCATCGGCAGACCGGATGTGGAGCTTCCGAATGTCACTCAGATGAAGGAAGAGGACGCGGTCAAAACCCTCGAAAAATTAGGTTTTGAAGTGTCTGTTGTCTATGTGGATAACGATGGCACCAAGCCGAAAGGGGTAGTCAGCCAAATGTCGAAAGAAGCAGGCGCTACCTACACTTACGGCACGGATGTGGTACTGTCGGTCTACGACAGTGTGAAAGAAACAACCACCCGCCAGCCCACGAGCGCGCAAACGACCACGGCACCAAGCACCACACAAAAGCAATAAAAACGAAGATGACAGAATAAACAACCCCGAAATTGTCATATACTATAAGGGCACAAGGAAAAATCCTTGTGCCCTATCCTTGTGCCTCGGAGCACGGAAAAGAGGGGAAAACGCATGTTTGCTTATGACCATTTTACTGCCGGTGCCAATAAGGCGCTGAACTTAGCCGTGGAAAATGCCCAAAACATGGGGCACACCTACATCGGCAGTGAACATATCCTGTTGGGGCTTGTTTGCGAAGGTTCCGGTGTGGCAGCAGCGGAATTGAATGCGCAGGGAGTCAGCGCCGCGATGCTCAAAAGCGCTATCAGAAGCAGTGTGGGCATGGGCAGCGCCACGCAATTAAGCGAAGAGGATATTACACCGAGAGCTGCCGCTATTATCGAAAGCGCGCGCTCAAAATCCATGGGCACATACCGCGACACGGTGGGAACCGAACATATACTGCTGGCAATTCTGCACGAGAATGACTGCATGGCATTGCGGATTTTGCGGCAGCTGCACATTTCTCCCGCCTCTATCGTGGGGGATTTACTCGGTGCTGCGCCGAGCGCGGCACCCAAGCGCAAAAGCGCAGTTAAGCCCAATTCACTGCTGCTCAAATACGGCAGAGATTTAACGGATTTGGCGGCATCCGGCAAGATAGAACCGGTTATCGGCAGAGAAAAAGAAATCGGCAGAGCCCTGCGCGTGCTGGCGCGCAAAACCAAAAACAACCCCTGCCTTATCGGTGAGCCCGGAGTCGGCAAAACCGCGATTGCGGAAGGGTTGGCAGTGCTCATTGCCAAGGCGCAGGTGCCGGAGGTGCTTGCCGAAAAAAGAATCATTGCCTTAGATTTAACCGCTGTGGTTGCCGGCACCAAATACCGCGGCGATTTTGAAGAGCGCATCAAGGCAATTATTGCCGAAACGGGGCGCTTGGGCAATGTGATTTTGTTCATTGACGAAGTGCACAACCTGATTGGTACAGGCTCGGCAGAGGGCGCTGTGGATGCGGCAAATATCCTCAAGCCGGCGCTTGCCAGAGGTGAAATACAGGTAATTGGGGCCACGACCATTGAGGAATACACCAAAAACATCGAAAAAGACAGCGCGCTGGAGCGCCGTTTTCAGCCGATTATGGTCGAGGAGCCCACTGCCGAACAAACGCTCAAAATCTTAGAGGGAATTAAGCAGTACTACGAGCAGCACCACACGGTGGAATACACGCCGCAGGCGCTCAAAAGTGCGGTGGAGCTGTCGCAGCGCTATATCACCGACCGCTTTTTACCGGACAAAGCAATTGATTTGTTGGATGAGGCGGCGAGCGAAACAAGAATTCGCCGCGGGCAAACCAAATCTGCCAACATTGTGGTAGACACGGAGGACATTGCCCAAATTGTTTCCCAGTGGACAGGAGTGCCGATTGCCCAAATTGATGCGGATGAAT
Source organism: Clostridia bacterium (assembly GCA_017430965.1). Classification (GTDB taxonomy): domain Bacteria; phylum Bacillota; class Clostridia; order Oscillospirales; family Acutalibacteraceae; genus RUG714. The sequence continues at coordinate 21,209 of JAFRLX010000127.1, read as the reverse complement.
CGCAGCGCCTGAGCAACCTGGAACAAGAGCTGGCGGCTTTTGTGGTCGGGCAGGAGGAAGCGGTAAGCGCGGTGGCAAAGGCAATCCGCCGCGCAAGGCTCGGCATTTCCGCAGCGCAAAGGCCTATCGGTTCGTTTATGTTTATCGGCTCAAGCGGTGTGGGAAAAACCGCCCTTTCCAAAGCCATTGCCAAATGCGTGTTCGGCAGGGAGGATGCGCTTATTACAGTGGACATGAGCGAATATATGGAAAAGCACGCAGTCTCTTCCTTAATCGGCGCACCGCCGGGCTATGTGGGTTTTGAGGAAGGCGGGCAGCTCACCGAAAAGGTGCGCAAAAAGCCCTACTGCGTGGTACTTTTTGATGAGATTGAAAAAGCTCACCCGGATATTTTTAACCTGCTTTTGGGTGTTTTGGAGGAAGGCGAGATAAAAGATGCCACCGGCAGGAAGGTGAATTTCAAAAACACCATTATTGTGATGACGAGTAACATTTGCGCCTCTGTTTTAAACAAAAGTTTTTCCCTCGGCTTTTCGCAGAGCAGCGTGCAGGTGAAGAGCGAGGTATTTGCCGCACTCAAAAAGCAATTCAAACCGGAGTTTTTAAACAGGATAGATGAAATCATCATTTTTAAAAAACTCGGAGAGCCGGAGCTGCGCCACATCACGGCAGCGGCGCTCAAAGAGTTTGCACAGCATTTGGAAAAGCAATTCGGCTGCGAAATTGAGATAGATGAGAGCGTTTGCGGGCTGATTTGCCGGGAAGCAATGCGCGAAAACGCCGGTGCCAGACCTGTCAGGCGCTTAATCCAAAACCTGTTGGAAGACAAATTTTCGGATATGATTTTAGCGGGAGTGGTCAAAAGTGACAAAAAATACAGAATTTTTTGTGAAAATAATATAGTAAAAATACTTGACAGTGAAAAACTTTTGTTATAATATTTAAGTATGAAAAAATTATTATGTGTAGTATTGGCAATCATGATGCTCGTTCCTTTCGGAACAGCAGCCCTTGCTATGAATGCCGGTGCTGTGGATACTGTCAAGGCTGAGCCGAGCTCAAATACCGCCTGTGCCGAATATTCGGTTGAGAGTGCCACCGGTGCCACCATTTCCGGCAAGGTAAACGTACCTTTCACATTTAATAATGACGGTAGGGCGATTTTGAAGCAGGGCGGCAATCCTGTAAAAATCGTCAACATTGCTGCGGACGGTACTTATCTTTTTGAAATGCTCGGAGAAGGCACCTATGATGTAGTGATTTCTATCCCCGGTTGGACAGACAACACCATCACCAGTGTCGACGTTTCCGAAAATGAAGATGTTGAGATTAGTGAAAATGTTGTGTATGCCGGTGATGTGGACAAGAGCGGTGTGATTGATGTGCAGGATGTAGCAACAGCTTGTATGGAACTTGGTAACACCCTTAGCAACACAAACATCGGTTCCGATGTTGACCACGACAAAGATATCAATATCGGCGATATCTCCGTGATTTTGGCAGCAAAGAATTATGGTAAATCCGCATTCAGCAATTCGTTCTTCAACGATGGTTGGAGCTACACCTATTAATTGTGATATAGTTTAATTGAGAAATCAGAGCAGTATACCTGCTCTGATTTTTTTGCGCCTTTCCAAAGCCGCTTTGCAAAAGTTTTCACACCTTTTCGGGCTTTATCATAGTATAAAGTGAAATTGATGAAAGGGGGAAACGAGCATGTGCTGTGGTAATTCCAACAATAATTCCATCTGCTGGATTATTCTCATCGTCATCGTTTTACTTGCTATCGGCAATGGGTTTGACGACTAATTCTATGATAGAATAGTTTCTTGAATATCTCTGCGCTATCGGTTATAATGTTAATAATCGAAACGCAGAGTTATTTTTTTGCGTGATTGCGGCGGGAGACCCGCACCTGATTGTACCGGGTTTGCTTTGCCAAAGAGTTATTTGACTTTAGCGAACAACCAAGCGATGAAAAATGCGCTGCGAAAGCTTTGTTTGAAGCAAGCGAGAGGAAGGAAAGCATGGAGCAGAATTGGATTGATATTGCACTCAAAGTGGCGCTGGCGGATGCCGAGCAGGCAGAACTGATTATCGGCGAATGCACGGCATACGGCATTTATATTGAAGACTACAGCCGCTTAGAGGAAGAAACGCTCGAAATAGCGCATATTGACTTGATTGATAAGGATTTGCTGCGCAAGGAAAGAGACTGTGTAGTAATTCACCTTTACATTGCCGAAAACGAGAATCCGCAGGAGTGTGCAACACTGCTTGGAGAGCGCTTAAAGTGCGCAGGCATAGGGTTTTCACAAACCCAATCTTCAATTAAGCAGGAGGATTGGGCAAACAACTGGAAGCAGTATTTCCACCAGCACAAATTCGGTGAAAAGCTGCTTATTTGCCCGAGCTGGGAAGAGGCGAAAAACACCGAGGGCAGGGCGGTTCTCTACTTGGAACCGGGCATGGCTTTCGGAACAGGCACGCACCCGACCACTTGCTTGTGCATGGAGGTAATGGAGCCTTTCATTAACAGCCAAACCCGCTTACTGGATGTGGGGTGCGGCAGCGGAATTCTGGCGCTCAGCGCCATGCTGCTGGGGGCGCAGTCCGCGATTGGCGTGGATATTGATGAAAAGGCAGTCAAAACTGCTTTGGAAAACGCCGAGCGCAACGATTACAGTGCCCCGCAGGTGACCTTTCTGCAAGGTGATTTAACCGAAAAAATCAGTGGCAGTTTCAACCTGATTGTGGCAAACATTGTCGCAGATGTGATTGTGCTGCTTTGCAAGGACATTACGCGCTTTATGGAAGCGGATGCGCACCTGGTTGTCAGCGGCATCATTAAAGAGAGCGAAGCACAGGTAAGGGAAGCTTTCGAGACTGCCCGGTTAGCTGTTTTGGAGCGCTATGAAAAAGAAGGCTGGCTTGCCTTTGTGCTGACAAAAAAATAAGGAAAAAGCCGAAAAAAACGGTGTGAAATATAAATACTTTACAGAGAAAAAACAGCCGTTTTTGCGGCTGTTTTTATGCTGCTGTCGCGAGCAGTTTTTTTACCGTTTTGTAAGAAAATCGGCAAAATGTGCGCAAAAAAATGCCAAAAAAGCTTTTTATTTAAGTATATTTATAAAAATTGTAATAAATTTGTTATTGACATTTGCAGGACCATTTAGTATAATATCACACTGTAAAGAAAAATGGCTTTACAGCTATGGAGGGGATTCAAATGGCAAAAAATCTTGACATTACCGTATATCTCGATTTTTACGGCGAAATGCTTACCGATAAGCAAAGAGAATATCTTGATTACTATTATAATGATGATTTGTCACTTTCCGAAATTGCCAATAATATCCCTTACGGAGAAAAGGGCAGATCCAGACAGGCAGTTAGAGATGTAATCAAACGCGCCGAGGGGCAGCTCATTGAAATGGAAACCAAATTGGGTTTGGTTAAGCGCTTTGTGGATGTTCAGGATGGCTTGAATGAAATCATTGAGTGCGCGGAAATTATTAACAAAACCAATTTGAATTTCGGCTTATCGCGCGAAATTAATGATGCTGTTATCCGCATTAAAGCGATTGCAGGCAACCTTGCAGATTAATTTTCAGATTTATAACAGTAAGGAGTTATCATGGCATTTGAAGGTTTAAGTGAAAAACTATCGGCTGCTTTTAAGCGCTTGCGCTCAAAGGGTAAGTTGACCGAAGCCGATGTAAAAGCTGCCATGAGAGAAGTCCGCTTGGCATTATTAGAGGCGGATGTTAACTATAAAGTAGCAAAAGATTTTACCAACAAGGTAACCGAAAGAGCCATCGGCCAGGATGTCATGGAAAGCCTGACACCGGCGCAGATGGTGATTAAAATTGTAGATGAAGAGCTGTGCGAACTCATGGGCGGCACGGAAACGCGCCTGGCGACCTCCTCGAGGCTGCCGACCATTGTGATGATGTGCGGCTTACAGGGTTCCGGTAAAACCACCCACTCCGGCAAGCTGGCGCTGATGCTCAAAAACCAGGGTCACAGACCGCTGCTGGTGGCGTGCGACGTTTACAGACCTGCCGCGATTAAGCAGCTGCAGGTGGTGGGCGAGAAAATTGATGTACCTGTTTTTGAAAGAGGGCAGGGAGACCCGGTTGAGATTGCCAAGGAAGCCTTAAAGTATGCCAGAGACTATGGTTATGACTATATGTTTTTGGACACAGCGGGCCGCTTGCACATCGATGAAGTGCTCATGGATGAGCTGCGCAACATAAAAGCCGAGCTGCATCCGCACGAAATCCTGCTTGTGGTCGATGCCATGACCGGTCAGGATGCGGTCAATGTTGCCGCTGCTTTTGATGAAGCTTTGGGAATTGACGGCTTGGTGATTACCAAGCTCGATGGCGATACCAGAGGTGGTGCGGCGCTTTCGGCAAAGGCAGTCACGGGCAAGCCCATTAAATTTGCCGGTATCGGTGAAAAATTAGAGGATTTGGAAGTGTTCCACCCCGACAGAATGGCAAAGCGCATTCTCGGCATGGGTGATATGCTGACCTTAATCGAAAAAGCCGAAAAGCAGATTGATGAAAAGGCTGCGGCAAAATTAGAGCAGAAGCTCAAGAAAAACAAGTTTGATTTGGATGATTTGCTCGAACAGTTAGAGCAAATTAAAAATATGGGTTCCATTAAAGACCTGCTTGGCATGATTCCCGGCATGAGCAAGAAAATCGGCGACATGGATATTGATGAGCGCCAGTTTGACAGGCTTCAAGCCATTATTCGCTCCATGACGGCGAAGGAACGCAAAAACCCCGACATTATCAACCCTTCGCGCAAGCGCAGAATCGCTGCGGGCAGCGGCACACAGGTGGAGGATGTTAACCGCGTTCTCAAGCAGTACCGCGATATGCAGAAGATGTTTAAGCAGATGAATTCAAAATCCATGAAGCGCAAAATGTCCCGCATGGGCGGCTTTGGCGGCGGCATGGGAGGATTCGGGTTCTGATGCGCAGTGTAAAATTCATGGCGGTGCAAGAGAGCGCAAAATGCAGTTTTGCCACCTTCACTTTACATGCGACATTGCAAACTTTTTAAGTAAATCGGCAGGGAAACCTGCAAAAATAAATGTATCAATAATATACCAATATATTTGGGAGGTAATTACAATGGCAGTAAAAATCAGACTTCGTAGAATGGGCGCCAAGAAAGCACCCTACTATCGCATCGTAGTTGCAGATTCGAGATATCCTCGTGACGGTCGTTTCATCGAGGAAATCGGTGTATACAATCCGTTAAAGGAGCCTGCAGAGGTTAAGGTAGATGCCGAAAAAGCAAAGCAGTGGATCAGCAACGGCGCTCAGCCCACCGATACCGTTAAGGCTATTTTAAAGAAAAACGGTGTCCTTTAATCACGACTGAGTGACAATAACGGAGGAAAAATAAGTGAAAGATTTACTTGTGTCCATCGCACAGGGTTTAGTTGACGCACCTTCCGAAGTCAAGGTTGAGGTTGATGAACCGAATGCGGAAGGCGTAACGGTATACCACTTACATGTTGCACCCGATGATATGGGGCGCGTAATCGGTAAGCAGGGTAGAATTGCAAAGGCAATCCGCGTTGTGATGCGCGCTGCATCCAACAGGCAGGATGCGAAAATTGCGGTGGAAATTGATTAATGAAAAAAGACCCCCTCAATCCTTTACTGATAAGGATGAGGGGCTTTTACTATAGGCAATACAATCAGTGAAAAGAAACCGGATTCTTACGCGGATTGTTTTGCCCGGGAGAAACGTATGGCAAAGGAGTATTTGGAAGCGGGAAAGATTGTTTCCACGCACGGGGTGCGCGGTGAAATGCGCCTGAAGCCCTGGAGCGATGATGCTTCCTTCTTAAAAGGCTTTCAAACCGTTTATTTGGACCCGCAGGGGGAAAAGGCGGTGAAGCTGTCGGCGGCGCGCGCCCACGGCAATGTGACACTCATTAAGCTGGAAGGCATTGACAGTATTGAGCAAGCCGAGCAGTTAAGAAACAAGGTGCTCTACATCAAAAAGAGCGAGGCAAAGCTGCCGCAGGGTCAGTTTTTTATTGATGATATTATCGGTTTGCAGGCGATTGACGAAGCAAGCGGTGCGGTGCTGGGAACTGTCAGCGATGTGCAAAGCTACCCCGCAAACGATGTGTGGGTCATTCGGCAAGGGGAACGCGAGGTGCTCATTCCCCATATTCCCGCAGTGGTCAAAAAAGTGTGTACTGCCGAGAATAAAGTGTATATACATAAAATGAAGGGGCTTTTTGAGGATGAGGATTGACATTTTAACGCTATTTCCCGACATGTGCTATGCGTATTTAAACGAGAGCATTATCGGCAGAGCAAGGGCAAAAGGTGCGCTGACCGTGGAGTGCGAAAACATCAGAGACTATACACTCGATAAGCACAACCGCGTGGATGATGCGCCCTACGCCGGCACCACGGGAATGGTGATGCAGGCACAGCCGATTTATGACTGCTTTGCGGCACTGTGTGAAAATTTGGGCACAAAGCCGCATTTCATTTATATGTCTCCGCAAGGAAAAACGCTCACTCAGCAGCGCGCGCTGGAATTGAGCAAAATGGATAACATCGCCATTTTGTGCGGGCATTACGAAGGCGTAGATGAGCGCGTGATTGAGGAGATAGCGGATGAAGAAATCTCCTGCGGGGACTATGTGCTCACCGGCGGCGAGCTGCCGGCTTTGGTGCTCACCGACTGCATTGCGCGCATGCTTCCGGGTGTGCTGCCGAATGAAGAAGCGTTTACCAACGACAGCCATTTTGCCTCACTTTTGGAGGCGCCGCAATACACAAGACCCTATGAGTGGCGCGGCAAAACGGTGCCCGATATTCTGCTTTCCGGCAACCACAAAGCGGTTGCCGAATGGAAGCGGGAACAGGCACTCGAAAGAACATTTTTGCGCCGTCCCGACCTTCTTGAGCACGCTGAATTGAGCCAAGATGACCTTGCTAAACTGGAAAAAATAAAAGAACGCTTTAATGCAAAATAAACATTTTAAACAACAAATGTTTATAAATTCTGCTGTATTTGTAAAAAATAAGCATAAATGCTGTAAAATTGCACAAAAAGCTTAACACAGTTAAATAAATATTTGGAAAATAGAAACGAAATTGCAAAAAATGGGGTGTAAAATATTGACCTATTGCTAAAAAAAGGTATAATATATATTGTACTTTTTAAGCGACAATCTCATTTGCTTGCAAATGTTTTGATTTTGATTCCGTTATGGGGGTAACAATTATGTTTATTAAAAGTGTTGAAGTCAATAATAAAGTTGGTTTACATGCCCGTCCGGCAACATTCTTTATCCAAAAAGCGAATGAATTCAAATCCACAATTTGGGTAGAGAAGGATGGCAGAAGAGTCAACGCTAAGAGCCTTTTGGGTGTGCTTTCTCTCGGCATTGCACAGGATACTACAATCAATGTGATTGCAGATGGAGCCGATGAAGAGCTTGCAGTCAACAGCTTGGTTGAATTGGTAGAAGAAGGCTTAAACAGCTAATTTGTGACAAATGTTGCGGCACTGTGAATCTCGATTCACAGTGCTTTTGTGTTTTGCGGCTCCCTTTCGGTCGGGAGGAGCGCTGCACGAAGAGTGCTTGCAAGCACAAGTAAAGGAGGGAAGAAGATTGCAGAGAATGGAGCGACTGCTCAAAAAAGCCAATTCACTGCCGCTGCAAAGCGGGGTGTATTTGATGAAGGACAGCAGCAAAAAAGTGATTTATGTCGGAAAAGCAAAAAAGCTCAAAAACCGCGTCACTTCTTACTTTCGCAAAAACACTTCCCACAATGCAAAAACCGTGATGATGGTTTCCAAGGTGGAGGACTTTGACTACATTTTAACCGACAGTGAGTTTGAAGCCTTGGTGTTGGAATGCTCGCTCATTAAGCAGTACCAGCCGAAATATAACATTTTGCTCAAGGATGATAAGGGCTACAGCTATATCCGCGTGACCCGAGAGGAATTTCCGCGCATCAGCGAGGTTAAGCAGAAAGCGGAGGATGGCGCGAAATACATTGGTCCCTACACTTCTTCCTGGGCAATCTCTTCTTCCGTGCGCGAGGCACAGACCATTTTTAAGCTGCCCGATTGCAACAAATCCTTTCCGCGCGATTTCGGCAAAGCGCGCCCCTGCTTAAATTACCACATCGGCAAATGTATGGGTGTGTGCACCGGCAAAATATCGCGCGAGGAGTATGCCGAAACGATTGACCAGGCATTGGCGTTTTTGCAGGGTGAAAGCAAGCAGGTGTTGCAGCTGATGGAAGAAAAAATGCTTGCCTGCAGTGAAAATATGGAGTTTGAAAAAGCGGCGCGCCTGCGCGACAGAATCGCCGCTATCAAGCGCTTGGGCGACAAGCAAAAAGTGGTGGCGGGCACCTACCGCCGCGAGGATGTGTTTGCCCTCGTGCGGGGCACCAAAAAAATGTGCTTCGGTGCGCTGTGCTTTGCCGACAGCCGCCTGCAGGAGAGCGAAAACTTTATCATTGAAGACAGCGGCGAAACCGAGGAAGCCATGCGCGAACTGCTCTTGCGCTTTTATGCTATGAGGGAGGATATACCACCGCGCATTGTTTTAGAGAGCGAAATTGCGGACAGCGCGCTGCTCGAAGCTTATTTCAGCTCCAAAGCGGGCAAAACCGTGAAGCTGGTTGTGCCGCAAAAGGGAGAACAGCTGAAACTTGTGGAGCTGTGCCGCCAGAATGCCGCACAGCATTTGGCGCTCTATGAAGGCAAGAGCATGAAGCAAACGGCTGCGCTGGATGAATTGACGCGCCTGTTAGGGCTGCCGGCGCCTCCGGTTTATATTGAAAGCTATGACATTTCTCATACCGGCGGGCAGGACAATGTGGCGGGTATGATTGTTTTTAAAAACGGCAAACCGTATAAAAAAGCATATAAGCGCTTTGCGATTAAAGGCTTTAGCGGGCAGGATGATTATGCCTCCATGGCAGAGGTGCTTGAAAGAAGATTTCGCCATTATTATGAGGATGAAGAGGGGAGCGGCTTTAAACAGCTGCCGGATTTGATACTCCTTGATGGCGGCAAAGGGCAAATCAGCGCCGTGGAGCCCGTGCTCAAAGCAATGCACATCGAAGTGCCGTTATTTGGAATGGTAAAGGATTCCAAACACAAAACCAGGGCGATTGCCACAAGCGGCGGCGAGATTCAAATTAACTCCGTGCGCACGGCTTTTTCATTGGTCACAGAGATACAGGATGAGGTGCATCGCTTCGCGATTGCCTACCATCACCAAAAGCACCGCAAAAGCTCTATTTCCACCACGTTAACGGGGATTGAAGGAATTGGTGAAGCGCGCGCAAAACGCTTGCTCAGGCAGTTTGGTTCCCTGCGCAAAATCAGGGAAGCGGATGTGGCGGAGATTGCCGCTATCAAAGGCTTCTCTCCGGCTTTGGCGGAAAAAGTCAAAGAAGCGCTGCAAGAGAGCTGAGCCGCTCACACGCGGGGTGCAAGCGAAAGAGACTTGACATTATATAAATAATATAGTATAGTAATTAGGATTGGAATACTTTTTAATTATTCCGGCAAAATCTTCGCATTGAGGTAAAAACGCTTGCGAGTGATATCGGGCACATGCGGCGGCAGAAAGCTGCTTACACCTGCAGATAATACAGTCAGACCGACTACGGATAAAGTCAAAGAGGCACTGTTTTCTTCAATTCAGTTTGAAGTGCAACAGGCTGTGGTGTTAGACCTGTTTTCCGGTTCCGGGCAGCTGGGGATTGAAGCTCTCAGCCGCGGTGCGAAAGAGGCTGTCTTTGTGGACAGCAGCAGGCAGTCCGCCGCGCTCACACGCAAAAACCTTGCGCTGTGCTCCTTAGAGGGAGAAGTTGTGTGTGCGGATGCGCAGCACTTTTTGGAGCGCTGCAGTCGGCGCTTTGACATTGCATTTTTAGACCCGCCGTACCGCATCGGTTTGCTGCAGCAGGTGTTGCCGGCAGTCAGCCGAGTGATGCAGGACAGCGGTGTGATTATCGCGGAATGCCCGCAGGAAGAAGCTACTCCCGAAGTGTTGGAAAACGGCTTTGTTAAAGCCAAAACTAAAAAGTACGGCAGCATGCGATTGAATTTCTACAGAAAAGAGAAGTAAATGAAAATTTGTGTTTGCCCCGGCTCTTTTGACCCTGTTACAGTAGGGCATTTGGACATTATCAAAAGAGCGGCAAAACTGTTTGATAAAGTAATTGTCACGGTCATGGTTAACTCTGCCAAAACCGCTGCTTTTACGGTGGAGGAAAGAGTTTCCTTTATCCGCCGCTGTACCGAGAACATTCCCGGTGTAGAGGTGGAAGGTGTCAGCGATGTTCTGCTGGCAGATTATGCCAAGCAAAAGAATGCAGTGGCGATTGTCAAAGGCTTGCGCGCAGTATCCGACTATGAATACGAATTTCAGCAGGCTTTAATGAACAAAAGCATGAATGCGGAAGTGGAAACCGTGTTTTTGATGACAGACAGCGAAAACATGTTTTTAAGCTCTTCTGCAGTAAAAGAGGTATGCAGGCTTGGCGGCGACATTCATAGGTTTGTTCCGCCGGCTATACATGACGATATAGTTAACAGACTCAAGCTGAAGTGATTTTCGGCAAAATGAAAGGAGAACAACACAGTGACTATTGAAGATTTTTTGGATTTACTTGAGGAAACAATTGAGGATGGTAAAGCCGTTGTTTTAACTAACAAAATTATGGTTGACGGCGAAAAAATGAAGGAAATCATTGAAGATATCCGCCTGAATATGCCCGAAGAAATCAGAAAGGCAAAGAAAATTGTTGAAGACAGAGCAACAATTCTCGAAAAGGCTGCCGCGGATGCCGAGATGACCATTAAGAAGGCAGAGGAGCAACAACAGTTGATGGTTTCCGAAACCGAGGTTATGAAAGTGGCACAGGCACAGTCTAATGCACTTTTGGCAAAATCCAACGGTGAGGCAAACGATATTCTCGCTGATGCGAAGGATAAAGCTACCTCTATGAGAAACAGCGCGATTCGCTTTGTGGATGATTTGATGCGCCAGGCGGACGATGCGCTCTATGACAACCTTTCCGAGCTGCGCCGCGCAAGACAGTCCTTTAAGGGCACTGCCGATGCCGTTACTTCCGCTGACAGCATTCAAGAGTAATGGAGCTGTGAAGCACTTGCAATAACAAAGAAAATCGGCTCAGTCTGTTTGTAAAACGGTATTGTCAGGCGGCAAATTGCCCTGCCTGACAACCGCATATGTAGTAATTTTTGAAAGAGAACCACAAGATTTTGGGGTTCTCTTTTTTTGTGCAAAAAAGAGAAAACTTTTTCAAAAAATCTCTTGCATTTGGCACATAAATATAATATAATATAAACACTGAGTGGTATCAAGTGCCACAATTTTACATTTTGGGGTATATATTCCCTACAAATTGTCCCAACAAGTACAAGAATGGAAAGGAGGAGCATATGGCATATAATTCATTTACTGCACAAGCTGAAACCAAGCTTGACAATAAGTGCCGTATTGTGATTCCCGCATTCTACCGCGAAGGGCTTGGAGAAGAGTTTAGAATTTCATTGGGCTTTGACAAATGCCTGTATATTATGGAAACCAAAGTGTTCAACAATATCAGCCGCCAAATCTCAAAGTTACCGCTCAATTCTTCCGCAAAGCTCGCCAGAAGGTTCAATGCTTTTTCTTTCAGTGCAAAAACGGACAAGCAGGGCAGAGTGGTGCTTCCGCCGCAGTTGAGAAAAGCGCTCGGCTTTGAAATCGGCGAAACCATTGTGCTGGCAGGTATGGGACCGTACATCGAAGTTTGGGGCGAAGAAGCCTTTAGCGAGGCGGTTGCGCTTTCGGCAGAAGAGAGCGACATCCTGATGTCCTACATGAACTTTGATGACGAAGAGAGCGATACATCCGGCAGCGATGAACTTTAATCACACATCGGTTCTTTTAAACGAAGCGATTGATTCGCTGCACATCAAACCCGGCGGGGTGTATGTTGACGGCACCGCCGGCGGAGGCGGGCACACGGCAGCGATTTTGGAGGCTTTGGGGACAAGCGGCACCCTGATTGCCGTAGACCAGGACCCGGATGCGCTGGCAGTGCTGCGTGAACGCTTTCAAGATGCCCCCAATGTTATTGTAATAAATAATAATTTTAGTAATATTAAAAACATTCTATCGGATGTCGGCAAGCAGCGAGCGGACGGTATCCTGTTGGATATCGGCGTGAGTTCTTACCAGTTAGATACCGCCTGTCGCGGTTTTTCTTATCACTATGATGCGCCGCTGGATATGCGCATGTCCAGGCAAGGCACCTCGGCAAGAGATGTCGTGAACACATATACCGAACAAGACCTTGCTGCAGTGATTTACCGCTATGGAGAAGAAAAATATGCGCGCTCCATTGCCAAAAACATTGTCAAAGCGCGCCAAGAAAAGCCGATAGAAACCACTACAGAGTTGGTGGACATTATAAAAGCTTCCATGCCCGAAGCGGCAAAAAGAGGCGCACACCCGGCGCGAAAGACATTTCAGGCCATTCGCATAGAGGTGAACAGAGAACTTGAGGTGCTGGAAACAGCCCTCGACAGTGCGCTGGGTTGCTTGAATAAGGGCGGTGTTATCAGTGTTATCACCTTCCACTCTTTAGAGGACAGGCTGGTGAAAACCAAGATGAAGGAATGGGCGCAGGGCTGCACCTGCCCGAAGGATTTTCCGGTTTGTGTGTGCGGTAAAACGCCGCGCGCTAAGGTGGGAAAAGCAGTTTCACCATCGCCGGAGGAATTGGCGGAAAATAACAGAAGCCGCAGTGCAAGGCTTCGTTGGGCGATAAAGCTTCGCGAATAAACAGAGTTGTGAGAGGAACAGGAATGGCAGTTTACGACAGCAGTGCATATGATTTTGAGACCTTTGCACCAAAAAGAAGGGTAGAACCCGAAGAAAAGGTGTTCCGGCCGCGCATTGTACGGGCACCGAAGAAAAGTTTCAAACAGCAAAGGTCGGAAAAACTCAATTATCGCAATAAATTCATTCGAGTGATGGCTGTTGCACTCGTCTTGTTCACGCTGCTCGGAGGCCGCATTTATCTGCAAGTCAGCCTGACGGAAAAAACCAGAGAGCTGGATCAATACAACGCGGATATCAAAGTGGCGCAAAGCGAAAATGTGGCGCTGAATAATCAGCTCTACGAAATCATGAGTTTGGATGTGGTTGAGCAAAAGGCGGTTAAGGATTTGCACATGGTCAAGCGCGATGCCAGCCAAATCAGATATGTGGAAGTGGACACCTCGGACAATTTGACCGATGGTGTCAGAGTTGATGAGTAATTTTTAATAAAAATAAATAATATAATTACGAGAGCCTTTATTGAAAAGACTCTCGTTAGCCTTTATTTTTATATAATATATAAATATATAAGTTAGAGATTGATTGATAATATATTGGAGGGAAACGGTTTGCAAAACGCAATCAAAAAAGTCAGCTTAAAGCGCATCAGAGTTTTAATGCTTGTGATTTTTCTCGGGTTTGCCATTCTCGGTGTCAAACTGATGTGGGTGCAGCTTGTGAAGGGAAATTATTACAAGGAAAAAGCGTTGCAAAACCAGCTTTCCGATACGGTTGTGGAAGCGCAGAGGGGCACGATTTACGACAGCAATATGAATGTGCTTGTGCAGAGCGCTACTGTTTGGAAGGTATTTATCGACCCGGTGAGTATTAAGAGCGAAAGCGAAAAGTACAACAAGGATGTTGCCGAAGAACTCGCCCAAAACCTTTCCAAAATATTAGGCGTAAAAAAACAAGAGGTTTTGACTGCCTGCAAAAAAGAAACGCGCTATGAAGTGATTAAGGATGATGTCGAGCATGAGATGAAGCAAAAGCTTTTGGCTTACACCACAGAGAATAAATACACTTCTTGCGTCGGCGTGGAGACCTCCACAAAAAGGTATTACTCTTCTTCCTCCTTTGCGGCAACCGTGCTCGGCTTTGTCGGTTCGGACGGACAAGGCATTGAAGGACTTGAGTCGTTTTATGATGACACATTAACCGGCACGGCGGGCAGAATTGTGACCGCTAAAAATGCGCAAGCCGGTTCCATGCCGAATAATTATGAGAGCGTGATTGATTCGACCGACGGCTCCAGCATTGTGCTCACCATCGATGATGTACTTCAGTACTCTCTCGAGAAGAATCTGGATACCGCAAGAACCAATGCGGATGCGAAGTATGCTTACGGCGTTGTTATGGATGTCAACACGGGTGCTATTTTGGCAATGTCCAACAAGCCGGACTTTGATTCGGATGACCCTTGGGAGATTAAAGACAAAAAAGTCAAAAAAGAAATCAGCGGCATGAAAGATAAAAAGGAACGCGCACAAGCGGAATCCGATGCGCTGATTGCACAGTGGCGCAACAGAACCATTTCCGATACTTACGAGCCGGGTTCCGTTTTCAAAATCGTGACAGCGGCAGCAGGGCTGGAGGAAGGTGTTGTCAAACCGGAGGACACCTACTACGATTCCGGCAGCATTGAAGTGGAGGATAGAGTGTACCACTGCCAGCTGAGAACCGGTCACGGTTTGGAAACCTTCTCGGAGGGTTTACAGAATTCCTGCAACCCCTGGTTCATTACCGTGGGACAAAAGTTAGGCGTGCATGCCTTTTACAAATACTTTGAGGCCTTCGGCTTTACGGAAAAAACAAATATCGACTTGCCGGGTGAAGCGATACCCGCTGCAGGCGTCACTTACCATAGAGAAGAAGAAATGGGAAAGGTGGAGCTTGCCTCCGAATCCTTCGGGCAGTCCTTCCAGGTCAGCCCGATTCAAATGATTACGGCGGTGTGCGCTGCTGCCAACGGCGGCAAGCTGATGCAGCCGTATGTGGTCAAAGAGGTGCTCGATAAAGAAGGCACCGTGACTTCCACCACGCAGCCGAAGGTGAAGCGGCAGGTGATTTCCGAAGCCACTTCCAAAACGCTGAGCCTGATGCTCGAAGAAGTGGTAAAATACGGTACCGGTAAAAACGCTTATGTTGCCGGTTACCGCGTTGCGGGAAAAACAGGTACTTCGGAGAAATTGGGTACCATTGGTGATGACACGGGCAAAAAGTATGTTACGAGCTTCGTGGCCTTCGCACCCGCCAACGACCCGAAGGTTGCAGTGCTCATTGCGGTGGATGAACCGCAGGGCGGCAATATCGGCGGCGGCACCAATGCGGCGCCCTCTGTGGCGGCTGTGTTGGAAGAAGCGATGAAGTATTACAACGTGCAGCCGCAGTACACGGAAGACGAAATGTCGCAGTTGGAAACAGCAACACCTTCCGTGGTTGGAATGAGCGTGGAAAAAGCACAGTCACTTTTAGCCGATAAAGAGCTGCAGTACATTGTTGTGGGCAAGGGCAAGGAAGTGACCGGTCAATCGCCGGCGGCAGACCGCAACATTCCCGGCGGCGGCACCGTGGTGCTGTACACCGACAAAGACTACAAAGCGCAAACCGTGAAGGTACCGGATTTTACCGGGCTGTCGGTTTCGGAAGCCAACCAGTTGGCGGCGGATAACAGCTTGAACATTCGCTTTAGCGGCAATAACCTGGAAAGCGGAAGTGTTACAGCTTATCGCCAGTCCTCGGAAAAGGACAGCGAAGTGGAGAAGGGCTCTGTGATTACCGTGTTCTTCATCGCTTCCAGCGGCGTGAGCGATACCTACACGGGCTCAACGGAGCAAACGGATACGCAAGACTATAGCCAAGACTATACAGCAGATAATGAGCAAGCGTATGCGGAAGAATAGGCGAAAGACCATTCCTGCAATAGCGGGAAAACCATATAAACGAAACAATTTTCGGAGGTGCACATGAAATTATCGGAATTGTTGGCAGGTGTTCAAACCGTATCGAAATACAGAAATACCAAAGTCAAGGACATTACGGACGATACGAGAAAAGTGAAAAAAGGCAGTGTGTTTGTTTGCATTAAAGGCGCGCACTTTGACGGGCATACCGCAGCAAAGGAAATGCTCGGTAAAGGTGCCGTTGCCGTGATTTGCGAGCATTCTTTAGGCTTAAAAAGAGAAGTGGTTGTCAAGGATACCAGAAGTGCCTATGCCGTCATGTGCGCGAACTTTTTCGGTAATCCCGCAAAAGAGCTCAAATTAATCGGGTTAACCGGTACCAACGGAAAAACTTCCTCTACCTATTTCATCAAGAGCTTATTTGAACTCTTTGAAATCAAAATGGGATTAATCGGTACCATGCAAAACATGGTTGGTAAAGAGGCGTTTGAAGCGCAATATACCACGCCGACCTCTTATGAATTGCAACAGCTGTTTCGCAAGATGGCAGATGCCGGCTGCGAATACTGCGTGATGGAGGTATCCAGCCAAGCCTTGGCACAGGGAAGGGTAGACGGGCTGCATTTTGCCATTGCCATTTTCACCAACCTTACCCAAGACCATTTGGATTACCACGGCACGATGGAAAACTATGCGGCGGCAAAAAAGAAACTGTTTGCCAACTGCGACTGCGCCGTGATAAATAAAGACGACCCGCATGCCGATTATATGATGCAAGACCTGAACTGCAAAGTGGTTACCTATTCCGCCAAGGATAACAGTGCCGATTTTGTGGCAAAGAATATTCAACTTAACGCAAGAGGCGTGACTTATGAACTGTTGGGGGATGGGGTCATTGCAAGGCTGAAATGCCCAGTGCCCGGTTCATTTACGGTTTATAACAGCTTGTGTGCCGCCGCCACGGCGATTACGGCGGGACTGGATTTCAAAAAAACCATCAGCGCCTTTTCTTCCGTAAAGGGTGTCAAGGGCAGAATCGAAGTGGTGCCCACCGATACGGAGTATACGGTCATTATTGACTATGCCCACTCGCCGGACGGCATTAAGAATATTTTGAGTTCTGTCAAAGAATTTGCCGAGGGCAGAGTAATCATTGTCTTTGGCTGCGGCGGCGACAGGGATGCCGGCAAGCGCCCGAAGATGGCGGATGCGGCAGCTTCCTTAGCGGATTACGTTGTCTTAACCTCCGACAATCCCCGCACGGAGGACCCGGAAAAGATTGTGGAGGATGCGGCAGTCGGTTTGAAGGGACACAAGGTTGCCACCAAAATCATTGTGGATAGAACCGAGGCGATTCGCTTCGCACTGCAAGAGGCAAAGGCAGGCGATATCATTGTCTTAGCCGGTAAGGGGCATGAGACCTACCAAATTATCGGCACCGAGAAGCGGCATTATGACGAGAGAGAAATAGTCAAAGGTGTTTTGGCGGGAGAAATTTAAGTGGAACAACTCAGTTTAAAAAAAATAGCAGAGGTCATTGGTGCCGACTGTCAAACGGATTTGCCGATTCACTGCATCTGCACCGATACAAGAACGATTGAAAAAGGCTGCCTTTTTATTGCTCTTGAGGGAGAACGCTTTGATGCCCACGACTTTGTGCCGCAAGCGGTGCAGCAGGGGGCGGCAGCAGTGATTTGCCATAAAGAGGTAGCATGTGAGGCACCTGTGCTGTATGTCGAGGACACAAGAAGAGCGTATTTGGACATCGCCGGGTATTACCGGTCACTGTTTTCCATTCCGCTCATCGGCATCACCGGCAGTGTGGGGAAAACCACGACAAAGGAATTTGTTGCACTCGCGCTTAGCGCAAAGTATAAAACGCTCAAAACAGAGGGCAATTTCAATAACGACATCGGGATGCCGAAAACCTTGCTCGGGCTTGACAGCAGCTATGAGGCTGCAGTCATTGAAATGGGCATGAACCATTTCGGGGAAATTCACAGCTTAACGCTGCGCAGCAAACCGACTATGGGCGTGATTACCAATATCGGCGTTTCCCATATTGAGAACCTCGGTTCGCGCGACGGTATCCTTCAAGCAAAGTTGGAAATTTTAGACGGCATGGCGGCAGATGCACCGCTGCTTTTGAATGCCGATAACGATAAGCTCGCCGCGGCTTCGATAGAAGGCAGAAAGGTTTTCTATTTCGGTATTGAGAGCGAAACTGCCGATTACAGAGCGCTCAACATCACGGCGGATAACGAGAGCACGGATTTTGTGATTGCATACCCGGGAGGCAGACAGCCGGTACATATTCCCACGGTCGGCTCCCATAATGTGCTCAACGCAGTGTGCGCTTTTGCAGTCGGTGTGCTCAATGGTATCGAAGCGCAGCAGGTAGCGCAAAAGCTTTCGGAGTATGTGCCTGCCGGTATGCGCCAAAGGATTGTGAAATGTGATGCGTTTACGGTGATTGAGGATTGCTACAACGCCTCTCCCGATTCCATGAGAGCGGCAATCGGCACTTTGGCAGGCATGGATGCCGGCAAAAAGATCGCCGTTTTGGCAGATATGCTGGAGCTTGGCGATTATGCACAACAGCTGCATGAAGAAGTGGGCGCCTACTGTGCGCAGCAGCAGATAGATGTGCTGCTCGCTTACGGTGAACAGGCAGCTGCCTATTGCAGCAAGGCAACAGAATGCGGCTTGAAAACAGCAAGGCACTTTACCGACAAAGAGGCATTGTTGGAAGCTGTTATCGAGCAAATGGAGGAAGGTTGTGCACTGCTGTTTAAAGGCAGTCACGGTATGCACCTGGAGCAAACAATTCAAGCATTATATGAGAGGAAGGGTATAAAAAATGAGTAATTGGTTAGCAATCGCGATAGCACTTGCATTAGCATTTGCAATATCAGCCGTTTCCGGCAAGTGGATTATTCCGTGGCTGCACAAATTAAAATACGGCCAGACCATTTTAGATATCGGCCCTTCCTGGCACAAGAAAAAGCAAGGCACTCCCACCATGGGCGGCATTATGTTTATTATCGGCAGCCTCGTTTCCTTTGTTGTCACCGTTGTGATTTTTTCGCTGGCAAAGGGAGAGCTTGGTGATGGCATCAACCAATACGGCACAAACTCCAAGGTGTTGGTATATGCCGGTGTGTTTTTGGCGCTCGGGCAAGGCGTTGTCGGCTTCGCGGATGATTACATTTCCGTGGTCAAAAAGAGAAATGAAGGCTTAACACCCATCCAAAAAACCTTGGGGCAGGTGATTATCGGCTTCGGCTACTTGTTGAGCTTATATTTGAGCAAAAACACCTGGTTTTATTTACCGTTTGCCTCCGGTGAGCATATGGTTGTGGAACTTGGTAACAGTATTTGGGGCGGTCTTGTTTTTTGGCTTGGCGGAATTTTCCTCATTTACGGTTTCTCCAATGCGGTCAACCTCACCGATGGTATTGACGGCTTGTGCGGTTCGGTGACAACGGTGGTATCGGTCGGCTTGCTGGTGATTTCCATTTTGCACAAATTTGCCGGCGTTTCCATTTTTGCGGCGGCGATTGCAGGCGCCTGTGCCGGCTACCTGATTTGGAATCACTACCCCGCCAAGGTCTTTATGGGAGACACCGGGTCGCTCTTCTTGGGCGGCGCGGTAATGGCACTGGCTTTTGCACTGCACATTCCCTACATTATTTTGATTATGGGTATTGTGTATGTGTGCGAAACCGGTTCGGTGATGCTGCAGGTTTCTTATTATAAACTGACAAAGAAAATTTATAAGGATAAAGATGAAAACGGCAACATTGTGGGTAGAAGAATATTTAAAATGACACCCATTCACCATCACTTTGAACTGAGTGGTTGGAAGGAAAACAAAATTGTCACCGTTTTCTCCATCGTTTCCGTTATTGCTTCGGCAATCGGTATTGCAATCGTATATTTCGGCATTTTTTCAAGACTGAATTAGGTGGTTACTATTGGAAAAGACATTGGATAATCAAAATGCATTGCCGCCGGCAAAAAGCGGCAAGAAGCTGAGAAAAAAGCGGAGCTTTCGCAAGTTTTCCGACATCTTCCCTTATGCCAAAAAGGGGAGAATAGATATGCCGTTTTTCATCCTGGTGATTGCCTTGCTGACAGTCGGGCTGGTGATGATGTTTTCGGCATCCTTTGTGTCGGCGTTGTACAACACCCAAAGCCACGACAGCCTCTATTACATTAAGCGCCAGCTGATATTTGCGGTGGCGGGTATCATCGGTATGATTGTTGTTTCCGCTATTGACTATAAGCTCATTCGCAAATTGACCTTGCCGCTGTTGATTGTAACCGTGGCGCTGCTGGTCATTGTTAGGCTGCTGCCGCCGGTTGACGGTGTGTATCGCTGGATTAATTTGGGCATGTTTACCATCCAGCCCTCCGAAATCGCAAAGTTTACCATCATTGCGGTTTTGGCGCATTTGATTGCGCTGCACCCCGACCGCATGAATCAGTTCAAATTCATTGCGCTTTTAGGCAGTGTGATTGCGCTGTTTGTATTGATGCTGATGCTCGAAAAGCATTTGTCCGGCACCATACTGATTTTTGCAATCGGTTTGTGTATGCTCTATGCAGGCGGCATTTGGAATAAGCACAAAATTGCGGCACCTGCGATTGCCCTTTTCGGGCTTGCCGTGTTGGCGCTTTTGATTTTTTTGATTTATAAGCACCCGGAAATCAACGAACACGCATTTATCCGCGTGAAGTCCTGGTTAGATAAGGACTATGACCCGCTCGGTGCAAGGTGGCAGACCAACAACTCTTTGTATGCTATCGGTTCCGGCGGACTGCTCGGCTCCGGGCTCGGGCAATCCATGCAGAAATACCTGTATGTTTCCGAGCCGCAGAATGACTTTATTTTCGCCATTGTTTGCGAGGAGCTCGGCTTTGTCGGTGCCATCCTGATTTTGGGGACTTTCTGTATGCTCATCGGCAGAGGCGTTATGATTGCCAAGAGTGCAAAGAATAACTATGCTTCGCTACTGACCATGGGCATTGTGTTCCAAGTGGGTATTCAGGTCATCCTCAATGTCGCCGTGGTAACGGACACCATACCGAATACGGGCATTTCACTGCCGTTTTTCTCTTACGGCGGCACATCGCTTTTGATGCTGCTGTTGGAAATGGGCGTGGTGTTGTCGGTTTCAAGAACGGCGAGAATGGAAAAGATATAGACAAATAGGAATTTGTCGAGCCCTTTGGGCTCGCAAATCCTTATTTGTAGTGAATAGTGAATAATGAATGGTGAATAATTGAGGGAGGGACACCCTCACCCGATTGTAAAAGAACGCGTTGCTCTTTTGTTTGATAGTTTTTATTGAAACTACGCCATTTTCTCCCCTTAGGGG
>JAFRLX010000126.1 GCA_017430965.1 Clostridia bacterium | reverse complement strand
GTGCTGGGAGATCAAGTATAACGAGAAGAATGCTGCTGCAAAGAAACTCTGGACAGCCGTTACTGCTCCGTACCATCCGGCAATTCATCATCTGAATGACCATACTGCGTATA
The DNA here is from genome assembly GCA_017430965.1 of Clostridia bacterium. GTDB lineage: Bacteria > Bacillota > Clostridia > Oscillospirales > Acutalibacteraceae > RUG714. The sequence goes on along the minus strand of JAFRLX010000126.1, from coordinate 7,340 downwards.
GAATACATTGTCAAAGACAAGTTTTGGCAACAGATTGGAGGAGAAAAAATGTTAAGAACCTATCAGCCTAAAAAAAGGCACAGAAAAAAGGAACACGGTTTCCGTAAAAGAATGGCTACCAAAAACGGTCGCAAGGTATTAGCGCGCCGTCGTGCAAAGGGTCGCAAGCAGCTCACTTACTAATAAAATGTAAATGGATAAGTACGAAAGTATAAAACTCAATAAGGATTTTCGTTACCTCTATGCAAGAGGAAAAAGCTATGTCAGCCCGCATATTGTGGTGTATTTCAGAAAAAATAAGCTTGATCATTGCAGGCTCGGCATTACCAGCGGGAAGAAAATCGGCAAAGCGGTCAAAAGAAACCGCGCGAGGCGTTTAATTCGCGTTGCCTTTCGCACACTGTTGCCTGCTTTAGACGGTTGCTATGATATGGTAATTGTAGCAAGAACACGCTGTGTGTATGCTTCTTCTGCAGATGTGACAAAAGACTTAAAAAAGTGTTTTATACAAGCCGGAATTTTAAAAGATGAAAACAATCATTAAAGGAATTATTCGATTTTATCAAATTTTCTTATCACCGCTTTCTCACGGCTGTTGTCGTTTTTATCCAACTTGCTCGGCCTATGCTCTTGAAGCAGTGGAAGTTCACGGAGCGCTCAAAGGCTCCTGGCTTGCATTCAAGAGAATTTTAAGGTGCAACCCCCTGTTTCAGGGCGGGTATGACCCGGTTCCGCCAAAAGACTATCAGCGGAATTTAAAACACAGGAGAAAAAAATGAACGGAATTTTCGGATCACTTTTCGGATTTATTTATTCTATTTTCGGATATATTCTCGGATTTTTCTATGAATTATTCAAAAATACACCGGCACCTTATGTTATCGCACTGATTGTGTTTACAATCATCACAAGAGTGCTTTTGCTGCCGACATCGATTCCGCAACAAAAGAATCAGGCAAAGCAGTTCAGAATTCAGCCGAAACTGCAAAAGCTGCAGCAAAAGTTTGGTAACGACCGCCAAAAACTTTCCGAAGAACAACAAAAACTGTATCAAAAAGAAGGGTATAATCCCATGGCTGCAGGTTGCGGTCCCATGTTGATTTCCCTTCCCTTACTGTGGGGTGTATACGGTGCTATCACCAGACCGGTTTCCTATGTATTGAGGTTTAAAGATGAAGCTGCTGCTTTTTTGGCAGATAAAAATGTAACCGATTTCTTTTCCAGCATCTCTACAAGTAAAAGAAGCTCCTATTATCAGGAGTTATTATTGCTCAATCAGTTAGGAGACTCTTCTTCTAAAATCAGCGCAAAAATTTCTTCCTATTTTTCAACGGCACAAATTGAGCAGATGAAAGAGTTTGCGCAAGGTTTTACCCTGTTTGGAATTGATTTAACACAGACACCGTCTATTAAATCCTTCAGTATCCTTTGGATTATCCCGATTTTATCGGGCATTACTTCATTTTTAACATCATTTTATTCAACCAGAATGCAAAAAAAATATAATCCCGCTATGTCGCAGGGTTCCAATATGCTGAGCCAAGGTTGTATGATGGCTTTTATGCCGATTTTCTCAATCTACCTTTGCTTTACCGTTCCTGCAGGCGTTGGTTTTTATTGGGTCATTTCCAATATCTTTGCATTCTTCCAAACTGTCTTACTCTCTAATATTTATGCTCCGCCGAAAGTGGCAGCAAAGAATATGATTAGCGATGTGATTAACAGATACGCCTATGAAAAGAGTATTAAAGACAGAAAGAAAACAGTTGAATAATCATTCAGCGAGGCTGCCGGGCAGTCTATCGGAGGTATCATTTTGATCATTGAAAAAATCGGCGAGGGCGAAACCATTGAGCAGGCGCGCGAAAACGCCAGAAGAATGCTGAATGCGCCCGAATATGCTGACATTAAATTTGATATTATTTGTGCACCGCAGAAAAAAATCTTAGGTTTATTCGGCGGAAAAAAAGCACAGGTAAGGGCTTCTTACGAAAAAGCAGAAAAGCCTGTTAAAAAGCAAACTGCAAAAGCAAAAAAAGTAGAAAAAAAACCGGCGAAAAAGCAGGTTGAAAAAAAGGAAAAACCGCAGCCGAAAGCGGAACTCAAAGAAGAAAAGCCGCGTGAGCCTGTGGATGCCGCAAGATTGGAAAAGGCAAGAGTGGAATGTGAAGCGTATGTCAAAGACATCACTTCAAAAATGCTCGGCACGGATGTCAAAACCGAATCGAAAGTGATGGATGGCACAACGGTCTTTATTCACCTTGACAGCGGCGACCATGATGTTGACGGTATGATTATCGGTCACAGAGGGGAAACCTTAGATGCGATTCAATATTTGGCTTCTTTAGTTGCCAACAAAGGGCATGATGATTATGTCAGAGTAACCCTGGATGTTGCCAACTATAGGGAAAAAAGAGAAAATACGCTGACGGCATTGGCACACAGAAATGCAAAGAATGCTTTGCGCAGCGGCAGAAGAATTACCCTTGAACCGATGAATCCGTATGAGAGACATATTATTCATACAGCGGTTCAGGATATTGAGGGTGTAACCAGTCATTCTATCGGTTCGAATATTGACAGAAGAGTGGTTATTTCTCCGGCGGAAGGTGCATATCGCAAAAATGACAGGCGCGGCGGCAGAAAGGGCGGCAACCATAATAGCCGTTCTCAAAGCAGCACTCCCGCTGTCAGCGAGAGCAGAGAGCCGAAAAAGGATATCTCTTCTGCACCGCTTTACGGTATTGTTACCAAGGCCAACACAGAAGAATAAGCATTTTTATAATGGTGGTGGAGGGTTCCACCACCATTTTTTTGGCAAGTCCGATTGTTATCGGGAAGAGGAAAGGTGTTATGAAAACAATTGCAGCCATATCCACCGCGCCGGCAGTCGGCGGAATCGGTGTTATCAGAATCAGCGGTGATGATGCCATTGCTGTTGCGGCAAGGGTTTTTCGTGCTGTCTCCACAAAAAAAGCGCTTTGCGAAATGCAAGGGTATACCGCAGCCTTCGGTTATGTGCAAAATGCTGCCGGACAAACTCTGGATGAATGTGTTGCTTTGGTGTTTAAAGCACCGCATTCGTTCACCGGTGAAGATGTCGTGGAGCTTTCCTGCCATGGCGGATTGTTTTTATTGAAAAAAGTTCTTGAGGCTGTTTATGCGGCAGGTGCCGTGCCTGCCGAAGCAGGGGAATTTACCAAAAGAGCTTTTTTGAATAAAAAAATTGATTTAACGGAAGCGGAAGCAGTCGCTTCCATTATTGCGGCACAATCCGATGCCTCCGCCGCAGCGGCAATGAGTGCAAAGGAAGGGGCGCTGTTTCAAAAAATCAGCCAAATCAATGCTTCCTTAATTGCACTTTCCGCGCACCTGGCTGCATGGACAGATTATCCCGATGATGATATTGAAGCGATCGATACGGCTCATTTAAAAAACGTTATCCTTCAAGCGAAACAGGAGAGTCGCGAGCTGCTTGAAACATTTGAAGTTTCAAAAATTGTGGCGGAGGGTGTGGAAACCGCGATTTTGGGCAGAACCAATGTGGGCAAATCCAGTTTAATGAATTTGATTTGCGGTGAACAAAAAAGCATCGTGACCGAGATAGAAGGCACCACGCGCGATGTCGTGGAAACCTCTGTGCGCTGCGGCAATGTCGTTTTAAAGCTTTCGGATACTGCAGGCTTGCGCCAAAGCGAAGACAAAATTGAACAAATCGGCATTGCGCTCTCCAAAAAGAAAGCGGCATCTGCCGGCTTGATATTCGCTGTTTTTGATACTTCCAAGCCGCTTTCGCAGGAAGATTTTGCCCTTCTGGAGGCGATAAAAAATAAGCGCGCGATTCTTATTATGAATAAAATAGATTTATCGGCTGTGTGGGAGAGCTCTGCTTTAGCCGGTTTTGGCAAGAGAATTGTTGCTGTTTCCGCAAAACAGGCAGAAGGCTATGAGGCTTTGGTGCAGGCAGTAGAAGAAGAGCTGGGAACCAAAGACTTTAATCCCTATGCTCCGCTGCTTGCCACCGCGCGGCAAAAGAATTGCCTTGCAACGGCTCTTTCCTGTATGGAAGAAGCGTTGGAGGCAATAGAAGCGGGACTGACGTTAGATGCCGTGAATGTGAGTATTGATGCGGCAGTCAGCGCCTTTTTGGAATTGACCGGTGAAAGAGCCACGGAGAAAATCACCGATGAAATTTTCAAGCATTTTTGTGTAGGGAAATAAAGTATGGAATATTTTGCAAAAGATTATGATATTATTGTCATCGGTGCCGGTCATGCCGGTATTGAAGCTGCCCTTGCGCCGGCGCGCTTAGGGTGCCGCACGGCTGTTTTTACCATCAATTTGGATTGGGTCGGCAATATGGCGTGCAATCCTTCTATCGGCGGCACATCAAAGGGGCACTTGGTGCGCGAAATTGATGCGCTCGGCGGCGAAATGGGGCTGGCAGCCGATGCAACTTTAATTCAATCCAGAATGCTGAACCTCGGCAAAGGCCCTGCCGTGCATTCGCTGCGCGCGCAAATTGACCGCAAGGATTATGCGCGCTATATGAAACATGTGTTGGAATTGCAGGACAATTTAGAAGTGATGCAAGGTGAAATTATTGATTTGTACCGCAAAGAGGGCAAGTGGTTTTTAAAAACAAAGCTGGAAGCTGTTTACAGTGCGCAGTGTGTCATTCTTGCTACAGGCACTTTTCTTTCCGGCAGAATTTATGTCGGCGATGTTTCCTATGAAAGCGGACCGGACGGCATGTTCCCGGCGAAGGAACTGGGAGACGCCATTCGCAAATTGGGCTTACCGATGCGCCGCTTTAAAACAGGCACACCCTCCAGAGTCAATCGCAGGAGTTTGGATTTTTCTAAAATGGAAGAACAAAAAGGCGATGCTCATTTGGTCCCCTTTTCTTTCTCGCCGCACAGTGAGATTTCCAATAAAGTTTCCTGCCATATTGTTTATACCAACGAAAAAACCAAACAAATTATTTTAGACAATTTAGACCGTTCACCGATGTATGCGGGAAAGATTGAGGGCAAGGGCCCGCGCTATTGCCCGAGCATAGAGGATAAAATTGTGCGCTTTAGTCAAAAGCAGCGCCACCAGATATTTATAGAACCCTGCGGGTTAGATACCGAGGAAATTTATTTACAAGGCTTATCCTCCTCTTTGCCGGAAGATGTGCAGGCGGATTTTATCCACTCAATAGAAGGTTTGGAGCATGCGCAGGTGATGCGCACAGCCTATGCGATTGAATATGATTGTGTGGACCCGCTGGCGTTAAAATCGACTTTGGAATTTTTAGATTACGAAGGTTTATTCGGCGCAGGGCAGTTTAACGGCTCCAGTGGTTATGAAGAAGCTGCAGCACAAGGTCTGGTAGCCGGTATCAATGCTGCCCACAAAATATTGGGGAAAGAGCCTTTTGTGTTGGATCGAGCAAGCTCCTATATCGGCACATTAATTGATGACCTGGTGACAAAGGGTTGCACCGACCCCTACCGCATGATGACCAGTCGCAGTGAATATCGCCTGATTCTCAGGCAGGACAATGCGGATGCGCGGTTAACACCGCTCGGGTACCAAATAGGCCTCATCGGAGAGGAGCGTTACCAAGCGTTTTTGCGCAAACAGGAAATGATTGCTGCCGAGCGCAAGCGTGTGGAGCAAACCTCTGTGCCGTTGAGTGAAGAGGTCAATGCCATTCTTGTTTCACATGAAACATCGCCGCTCAAAAAAGGCTGCAAGCTGATAGAACTGCTCAAACGACCGACTTTAAACTATGCGGTGCTTTCCCCTATTGACCCGACACGGCCGGAGTTGCCGGAGGAAGTGTTTGAACAGGTGGAAATTGCCATAAAATATGAGGGATACATCAAGCGGCAGGAAGCGCAAATTAAAGAAATGCGCCGTTTGGAAAAAAAGCTGATTCCGGCGCAAATTAACTATGAAGAGATGACCGGGCTGCGCTTGGAAGCGGCAGAAAAGCTTTCCAAAATAAGGCCGCATAATGTGGGTCAGGCAAGCCGTATCAGCGGTGTCACGCCTGCCGACATCAGTGTACTTCTCATTCATCTTGCAAAAAGCGGAGAAACACATGATTGATATTTTAAGCTTAAAAGAATTTTGTGAAAGCTACGAGGTGCCGCAAAGCGACAGCACCTTAGAGATGTTGGATGAATTTTCCGCCCTGCTGCTGGAGCGCAACCGACAAGTGAACCTTACGGCAATTAAAGAACCCGAGGCTGTCAGCATAAAGCATTTGTTAGACAGCTTGATGATTTTTCGTTATGTTGATTTTCCTGCGGGTGCAACAGTGATTGATGTCGGCTGCGGCGCGGGCTTTCCTTCCTTGCCGATGCTGATTGCGCGCCCGGATTTAAAGATGACATTTTTGGATTCTACCGGAAAGAAACTTCAATTTATTGCCGACACATTGGAAACCTTGCAATTAAGCGGAACGGTTTTGCACGCAAGAGCGGAGGAGGAAGCAAGAAAAAGTGTTTCCCGTGAAACATATGATTTTGCGGTGGCGCGTGCCGTAGCAAGTCTCGGCAGTCTGTGTGAACTGACTCTCCCCTTCGTTAAGCCCGGCGGCTGCTTTGTGGCGATGAAGGGAAAGGAAGGTCGGGAAGAGTTGGCAGAAGCCGAGAACGCGATTGCAACACTTGGCGGCGAAACCGAAGCGGTTGACTGCTTCACTTTGCCGGACGGCAGCGAGAGAACCATCATTCCCATAAAAAAGATTTCGCAAACTCCGACAAAGTATCCCCGCTCTTCGACAGCAATTTTAAAAAAACCGTTGTAAGGTGAGCGAAACACCGCTTTTGTGTCGATTATTGCGATGAAAAACAGTGGACAGGCACTGACATCTATGATACAATCTAACCGTAGTCAAAACCTGACTACGGTTTTCTTCATCAAGAGTGACGGACTTGGTGAAGAGATGCCTTGGAGTGGATTCCCACTCGGTCTGTGCTTTCTCCACATGGCACAGATATATACTTTTCTTCTCACACCCCCAATAACACAGGAAAGGCAGAGGTAACCCCTCTGTCTTTTCTGTTTTTTTCTGTGCACCGCCTTTTAGGGATATTGCTTTGCAAAAACGGCGAATTTTAGCAAACCGCAACCGATTTTTCGCTTGCCTTACACAAAGTAAAGCTGCGCTCAAAATCTGCTGCGCTTCCTCTAAACTGCGCCGTTTTTTCTAAAGCCCTACCTTAAAAGGCGGTGCACTTGCTTACATTAACTCAAAAAGGCAGCAAACCGCAACCGATTTTTCGCTTGCCTTACACAAAGTAAAGCTGCGCTCAAAATCTGCTGCGCTTCCTCTAAACTGC
>JAFRLX010000125.1 GCA_017430965.1 Clostridia bacterium | reverse complement strand
TGCACCCTAAAATCGGCAGATTTTTTGTCAGAATAAAGCAAAATAGTCGCTTAAGGCTGACGCCTAAGCGACTATTTTAATGCAATTATGGCGAAAAAGATGCGATTTGAGGGCTAACCTTCGTTACGGGGACTCACCTTTGACGAAATACGCTTTTCTTGATAAAATATGACTATGACAAAAGAGCGCCGAAGCCGTTGGGCTATGTGTGCTTCTTTTTCTAAAAGTGCGGCGCAGCGGCGCCGTAAGAACGGCAGAAAGGCTGAGATGTATGAGTACCAAACATGAAGAAAAACTCCGTTCCTTTGTAAAGCGCATGTTTTCTCTCAAAGAGGACACCGCCACTCACGAGGAAATCCGTGACCGCCTGCTTTCTGGCGGTAAAATTACAGGCACCAATATGTGTGTGATGATATGCGCCATACTTATCGCTTCGGTCGGCTTGAATGTCGGCTCCACAGCGGTCATCATCGGTGCAATGTTGATTTCGCCATTAATGGGAAGCCTGCTGGCGATGGCGTTCGGGCTCATTTCCGCAGACATGCGTTTAGCGCGCAATCATGCCGTGGGATTGGTGATGCAGATTCTCATCAGCGTTGCCGTTTCGACAATTTATTTTTTGATTTCTCCGGTCAAAGAAGCAAAAGCGAATTAATGGCGCGTACCTCTCCCGGTTTGTTTGATGTTGTCATTGCCCTTGCCGGCGGCACGGCAGGCATTATCGGGCAAACGCGCAAGAGTGTTTTTAATAATATTATTCCCGGTGTTGCCATTGCCACCGCGTTAATGCCGCCGCTTTGTACCTGCGGCTATTCCATTGCCAACGGGCAGTGGAAAATGCTCGGCGGTGCGGCATATCTGTTTATTATCAACGCCTATTTCATCTTTTTGGCTTCCGCGATTGTTTTGGCTTTGTTGAAGATACCGCAGGTGAACGAGATGACAAAAGAGCAGTGGCGTTTGCTGCGCTTTCGCATGGTGCGCAACACACTGCTGGTATTAATACCCGCTGTCGGGCTGCTCATCTATAAACTCGTTACCGGCGCGTAGTCAAACGGCTTTTTCGGTGAGTGATTCATATTTCATCCTTTCCTTGCATATGGTATACGGGTGAAGTGTATGAATATTCCTTTTGTTTTAATGATAGGCTTTTTCGCAGTAGCGGCAGCGGTAGCGGTGTTGGTGGCGATGGGAAAGTGCGGTTTTTTGAAGTGCTTTGTTTTTTCCGCCGTGTCAGGCGTGGGGGCGCTTTTTGCAATCCACTTTACTTCGCTGATGACTGCTGTTTCCGTGCCGGTCACCGCCGCAAGCATTGCCGGCAGTGCGCTTGGCGGCATTCCTGCCGTTGCGGCAATGCTGGTGATGCGGATGTTTTAAAAAAGGTGCAGGAGTTTAAACTTCTGCACCGTATTTTTCGCATTTTTGCTGTTTCATTTTGTTTTCGCGCCGGCTTCGGAACGCGGTCGCTGACAGCAGGGCGGAGGATTTGGCAGCCGAAAGGGGGAGGCAAATCCTTATTTGTCAAAAACACTTGTATTTTCTAACAAAATATATTATAATACTACCATTATATCGTTCGCCATCGTTTGGGTAAACCTTGCGTTTTACCTTGTCAGGGTGGCATTTTCAGGAGTATTAGATGTTAGGAAAATATTGCAGGGTATGTGTCAGCAGACCTATCGGTTCTGTTGATACTGCCTATGGATTTGTGTATCCGGTCAATTTCGGGTATGCCACCGGCAAGAGGATTCAGCTCCCCGAACATACCGGCGCCTACATTTTAGGCATTCATCATCCTGTCAGAGAATTTGAGGGCAGGATTATTGCGGTTCTCACCAATCACCAAACCAATGAAAAAACACTGGTGGTTTGTCCGAAATCCAAGCGCTTTATTGTGCACGAAATCGATAAACAGCTCGCAGTGCTCAAAGAGCATTATGATTTTTCTCTGGACTGTCTTTATGAGCGCTCCTGCGGCGCGGTTGTCTACCACGAAATCGGCGGCAAAGTGCGCTATTTGTTAATCAAAAATAAGCGCTCCGCCCACTGGTCATTTCCGAAAGGGCACGTGGAAAAGGGTGAGAGCGATGAGCAGGCTGCCATTCGAGAGGTCAAGGAAGAAACGGGGATTGACATTTCCATTATTGAAGGCTTCAAGGCAAAGAGCGAGTATTCCATTCAGCACAAAATTGAAAAAATGGTCTACATTTATGCCGCGACCTGTCAAACGCCGAAAACAGTCATTCAAGAAGAGGAAATTGAGGATTACCTGTGGCTGGATTTTCATAAAGCGATGCGGCATTTAAAATTTGAAAACGATAAAAACATACTGTATCGAGTCAATGAGTTTTTGAAAAAAAATGAATATATTTAAAAAATGAGACTGATTTCAGTCTCATTTTTTTGCGTATTCATGTTTATGCGACACATTTCGCGAAAGGCGGCAACGCGTTGCATTTTAGTCAGGAGCTGCTTTACTTGCAGTTTGCGCAAATAAGCTCGGCTACCTTCTTTGCGGCGGTGCCGGTTTCATAGGAGCCTTTTTCTTCCAAAAAAGCATCAATGCGCTTTTGGTAAGCCTCATTGTCAAATGCCAAAATGTTTGCTATGAGTTCCTCATTATTGGTCGCCACGGGGAAGGGCGTGGTGTAAATGTCATAGTAAAACCCGCGGTCATTATTGTACTTTTCAATGTCGGTTGCGAAAATGAAAGCGGGATTGCGCGAGAGCATAAAATCAAACACAGCCGAGGAGTAGTCGGTCAGCGCCGCATCGGCACTTGCCAGCAGCTCGGTGATGTCGTCAATTCCCGTACCGTCAATAATGTCGGCACTTTCAGGCACAAATTCCTTTGCCTTGTCGGCTAATTTGGGATGCAGGCGCACAACGATTTTCCACTCTTTGCCGCTTTGTTGCTCCAAGGCTTTTTTTACAGCGGCAAAATCCACACTGTAGTAGGAGGTGCTCATGTCGTCTCTGTAAGTGGGGATGTACAGCAGAAAAGAAGTGTTTTCCGCAATGCCTAAGCGCTTTTTTACGGCGCTTTTGAGCGCATTGTGCTCTTGAAAGAAAATGTCATTGCGCGGGTGCCCGAAGGGCTGAATGTTTTTTACCTCCCAAAAGGAGCGGGTATACACATTGTCCTCAAAGCGGCAGTTGGAAATCCAGTAATCGGTGTTGGCTGCGTTCATTTTGGAAAACTTAACCCATACCTTATCCTTAGTTAAGGCTGCCACATCCTTTTCCTGGCGCTTGATGCCGAAAGAGCCGTGCCACATCTGAATGTAGGTTTGCCCGGCTTTTTTGCGCATCCCGTGACCGAACAGGTCTACCAAGTGGTAATTGCACACCCAAAAACCTGCGGTGGCATATTCATACATCATTTCGGGGCTGCCGTATTTGACCAGGCGAATGGCAGCGGGGAACTTTGTGCGCTGCGCCTGAGGGTCGGAAACTGCCCACACCATCTCAAAATCTTCGTTTCTGCGCAGCAGTTCCTCCGCGACAGGGCGGCAATTGCAGCCAAAGCCTTTTCCCATATAGTTGGTGAAAATGATTTTGTTTTGCTGCACCGGTGCGCTTTCATACTGTGCTTTCCACTTCTTGGCGTTGATGCTGCACAGCAGGTCAAGACCGCCCGGTATTTTTTTTATCAATTCAATGGCGTTGCGTTTTATGCTCATAGCTCACCTTAAAATACATTTTGAATGGAAGTGTCGGTAAGGAAAGTATTGGCATTATACAGCCATAATACATCCGTTATCCCTTCATTTTTGACAAGCTTATCGATACTGTCGGTAAAGTAGCGCGGGTCAACTATCACAATGTGCTTATAGTAGGGTACAAGCATGGACATCATGCAGTTGGCATAGGAATCCTTTACTACCAGTAACACGTTTTTGGAATTAAGGGTAGTGTCGATATTGATTTGCGAGAAGTTACCGCCGAAAAAGACTTCATATTTATTTTGCTGTTCCAGTTTTGAAGAAACAAAGATGGAAGAGCTTTTTTTGTTTTCGCTGACATTGTTGACCACATACTGTATATCTGTTTTCGGCACGGTGATGTAGATATTGTCCTTGGCGTTGAACAACCCGGAGGAGCTTGCCATTGTGCCTTGGAAATCGTTGGTGACAGCATAGGTCTGGTGTGTCACTTTCGAAGTGTCAATCTTCATGTTGGCGGCAATTTGCTTGAAGGCGATTTCTGCCGCTTTGGTGGTCCAGTGGTGGTCGGTCTTGTAATAGAGACTTTGCGCATCCTCATTGGCGGCGAGGGTGGAATATAAATCCACGGTTTGAATGCTTTTATCCAATTTTGAATAGATGCTCTTGATTTGTGCCTGCTGGTCGGTAGCCGGCGCTGCTGTCGGCATAAGCTGCGGCAGCACGCCGGAGGCATTCGGCGCAATCGCAAAGTAAGAATGGAGTTTGTTATTCTTTTTGCTGAAGCGGTTAATCGCTTCAATCGTTTTGCCGACAGCCGCTTCATCGTATTCGGCAGGCTTTTCAAACAAGAAGTGCTTTTTGCCGATATAAACGCCGTTGATTTCCTTTTTACCGCACAGCACATCAATTGCGGTTCTGGTTTTGACCAATGCGCCTCTGCCGGCAAATTGGTCGGAGAGGTAGTTTTCCATGTCCTGCATGTATTTGCCGTCCGCAATCGCAGATGCACTCAGCTTGGGTCTGCCGGCGAGGTAGCGGTTTTCGGTTTCGCTGTAGGGCTCGATTTTTCCGGCTAAGGTAACGACACTGAAAGTGAATAACAGCAGGGTGATGATGCACGCTGAAATGAGCGTGGTGATGTATGCCGACTTTTTCTGCTTTTGTTTTTTGCTGTATTCGAGCTGTGCTTTTTGTTCTAAGTATTCTGCGGAGTATTGCCTTTGCGCGGGGCGGGAGTGTTCACCACTCTCTTTTGCAGCTTTGTCGGCGGCATATTCCTGCGCTAAGCGGCTTTGCTTGGGCGCAGCCTTGGTTTTCTTGGCGGAACGCTTGGTGCTTTTGGCACTTACAGTCGCTTTTTTGCGCGCCTGTCCGGCACGAGACCGGTTGTCGGTTTCGCGCGGTGTTTGCGGCTTAGCGGAAAAGTAATCGATATTGCTTTCGAGTGTATCAAACTCGGAAGAATGCAGAAACTCATCGTAAGCGGAAGGTGTATGCGGTTTTTGGTTTTTGTTTTGTTGCATATCAGAACCTGAAATATAAGAATGGATTATAGGTTTCGCTAATCATAAAGACAATGCACAGCAAGAACAGCAGCGGGAAAACAACAATCCGCAAGCGGTTCACGGTTTTCGGCTGCATGCGCGCAATCACTTTTTTGTACAGCGGTGTTGCCGCAAAAATGCCGATAATGAGCATAATCAAATTAGAGGTTAACAGGTATTTGGCATTGGCATCCATGACACCTGCGCCCTTTCCGAACATGGCACCGAGATAGTCGACTGCTTCCGAGAGGTTCGGTGCGCTGAAAAACACCCAGCCTATCATGACGATGAAGAGCGTGACAATGTGCCGCAGCACTTTCGGGATTTTTTCAATCACGGCGGCAAGCACATACTTTTCGAGAATGAGCAAAACGCCATAAAACATGCCCCAGGCAATGAAGTTCCAGGCGGCGCCGTGCCACATACCGGTCAAGAACCACACAATCATTAAGTTGAGAATCACCCGCGGGGTGCTGCAGCGGTTACCGCCCAACGGAATGTAGACATATTCTTTAAACCAGGTGGAAAGCGAAATGTGCCACCTGCGCCAAAAATCGGTAACACTCGTAGCAATGTACGGGTAATTGAAGTTTTCATTAAAGTGGAAACCGAACACCTTGCCAAGACCGATTGCCATATCGGAATAGCCGCTGAAATCAAAGTAGATTTGCAGCGTGTAGCAAATAATGCCCAGCCAAGCTCCCAGCACAGAAGTGTTTTTGGCACCGGAAGCCTGAATGGTGGTGAATACGGCGCCTAAGGTGTTGGCGAGCAGCAGCTTTTTGGAAAGCCCTACCGTAAAGCGCAACATTCCCTGAGAAAACAGCTGCGGGCTTTCTTGGCGATTGTCCAGCTGTGCGGCAATGTCCTTGTATTTTACAATCGGACCGGCAATTAATTGCGGGAAGAGCGATATGTACAGCGCAAAGGGAATAATGTGCTCCTGCACTTCGGTTTCGCCGCGGTACAAATCAATGATATAGGACATAATCTGGAAGCTGTAGAACGAAATACCGATAGGAAGCGCCAGCTGCGGGATTTGCAGCTGAATATGAAAGAGCGCATTAATGTTCTCCACCAAAAAGCCGAAGTATTTGAAAAAGCCGAGTACCGCAAGGTTGAAGATAATGGCAATGATAAAGGCGGTTTTTGCCCCTTTGCGGTTGCCGGCTTGCCGCGCGCGGTCAATATCTTTGCCCGCAACGAAGTTAAAAAGAATGCTCAACAGCATCAAAATGATATAAACAGGTTCACCCCATGCATAGAACAAGAGGCTTGCAATCAGCAAGATGATGTTTTTAACTGTCGTACTGCGCGCAACCACTTCGCCGACTACATAGTAGAGGACAATGGTCAGCGGTAAAAAGACAATTAAAAATGTGGAGGAACTGAATACCATGTGTTTGTTTCCTTTGAATGTACAAATAAGGAATTTTGCGATGCAAAATTCTTATTTGTTGTGCTATAGCGCTTTCTTGAACGCTTCATAAATTGCGTTTGCATCTTTTGATGTGCAGTAAAACAGCGTGTTCCCGTCTACCTCAATGATTGCCTGTTTGAGCAAAGCATATTGGTCGGGCGCATAGTTTTTGAATAAATCCTGCTGCTTGCGCACTCTGCTTTCAACAGCTTCCCGAAAAGCGGGAGCATCCGCTTCATCTTTGAGTTTGACAATCAGCAGCTCCGAACAATCCATAATGTTATCGTTGGCATAATAGAGGATGCCTTCTTCTTTTTCCGTATCGAAGCCGAAAGTTTTTGCCGCATCCTTTGCGCTCTTTTTACTCAGCGCGGAAAGGTCGGCGGACTGTAACACCGGCGCGGCAATTTCTTTCACGCGCTTTTTCGTGCCGCCGGTATGAGAAATAAACAGAAAAACAATAAACCCGATGAGCAGCAGTATCAGCAGCACTTCGATAGCGCGGTATAGATTTTTACTCATCTGCGACACCTACCTCCGTCAACATATAGGGCAAGAACTGCTCCGAGTAGAAGGATGCAACCGGGTGGATACCGTCGGCATCGAAATAGTTTTTGTCAAAAGAGGCGAACATCTCGTCGTAATCAATATAATGCACGCCGATATCTTTAGCCATCTTTTCAAGTTCCTGATTGTAAACAGCAATGTTTTTGGTGTAGGGCTCTGCGCTGTAGGCCTTTTCTTCGACAGGGAAAATGCTGTCCACATAAATCTTGGTGTTGGGCAGTTTTTTCTTTAGCGTTTGAATCAGCTCACCGTACTGCTTAGCATATTCCGGTGCATATTCCTCGGTGCTGAGCTGGTTTTCACCGAAATGCAGCACCAGCACTTTGGGATTGGCGGCAACAATGTCTTCAATATTATCTTCCAAAAAGGCGGTTCCGGCACCGATTTCGGCAAGGATTTGCGATTCATCCACAATGCCGTATTCATACATCGCTTTCATGATGCTGTCGCCGACAATGAGAACATCCTTCATGGCGTATTCAAAGTTGCCCTCTTTAATCGCTTGTGCGATTTTCTTGCGGCGCTCGGCACCTTCATATTTTTCCCGCGCTTTGCGGACAATGTCATCTGCTTTGTTGCCGCCGACAGCCTCTAAGTTGTGCAGATATTTCACACCCTCTGCGGTGTCTGCCTTTTCGGCTTTTTGGGGAACAAACACAACAAAAAGGCGAATGGATAGGATTCCAATCGCCACTATGAGGATAAAAGGTATTATTTTATAAATTTTTCTCATAATAAACTCCAATATAGTGTATTATATCATAGTAAAATTGCTTATTCAATACAATATATATTATTTTTTATTTTTTTCGATAATTTTTTTGAAACCATTATGCTATCATAGAGCAAAACCGAAAGGAGGCAAAAATGGAAGTTTTTTGCAGAAAAAAGACAGCCGGGGGAGGAGACTTGGAATATAAGATGGTGGAGAGCAAAACCGAGCATGCGGAGCTCGGTAGAATCAGTGTATACGGATTGCGGGTAAAATATGCCTCAAGAGACAATTTTTCTTACTACAGCGCCGGTAATTTGGCTTGCAAACCGCAGGTGATTTTACAGATTATTAAATATTTGTTTGATAAGAGTGTGATGCCGGAAAATGTCTATGAAAATATAGAGTGTTTTTTCAAATCAAACTAATTTATTCTTGACATTTATAGTGGCGTATGATAATATAATTTGGCAAACGGAGAGGTGTCCGAGCGGTTTAAGGAGCTGGTCTTGAAAACCAGTGACTCGAAAGAGCCGTGGGTTCGAATCCCACCCTCTCCGCCAGAGAACACCTTAATAAATAGATTTCAGTTACCATTCGGAGAAGTACTCAAGTTGGTGACGAGGCGCCCCTGCTAAGGGCGTAGGTCGGGCAACCGGCGCAGGAGTTCGAGTCTCCTCTTCTCCGCCACAATCCTGTCGACTGCTGTCGGCAGGATTTTTGTATGTATGGCGGCAAACAGGCACAAAACTAAGAAAAATGCACAATTCATATTGATATTTACAGGAGGGAAAGTAGCAAAATGTCAAAAAAAAAATATTTTGCTTGCAAATTATTATTTTTACTGTATAATGAAATTAAAAAATAGTGTTAAAGCTTGAGGTCTTGTATTATCGGCACTATTCAAGAGGTGGTATTATTATGGTATCCAAAACATTAAAAACTTTAAGAAAATCCAACGGCTTCACCCAAAAGCAAATTGCCGATAAGTTAAACATTGACCGTTCAACTTATTCTTACTATGAGTTGGGGAAAATTAACCCGAGCATCAGCTCTATGGTGACTTTGGCAGACCTTTACGGCATCTCTCTTGATGAGATGGTTCATTTTGATGAAGCGGGTTCCGTTTCGACTGCTGCTTCGCCGGTTTCCGGCTATGAGGGCGCGCCCGTTTTGAGTGAAGATGAGAAAAAGCTGATTGCCTCTTACAGGCAGTTGAGCACCGCTGCAAAAGAGGATGTGCTCATCAGCGTAATCAATATTGCAAGAGACAGCGCCAATCAGTAAATTTACACAGTAAAAAAGCAGGCTTTGCCTGCTTTTTTTGCGTGTGAAAACAATCAATACCACCCGTCAAACGGGTGGTTTGCTCAGGGGCTATAAGCCCCGCTACTAACCCGCGTCTCAAGGCGCGGGCTTTCACTTTGTTCAAGCCTTATTGTTTTTGCCACCTTGGCGTGCCTCTAAAGAGGCTCGTTTTTGTGCCATTTTT
>JAFRLX010000124.1 GCA_017430965.1 Clostridia bacterium | reverse complement strand
TGCACCCTAAAATCGGCAGATTTTTTGTCAGAATAAAGCAAAATAGTCGCTTAAGGCTGACGCCTAAGCGACTATTTTAATGCAATTATGGCGAAAAAGATGCGATTTGAGGGCTAACCTTCGTTACGGGGACTCACCTTTTCGGCGGCAGCCTTTTTTCTATATTTTGTGGTGCGGCATTGTCATTTCTGACCGAAAGTGGCAAATATAGTTGACGATAGATGTAATTAATGATATACTATTAAAGAATATCTTAAGGTTCATTAACAGGAGTTTATGTGCATGAAAATCAGTATTCTTTATGCGGTGGAACACGAAGCGTTTGAACAAAGCGCACTTTCTTACCTTGCGCAGTTACCTGCCGGTGAGGCACAGTTTTTAATGATTGACAGGGTTTGTACCGAAAGCACCCGGCAAACCGCACAGCGCTTGCAGGCGCGCTTTCCCGCGATTGAGTATGTGGAAGCGGCAGAGCTCTCACTTGCCGCCGCCTATAACCGCAGCTACCAAAAAGCGCAGGGGGATATTATCAACTTTACCAATTCTCACCTGGAGCCGGACCCGAACTGCCTGAAACAGGCGCTCGGTGCGCTTGGTGCGCACAAAATAGTAGGCTGCACCAGCCGCGACGGCGGTGTTTACACCCACCCGAAAATTATCAACGCCATCGGCGATAAAGAAATCATTCCGTTTGAAGGCAACCCGGTGATTACCGACCTGTTTTTTTGCGGCTATTTCTTTGATAAGAGCGTGAGTGATGCTTTTCGCTTTGATGAAAGTGTGATTGATGCCGAGTGCGGCACCTTCTACATTTTTGATGTGGCGCTGCATGCCAAAGAAAAATGCGGTGTCAGCGATATGGCGCTGCTCAAAAACGCCACAATCCTGTATGATGAAGAATATGCACAGCGCGCCATTGACCGCTTCGGTTCTCATGACCTGCGCTGGTACACCGAGATTTATCGCACCCACTACATTCCGCTGTTAAAGCAGCAAAAGCAGGAAAAGGGTGAAGTGCCGCTATTTCTGCAAACGGCTGTGTTTTACTGCACGGCATTCCGCTTTTTAACGAATATGGACGGCAGAAACACCGAACTGTTGATTGGGGAAGATTTAGAAGAATTTTTGGACACGGTCTGTGAAGCGCTGCAGTATGTGGACGACAGTATTCTGACAAAGGATTCCAACCACTGTCAATACAGAATTACCTACAAGATGGCATATTTGCTGATGTTTATCAAATACCGCAAGCATCCGGAAGATTTCACCCTCGATTTCGATGTGGCAAACAACCGCGTGTTCGCGTTGATGAACGGCTATACTTACAACATCAGCAATGCGGTACAGGTCAATGCCGTCAATTATGTTGACGGTGAACTGACCTTTGATTTGGCATATATGTATTCGCAGCTCTTAGATGCGTACCCCGGCTGCATTCATGCGTATGTCAACGACAAAGAGGTTGCCATAGAAGAAAACCACATTTATTCTATGACAAAGTATTTCACGGTTCCGGGCTTTAAAAAGTATACCTACTACTTAAAGTGCAGGATTGACCCGACCAAGCAAACGGAAATCAAGTTTGTTTTAGAGCTGCACAACAAAAAGATTTACATGCCGCTGACCTTCTTGAAACCGGGAGCGCGGCTGACAAAAAAATACCCGCATTCGTACTGGGCATACAAAAACATCACGATGTTCTGCATCAACAGGAGCCTGTTTATTACACCGCGCTCTAAAGGGGCAAACATCAAAAAAGAAATCCATTTCTTCTTGGATTTGCTGCTGTATTCTCAGGGCTTGTTCAAAATTAAAATGCCGCTCATTCGCATGCTGTACTGGCTGCTTTACCCGATTTACGGGCACCGCAGAATTTGGCTGTACTTTGATAAGCTCTACAAGGGCGGGGACAACGGTGAATACGCCATTACCTATGCCAACGCACAAAAGGACCGCATTCACCACTACTATGTGCTCAATGCCGATTCCTATGACTTTAAGCGCATTAAGAAAAAAGGCATTAAAATGCTCAAATTCAACTCTCTGCGCCATAAGCTGATGAGCTTGTATGCCGAAAACATTGTGGCAACGCACCCCGATATTATGTGGTTCTGCGGCTACAGCATTATTTTAGAGCACGGTTTCCGAGATAAATTCAGCGGGAATATCATTTGCATTGCCCACGGCATCACCATTCAAAAGAATGCGGAGGTGCAGTGCCGCTCTTATGATAACACCCAGTTCTACACCACTACTTCCAAGTATGAAGTGGAGCACATTAAAAAGCCTGCCTACGGTTATTATGATGATGAAATTGCTTTAACCGGTTTGGCGCGCTTTGACGGGCTCAAGAGCAACGACCAAAAGCAGATTTTGATTACGCCGACCTGGCGCAAGAGCTGCTGCGGCACCGGTATGCTCAATGAGGTCAAGGGCTACAACCCGCTCTTTAAGCATTCGGAATACTTTAAAGTGTACAACTCGCTGATTAACGACAAGCGATTAATCGACTGCGCGGAGCGGACAGGCTACAAGCTTATTTTCCTGCTGCACCCTGCCATGAGCTCGCAGATTTCGGACTATGACACCAACGATTATGTTGAGCTCATTCAAGCCAGCGGCGATATGAGCTATGAAAAGATTCTCACCGAGTCGAGCTTAATGGTTACCGACTACTCCGGTGTGCAGTATGATTTTGCTTACCAGCGCAAGCCGCTTGTGTACTACCACCCCTCGGCATTGCCGCCGCGCTTTGAAGAGGGTGCGCTGAAGTACGATACAATGGGCTTCGGTCCGATTTGCACCGAAAACGATGAAATTGTCGACACCCTTTGCAAGTACATGCAAAACGGCTGCCAAATCGAAGAGGAATACAAGCGCCGCGCCGATGATTTCTTTGCCTTTGATGATTTCAACAACTCGCAGCGCATTTACCGGGCGATTACGGCGTTTACCGAAAGAATGAAGAAATAACAGCAGAGTTTGAACAGGGAGGCAGGTATGGTAACACCGCAGAGCGTTCGGCAGCAGTTGTTTGCATTGCAGGATAAGGAGTATGCTGCGTTTACGGCAAAGCTGATTCCGAACATTGCACCGGAACAGGTGATAGGGGTGCGCCTGCCGCAGTTGCGCACGCTTGCGGGGCAGCTGGCGCGCGAGGATTGCAGCGACTTTTTGAGCGCGGTGCCGCACCGCTATTTGGAGGAGGACCACCTGCATTCCTTTTTGATAGCGCGCCGGAAAGATTTTGAAAGCTGCATTGCCGCTGTGGAAGCATTCCTGCCTTTCATCAACAACTGGGCGACCTGCGACAGCTTGCGCCCGAAATGCTTTGCGCGGCACAAAGAGCAGCTGCTGCCTTACATTGAAAAATGGCTGGCTTCGGCGCAAACATACACTGTGCGCTTTGCCATCGGCATGCTCATGTGCCACTATTTAGATGCGGATTTTCAGCCGGAATACCTGCAATGGGTAGCACAGGTGCAAAGTGAAGAATACTATGTGAACATGATGCGCGCCTGGTACTTCGCTACTGCGCTTGCCAAGCAGTATGAGAGCACCCTGCCGCTCATTGAGAGCAAAACGCTCGACACCTTCACCCAAAACAAATCTATCCAAAAAGCGCGCGAGAGCTTTCGCGTGAGCGCAGAGCAAAAAGAGTATTTAAAAACTTTAAAAATATAGTGTAAAAGCGCACTTTTTTGAAAAAAGTATTGACTTAAAAATCGTATTATGTTATAGTATTTGAGCGCCGGTGAAATGCCGGTGTAGCGAAGCTGGAAAATGCTGGTGTAGCTCAGTTGGTAGAGCAGCTGATTTGTAATCAGCAGGTCGGGGGTTCGAGTCCGTCCACCAGCTCCACTTTTGGAAAATCATATATGGGAGAGTTCCCGAGTGGCCAAAGGGAACAGACTGTAAATCTGTCGGTTGTTACCTTCGGTGGTTCGAATCCACCCTCTCCCACCAGTAAGTGTGTTCATAACGGATTTGTTATGAACACACTTATTTTTTTGTGGTGTGAAATGTTCTTATGCGCTGAGGTATTCCACCGTAACGCCTTGTCTTGTGTCCGCGATATAGGGTTCCTGTTCAATTTCTTCGGGAAGTTCCAGTGTTCCGATAAAGCGGTAATAAATTACAATTCTTTGTGTGTAGGTTTTTGAAGTTCCCTCTTTTTCATACACATCAATATGGTCAATCAGTTCGCGAAGCAGGGGAGCGGTCAAAGTTTGCATTTCCATAAACTTTCGGATAGATTTAATAAAATCTGCCTTGTTTTGTTTCATCTCATCAATCTTTGAGAGCCGCTCGCTATATTCCTTAATTTTCGCCTTGTTATCAAACTGCTCTTTTTCATACTTGCGGGATAGTTGCATAAACATTTCATCACTCAATTTGCCGCTGACATTATCTTCATAAATCTTTGCCAATAAATCGGTGAGTGTCGTACTTCGGGCAATGGTTTTAGCCAGTGTCTTTTCTAAATGCTTTTGTTCGGAGAGCATATCCGAATTGACCTTTTGTGCCAGAATTTGAGCAAAACTTTCTTCGTAACACTCCAAGTATTTTGCGAGCCTTCGCAGCTCCATCATTACAATTTGTTCCACGGCATCTGCACGGATATAGTGCCTTGACTGACAATCTCCGCGTGTGTCTTTATAGTAGTTGGAACAACTGAAATAATGAATATCTTTGTTTGTCGGGTTGGTGTGGTACCACAGTTTTTTGCCGCAATCGGCACAGTAAAGGAAATCCGTGAAGATACTCTTTTCGCCGTTTCCCTTTTTGGGAGCACGGCGTTTTGTTTTTGCAATTAATTCCTGCACAAGTTCAAAGGTTTTGCGTTCGATTATGGGTTCATGCACATCTTTGAAAATTGCCCAATTTTCCTTTGAATGCTCTATACGCTTCTTGTTTTTGTATGAAATTGTATGGGATTTAAAGTTAATCACATCGCCGCAATACTCTTGTTGTGTAAGCATCTTCTCTATAGTGCTGTATCGCCAACGGTAGGGGTTTGCCTGTGCGGGTGTTCCTCCTCTGCGAATGCCCTTTTGATTCCAATAAACCATAGGAACAGGTATCTTTTGTTCTTGCAGGGTTTTTGCAATTACTTCATTACTTTTACCTTCCAATGCCATTTGAAAAACCTGCTGCACAATGCTTGCCGCTTCCGGCTCAATCACCCACCTTTTCGGATTGTCGGGTGATTTAATATATCCGTATGGCGGTTGAGAAAGCGGCTCACCGGAATAGCCGCGAATGCGGTAGGAAGCACGCAACTTTTTGCTGATGTCCTTTGCATACCATTCGTTAATGATATTTTTGAAAGGTGCGATTTCATTCTCGCCCTCGTCACTATCTACATTATCGTTGATAGCAATAAAGCGAACATCATTATTCGGGAAGAAGGTGTCGGTGTAATAGCCGACAGTATCGTACCTTCTGCCTAAACGGGATAAATCTTTGACAATGACGACAGCTATATAGCCGAGTTCAATATCCTCTACCATTTTCTGAAAACCGGGGCGGTTGAAATTGGTGCCGGTATAACCATCGTCAATATAGTAGCGAGTGCTTTCAAAGCCGTTTTCTTCTGCGAATTGTTTGAGCATTTTCTTTTGATTGGAAATGCTGTTGCTTTCGCCCTCTGCACCGTCATCTCTTGAAAGACGGCAGTAGAGAGCAGCGATGCCCAATTTAGGGCTTGTTTTTTTCGACTGCAATATTGTCCTCCTTTCTGACAGCCGAGCACACATTTTCGCTTGAGATTGTATCATCCTTTGGAACTAAGTACAATTGTGCGGGATTGTTTTCAATGTATTTCTTTACACATGAGTTTAGAGTTACTTTGCAATCCTTTCTATCTTTAAATACGGAAGAAACAACATAGACAGAGCCGTTTACCCGATACTTGCGGGTGCCGTTTTTGAAACGGATGCTCATTAGCGGTCTCCTTTGCCACGCTGTTTAAGCAAGTATCGGTGATAATGCTCCAGCGCCTTGACAATATATTCTTCCGTTTGCTTGGCTGTGTACTTTTGCGGCACCAAAGAGCGAATGCGCGCGGTCGGTATTTTGACTGTTTCTCGTTGATTGGGTTTTTCTTGTGACATCAATCTTTCCATATGTGTTTTTGTAAGGCATTCGTTATTAAACGCCTTGTGCATATGGTAGGCTTGGGAGTAAGATGGCGTGCAGTTATCTCGCTCAATAATGTCAAGCAGTGCGTACTGCGATGCATCATCCAAAAAGGATAATTCCACACCGACGGAAAAGGCAATTTTTCCCTCGTCCATCAAATCGAGCAGTTCGGGGATAAGCTCGGTTAAGCGGATATAGCGCTGCACTTGATTGCGGCTTTCGCCGTTTTCTCGCGCAATCATTTCATCTGTTCTTAACTTCGTCCCAAGTTGGGACGAAGTTCCCTGATGGCGTAAAGCATCATATTTCAGCTTGTAGGCAAATGCTTTTTCACTCGGCAGCAGATGTTCGCGGTGCAGGTTGCTGTCCACAAGCATGATGGCTGCTTCATCTCGGTTTAAGGCATAAATAACGGCAGGGACTTCGGTAAGCCCTGCCTTTTGTGCTGCTCGAAACCTGCGGTGTCCCGATATGATTTCGTATTCATCTGTTTTGCCTTCAATTGGTCGCACAATCAGCGGCGATAAAATGCCGTGTTGTTGTACGCTTTGGATTAATTCGTTCATTTCCTCGTTATCAAGCACCTTGTAAGGGTGTTCTTCAAACGGATGGATTCTTGTAATAGGTATTGTATTCATCGTTCATAATTCCTTTCTTTTGTTTGTTTTGTATGGTGTTTTTGGTGTACTCTATTCGGGTCTTCATAGCGCACATAAAATTTGCCGTTTTCTAAATCAAATTCCTCTTTTAGGATTTCTCGGAGTCGAGGCACTTTCTTTGTAATGTCGGCAATTAATTTTTCCTGCTTGCGCAAGGGTGACAGTTTCTTGCTAATTTCCTTACACTGTTCTTTGAGTTCTAATTCTCTTTCCGGTGTTTTGGCGCGGCGAATTTGATTGCGCAGTTTTTGGCGCTCGGTTTCATACGCTTCAATTTGCTCGCGCACCTGCTCAGTAAAAGCGTTAAAGTCCGTTATAGTTTCAATTTTGTTGTCACGCAAGAAATGGTATTGCGCCAGCGTTTGGTCGAGCTTTGCCAATTCTGCACGCATAGCAGGCGAAACAGGGCGCTGTTTAAGGTTGTCATACTCAAGAGCCGCACTCATTTGCAAGATTTGAATGACGATTTCATAGAGTAAGGTAATTAAGCTGCTGTTACTTTTATAATAGCGATACACCTGCGGATAGTACGGTCTGCGCACTTTCGGCGGGTTGTTATAGAAAACGATAATATTTTCTTTCCCTTCGTTTTGCTTGATGCGGTTGGTAATACCCTCTACGGTATAGTTTTTATTCAATCGGTCAATTCTTATCGGTCGCTGCCAGCCTGGTCCGATGAGGGCAATGTGCGCACCTTTGTACCCGTGAGGCGCACGGTAGCCGAGAGTGTACATATATCGCTGAAAGTCTCTGAAATCCGTTACATGCTCCAGCGCATCTTCAATATCCTTGCGCAGCATTTCTCTGTGAGAAAGCTGACCGCTTTGTTTAAGCCAATAGTCTTTCTTTTGACCGCCGTAAAACGGTGCGTTCTCCAAAACGGATTTTCCGTATTCTCTGCAAACGGCATCGGACACTTTGCGCAGTTCCATATGGTCACCGATTTGGTTGCGGTATTTCTTGCCGTCTTTAAAGGATGTGGCATTGATAACAAAATGATTGTGCAGGTTATCGGTATTGAGGTGAGTGGTGACAAGTACCTGA
The DNA here is from genome assembly GCA_017430965.1 of Clostridia bacterium. Taxonomy (GTDB): domain Bacteria; phylum Bacillota; class Clostridia; order Oscillospirales; family Acutalibacteraceae; genus RUG714. Next base: position 2,906 of record JAFRLX010000124.1, on the reverse strand, counting down.
AACCTGTCACCCCACATTCTTCTCGCCGTTTCTTTTCCGATTTCGTGTGCTTCCTCCGGTGTAACTTCTCCCGCTTCAAAACTCTGATAGCCGTGATAGGCAATAACCTTGCCGCTTTCATGAAACTTTCGCTTCACCGCACACATTTCTTCATAGGCGCGGTGCTTGGAACAGTTGATACCGGAAACATACATTTGTTCATCGGTTTTACTGCTGTTTTCGGCATAGGTAATAGCGGCACGCAGGTCATCATCTAAATATTTTACCTCGGTGGTTTTGTCGGGATTTTTCGCATACGCCAACACTTCTTTTAATCTGCCCTTTACGGGCCAGAAGCCGGTGGTTGCCATTCTTGCACCGCCTCCTTATCCGAAGTGATATAGATGCTTTCCATTTTCTCCAATAGTGAGAGTGCTTTTTCATTCACCTGCGGCGAAAATGGTTTTTCGCACAAGGCATCAACCTTCTCGCAGAAATGATAAAAGGCATCCGGCGGCACCGCTTTCGGTGCATAGCCCAATGCCCTCCCGCGAATATATTCGCTTTGCTTCAAGCCGCATAGTGCGGCATTCTTTTTGATGCGCCGCTTTTCGGCGGCAGTGACTGTAAAATACAGTCCGATTCTTTTGTTGTTCAATTATCGCTCCTTTCAATAACTTGAGCCGACAGCATTACACTGTCGGCTTGTGTGGTGATTTGTTTTTATCTTTCGTGTTCATTTCGATGCTTCGGCGTTTTGTTCTGACCTGTCCGCTTTGCCCTTAGTGTTTTTAAAACGCTACTGACATTTTCGGTTTTTAGCACTTTAGGATAATCGCTTTCAAATTGTACCAATAATCCCTTTGCTTCTTTTTCACTGTTTTTAGTGATAGCATAAAGGCTTTCATAGTCTCCGTTAGCAAAGGTGTCTTTGATAAATCGAATGGCAGCGTCTTCGAAATCCTCCCAACCGCCGTAAAGGTTTTGAACGGCGGTGTCCACCAGCTCGAAAGTAATCGCATCGCCTCGCTTTTGGTGTTCATTCAAAATGCCTACAATATCCGATAAATCATTCTTATATTGCCTTGCCGAGCGAAGCTTCATGGCAATTAAGTATTCGGAAGTGACCGTTCGGACACTCAACACTTGATTAAACGTTTTGTACGGCACCGAGTAGCGGAACAACTCTTTGCTGTAGGAAGCGGTTTCCTTAAAATCATCATTGAGCCACCCGTTTGGCAAACCGTATTTATCACCCACCTGATTGATGGCTTCTTTGAGTGCCGAGCTTGCCGTATATACGGCATCCACATCGGTGGTCATATCGCGAAAACCGTAGTTTTCAAGTATTGCCGCACCACCGATTAAAATGATTTCGACAGGCGTGTTTCTGCCTGCCAGCTTTTTATATGCTTTCGATAACTCGTTAAGATAATTATCCAAATTGCTTTTATTGATGACATTGCTGTTTTCAGTTGACATTTCTTACCTCACTTTCTATAATATTAAATCTTTTGAATTCGGGAATTGCATTTTTGAATGCATTTGCTTTGACTTCTTCGCTTTCCATAACAGCAGCAGCGGTTAACACACTTGCAGGGTAAAGAATATCCGTTAGTTTTTGCTTGCGGTATTCGTTATACTCCTCACAAAGCGGTATGTCATTTTCGCGGCTGATATAGTCCACCATTGCAAGCAGGTACAAGCATTCGGGATACCAACTTCTTTGATAGTATGTGACAATGTCTCCACTTTCAATGGTATCAATCAGGAAATCGATATCGCCGAGTTCTTTGAGGTGATGACACACATTGCTCTTAAACAGTTCAAAAGCAGGGCGAGGCAGTAAATACGGCTCCAGCATTTCCTCCATTGAAATGCCAAGTTCTTTGGATAGTTTATAGATTGTTCTTGCATTACAATCCGCAAGGTTTGCTTTGCCCGAGCAAATATCATTAATCGTCATATACGGAATACCGCTGTTTTTTGCCAAGCGATATTTTGAAAGATGACGGTCTTCAATGATATGGTTAATATCCATTTTAATCACCTGCCTTTTAGTATATTATAACGGCTGACCGTTATATTGTCAATATGTGTTTTTCAAAGGGTCTTAGGGGAAGTATTCCCCTAAAAGCATACACAATGCCTTGCAGTGTGTGGCAAAAATATATATTTTTGCCCTGCTTGCTACGGTATGAGACAGGAAAACAAAGGATTTTACCTTCATTTTCTCTCTGCCTCATACCTATTCTTTTTGTTATATTCGATTACCGGTAAGCATATTGATACTGCTTTGCTGTCAAAAACAAGGATATTTGTCTCCATCCATTTAAGTGGTGTCACTTTGCTGTGTTTTTGGTATCGCAGATACAGCAATAGTGTTCCCTAAAAGTTATCAAGAAAGTCCATCATATTATCTTCGGCTTTTGTGATTTCCTGCTTTGGCGGTGGTTCGGATTGTGCAGGCTGGGTGATGTTGATGAGATTTATGAGCGGAATTAATGCTTTGAGGTTTTCTTGAATGGTGGCAGTAATAGCGTTTAAAAACCTGTTTTCCTCTTTTTGTTGTTCCAATAATACGAGATATTCACTAATGGAGCGAATGGCTTCTTTGCTGATGGAAAGATCGGAATTGCGCAAATATTCATAAACAGCTTTGTCCTTCTCATTCTCCATATTAAAGCGGATTTTTAAATTCTTAATATTCATTATCCACCGCCGTCCTTTGTTAACTTCGTGAAGGCAATATACTCATACCCTTTTGCAGTAGCACAGATGTCGGTATTGATAAAGGTGCGTTCTTTATCATACTCTCCAAAGTGCCGAATCAGGCAACCGCCACCGCCGACAATATATAAGCGCATCAGTTTCGGATTGTAGTCGTGCTCCCGCAACATGCGAAAGATTTGGGCGGTGTATTCTTT
>JAFRLX010000023.1 GCA_017430965.1 Clostridia bacterium | reverse complement strand
TCCATCACCTGTTCAAAACCATCGGCATCAATCTTTGCCACCAGTTTAGCTCTTTGCGCCGCTTCGGTGCTGCTTAAAGGTCTGCCGCCAATGACTGTGGCATTTCTCTCACCATAGCCGCTCTCATCAATACCGTATTCATACGCCTTCTTTTTCACAGCACTGATTAAACTGTTTCTGGCACCGATGGCAAATGTTTTTAATGCGTTTTTGTTCATTAGTTTTCCTCTTTTTCGTGGTTCGTTGTTCCAGATTCGTGGTTCGTGGTTCGGGGTTCGCGGATTAAACTCCCGGCTCCCGATTCCCGACTCCCGATTCCCGACTCCCGATTCCCGCTAAATATACTCAATCGGCAGCGCGAGCAAATTCTCCCGCAGATACAGCTTTTTATCCACAAGGCATAAAATCACGCCCATGCCGCGTTTTTTATCGGGTATCTTATCCAGAATGGGATTTGCAGAGCCCATATTTGCCTTGGGGTTTCCCGACATTTTAATTTCCACCGGATACAAAACTCCGTTTTCTTCAATAATCAAGTCAATCTCATTTTCAGAAGACTCTTTTCTATCTTTACCTCGATAATAAAAAACTTGGAATCGGTAGTCTTTTCCCTCATTGCAATAACTCTTTAAAACTTCCGACACAACAAATGTTTCAAACATATTGCCTGCCACTGCGGACTGACTGAGCGCCTCTGCCGATGTCCACCTTGTGAGATAACAGGCAAGCCCGGTATCCCGAAAATAGAGCTTAGGCGACTTAATCGCTCGAGTAAGTGCGCCCGCACTATAGGGCTGCAAAATATAGACAATGCCCGTCCGTTCCAAAATCGATATCCAATTTTTAATCGTGGGCTCGCTAACGCCGACATCACTCGCGATATTTGCATAGTTTAGCATCTCGCCGGTGCGTGCCGCCGTTGCTGTCAAAAACTTGGTAAATGTCAGGCTGTCGGTCGAAATAATCTCATTGATATCGCGCTCTAAATAGGTCGCCACATAGGAGGCATAATATTCCTGCCAATCCCGCTCGGCACTGTACAATTCGGGATAAAAGCCCCTGTGTATCGTTTTCCATAAATCCACATACGTTGTCAGGTGCTCTTCCCGTTCGCAAATATAGTCCTCAGTTGGAACAAAATGCTTTTGAAAAGGCACCTGATGGATTTCCCTCATAGAAAGCCCGGTTAACTCGCAAACCGACACTCGTCCGGCAAGAGATTCGCTCATGCCTTTCATAAGCTCAAGCTTTTGTGAACCGGAAAGAATGAACTGCCCTCTTTCATCCGAATCGTCAACAATTAACTTAATTTCCTCAAGCACACTGTTTTCTTTTTGCACTTCATCAATAAACAAAGGTCTCGCATGATTCATAAAAAACAGTCTCGGTTCTTCCTTCGCTTGAAGTCTCGTCATTCGATCATCAAAATTGGCTCTGGTATACTCCGGAAAAACATGCTTGATAAGCGTTGACTTCCCAACCTGCCTTGCTCCTGTGAGCAGAAGGCACTTACTCTCGGAAACTCTCTTCTTCAATATTGGTGTGATTGCTCTTTCAATATAGGTCATATTTTTGTCCCCTCTTATTGACTAATCTAAACTCACATTTTATTTTAGTCGGTTTTAAAGAGATTGTCAATAAAAACTCTGTTGAGTTGTTCTTTCGTGGTTCGGCGTTCGTGGATTAATTTCCCGAATCCCGAGTCCCGAATCCCGAGTCCCGATTTTCGAAACTACAGTATCTGAATCGCATCGCCTTTTTCTAACTCTTTAAGCAAATACTTTTTGACAAACTCTATGTATTCTTCAACTTCATCTGCACTGGTCATTTTGATAGCAGGCAATGCTGCAGATCTGGAGACTTTAACAACTTTTGGTTTGTCCTCCTGCGGCGCATCAATTTTCGGATCATCAGGCGGTGTTATTTCGCCCCCGATTTTTTCCTTGAGAGCCTTTTGCAGCTCCACTTGCTTTTGCGCTTCAAACTGCGTTTTCATCGCATCCAGCTTTGTGATGCTGTCTTTTTTGTCGGCACTTGATTTCCAACCGCCAACCAGTTTTAAGGCATCTTGCACCGGCTTTGCTTCAGGGTCACCATCAAAAATCTCAGTTACTTCTTCAACCAATGTGTCAAAGTATTTGTTAAGTTCTTCCCTCTTTTGCTCTAACAATTGCCGGTAAATAGTCTGTACCTCATCTACCAAGCCGGGAATCTCATGCATGCGCCTATACGGGCTGCCGGAGGAAATAATATCTTCCAATTGCTCTATTTTTTCAACCGCCTGCTCTTGCGGTTCCAAATAGAACCTTTCTTCCTTAAACTTTTCGAGCGCTTCATACCCTCTTTCAAAAATCGCGCGGTGGTTTTCGAGAAAACTGAATACAACTTGCTTATCTTCAGCAAGTTCGAATAGCTCATTTTCGCAATCAATCACTTTGCGGAAAAGAGCAATATTATCTTTTCTGCACTTAAGTATCTGCTCGATTACAGAAACATTTTTAAACAGAACATCTCTGCCTGGGTAGTGATTGCCGCTTGTGTAATAGGCGGCAATTTTATCGTTACATTCTTTGCGAATGGCATCGAACTCGCTGACGATTCTTTCTGCCAATTCATCTTCTTCATCGGAGATATTCATAATGTCCAAATAATCGATTAAAAAGGCTTTGACCCTTCTGCGAAGTTTGATATCAATTTCTTCTCTCTTTTCAATTTTGGCTTTATCTACCTCAGACTTTTTGCTTAAGATTTCAAGCAGGCGATAATCTCTTTCCTGGTAGACCATACCGCCGTAAACCACATTCACACTCTTATTGGCAATGAGCGTTACAATAACGGAAACTATATCATTTTCTTCCCAACCGTAAGGGTCTTTCTTATAGCGCTCAAGAACTTCGCTCATCACAACCTGCCGCTTTTGTTTTGCTCTTGTGTCAATCCAAAGCAAGACTTCATCTATCGCTTCGCTGTTGGGGTTTGAATTGCCTATCATTTCCTGCCCGTTGAAGATTTCAAGCACATCCGCCAAATGCGCATAATTCTTTTGAACCATGCCCATTTTGTGGTAAACAACTTTAACCAGTGTTGTCAAAGCAACATCTAATCTCTCTTTTACACTTGTGCCTGCAATTGTCACCTTTTCACCGCAGATATAGAAATCGGCATTTATGATAGCAGAAGCAATTAATTCTTTAGCTTTCTTTTCGCAACCCGTCGCTTCCCGCCTTTTTTTGGTGAGAATATCAACAATAACATCACTCAACTGCGAGCGATTGGTTTTATTGGCATGTTTAATGATTTTTGCCGCAGTTTCCAGTTCACCATAGAAATCATAAGTCGGGTCTAAGACACAAATTGCTTCATTATTAGCTTTAGAATCCATCATGAACTTTGCATCGCCCGAGCCGGCATAATCGGAATCCGCCGTAATGACACGCAGCTTAATCGGGTTTTGCGCTTTGCCGAAAAGCTTATCATCCACATACTGGTCAAACCCGAAGTTGTTTTTGCCAACTCGAATTTGCTTGTTCATATATAAATCCTCAAAAATGATGCTCTGAACTTTGGAAATAATCTGATCCGAATCCACGATTTCATTTTTGATTTCTTTTTCAATATCCTGCTCATCATTTGTCAAGAAAACAAAGTTACTGCCGCTTTTGCCGATATAGTTTTCCGCAAAAAGGCGATCCAAAGATTCTTTGATTTTCTTTTTCAAATCAATTTTATCCACATTCATATCATCTGTCATCAAAACAGCGATATTTTCTAAAGTGGCAGGCATATCTTTAATGTATTTTATCAAATAAAGCAGCTTCAGCACACAAACGTCATACTCTTCTATGCCGTCACCATCCTCAAACGCCTGCTGTGCTCTCTCAATCACTCTTCTGATATCGCTCTCAAGAAAAGAATTAACTGCCTTGTAGAATAAATAATAAGGAGCGAGCGCCGTTTCATCTCGGTCATTGAGCTCTTGCGCAACCTCTTGGAAAGCGGAAAGCATAGACCTCTCACCGCTTGACTGATGTTGCGCTGTACTGCTGTGCGAGCGAATCTCCACCAAAGTATCTTGGAAGAGTTGGAACTGATACGGCACAAAGGGGTATGTTTGCACAAACTCATTTTCATCTTTATACCCGCGCAAAGACTTTCTGGCATCTTGGAATGAAAAGATGTTTTTAAGCACTGTGCTGTTTGCAGCAAACTGGCTTTCTAAAAGAAGCTGAGCATCCTCTTTTTTTGCCAAAATTCTCTTTTTAATCACTTCATCCACCGAGGAAGAAGTCAAAGATAAGCGAGTGTTAAACCTGCCTTGAATTTTGGAATAGTCGGCAGCTTTCACTTTGGTAATGGTATCCATCGCCTCTTGGCTGGTTACCAAAACCCAAACACGCCCTGTGCATTTCGTGCCGATTTCTTCAACAATGGACTGAAGATTTAAAATAAGATCTCTCTCCTCACCCATAAATTGACCCATTTCATCCACACAGAAAATCAGCCTGAAATTTTCACCTTTGGAGTCAATATATTCTTTAATGTCATCGACAAAATTATCAATGCCGTAATCAGCAGAATTATTATTATCAAACCAATTATTGGCAGCAACTAAACTGATGCCCAATACCTCGGCAACTGTTTGTGCAATATCATCTCTAAAGAAATCAAAGCCTTCGCGCCCTTCTTCCCAAGAAGTGCCGTGGATTTGCTCAAATCTCTCTTTAAATGCTTCGTATTTGCCGTTTTTATCTAAAAACTGCTCAAACAATGCCACGCGCCTATCCCAAAAATAACCGCGGTGCGCAAAAAACACTTTCGTAAATGCATCAAAAACAGCATTCTTTCCTTTTTTACCGGTGGATTTAATATCCACATTAAAGAGAATGGACTCAGTCGGTACTTGTGTGCACTTTTTCATTGCAGCAAACATCAACGGGTCATCAATTTTGTCTTCAAAATAATCAATGGCATGTTTGCCGCTGATTTCCTTATTCTCCAACAAATATGACAAAATCTTCAAAAAGTGAGATTTACCGGAACCGAAAAAGCCGGAAATCCAAACACCGATTTTATCTGTCGGTGTATCAATTGATTTTTCATAAGCCTTATAAAATGCTTCAAACAGTTTGCGCAGCTCTTTGGTGATTATATACTCGCTAAATTCCTGCTGTAAATTTTCATCATCATTTTGATCGGCTTTGATAACACCGTTAATAGATCTGTTAATATCTTTTTGATAAATGTTTTGAAGTTTCATTGTTTTCCCCATCCTCTTTTTTATAACAAATTGAAAGCGCGGTAATAATTGCTTGAAAACTTATTAAACAGTTTTATTTGCTGCCCGGTATACTTGCCCGGGTAAAACACAACCACAGGAATATCCGGAAAGACCGGCTGTATATTTTCCAAAATATGATTACAGCGCATATACGGATACACCTTTCCAACACCCGAAATAATCAGCACATCTCCAGGCTGATGCTGCCCGTAATCCATCTTTTTTACAAATGCCTCCGGCGTAGCAAAATAGGAAAGCATGTTTAAAAAAGTTTCACTGTCCTTTTGCTCCTCCATCTGAGGAATGCGGTCAATGACCCGCTTTTCTTCACACAGTTCCAAAAATATTTCATACAAATCGCACTGGATGATATTGGCTTTTAAAGAATTCATGCCATTTAGCTTTTGCAAGTAATTTTCAATGAGCATTTCTTCTTCAGGTTCATAACAAAGAATGTGAACGCCGACTTCGTTGCTTAAACCCTTGTTTGCCAAGAAATCATCATCATTCAGCTTTTTGGTAAAATTGTCAAGTTGTATTCTGGTATTACTCAATATTTCTCCCTCGCCTTTCCAACCAAACACTCCGGATTAAATAAAACAGTTAAATGCCGGAAGCACAATTTCATCGGCATTTGCAATTATAATATCTTTGACCTCGTCAAACAAAAATACTCTGTTTAAGTATTCACTCTCGGCTTCATCCAGGTAGCCGGTATCTACAAGCATCTTTACAAGAATATTTCTGATTCTTTGGATTGTACTCTCCGACCACTCGGCAACCTGCGGATTTTGCTCCTGAAGCATGCTAAAGAAAGCGTTTACATCTTTTTTGCCAAAAGACAAATCATACTCTTGAAATTTTCTGCCAATGACCAAAATCATAAAATCCCAAACCAAGCGATTATAATTCATCATGGCGTACAAATTTGCTTGCTTTGCAATGTCCGAAGGTGCATTGGCTATCACCGCAGTTAAAGCTTCGCCGCTGCAATTGAGTTTTCGCAAACATCCGGCAGCTAAAAGTTTGGAACTTTTTTCCGTCGGCATCTGCAGCAGATTTTCTTCAACCGCCAATCGAATGATTTCCTCATCTGAATAGCCATCCGTTTTATATTTTGCAATTACCCGGGTCTCAAAATATAAAAACTTTTCTCTGGTAATCGTTGCTTTGTATTCTTGTGGTGCGGGCATACTTTTGCCTCCCCCATCTCTGTTAAATATAATTATAATTATTATATAATATTTTATTAATTATATCAATAGAAATCACTTTATTAGATCGACATTTATTTATAAACATCTCAAAAGCGATTTTTAGCGAACAAATGTGCCGGTTTGCTGCCTTAAAACGCAATAAAAGCCACCCGCCGCAGGTGGCTTTTATTTATGTAAGAGAGGTGGTGTAAAATTAGAAAATTAAGAAAGGAAGTTTACAAAATGAATTGTACAAAGAAAGGATTTAATAATAAATACACAAGAGGAAAATCTATAGCTGCTACTCGCGGCGAAACAGCTGCTATATTGTTAACTTATCTACTTGTTTCTCGACTACCGGTGGTACTCAAGTGAATTTCAAGCATCTCCTGTAACTGTGGCTACAGTATAGCAAAAAAGAGCACTAATTTCAATAGAGCTAAATACTGTTTTTAGTATTTTACTCGCTTATTTTGGCTCTTTATTATTTTTACAGTTTTATTACTGTTTGACTCAAGAGTTAATACAAGTAAAAAAGCCTTGCTATCATACTCAAATAAATGAGGGGTTGGTTAAGGAAAATTCATTTCCCCGGGTTTTAAAAAAGTGATTTTATCGAATGATTGAAATATTTAAATATTTATGTTACATTAAAATATAAGGTAAGTCATAACCATCATTTGAGGTAAAGCATGCAAAAAAACTATGATTTTAATTTAGAAAAACGGCTGCGGGATTTGAGCGCGGATTTGCACAAAAGATTTACGGATACCGTTTTTTCCATGCAGTTTATTTTATCTAACTATAAACTTTTATTCCCGGAATATACTGACCACACAGAACTTCATTCACTTAATGTTATTGATTTCTGTAACAAAATCACCGGTGAGCAGATTGATAAAATGAATGCAGATGAGATATACTGTCTGCTCGTGGCATGCTATTTTCACGATACCGGAATGGGTATCAGCAGAAAAGATTTCGAGGAATTTTCAAAAGAGATTGATTTCGGAGATTATTTTCAAACACATGACTCCACAAATGCAAAAAGGATAATCCGCGATTTTCATAATGAATTTTCCGGCAGGTTTATCGCCAAATACGCAGATTTTTTCGATATTCCCTCACAAGAGCATCTCAAGGCAATCATCCAGATATCGCGCGGCCACAGAAAAGCAGACCTTACGGATACCGCGGCATACCCGATTGCCCTGAAAGTGCCGAACGGAAATACAATCACTCTGCCTTACCTTGCATCAGTCATCCGCCTCTCCGATGAAATCGATATCACCGCGGCGAGAAACTCGCACCTGCTCTCCGAAATACCGGAAATGGTCTCTGATATGCAAATGATGGAGTATCGCAAGCACGATGCCGTAAAAGATTTGATAGTGGAAAAAGAGCAATTCACTGTTGTATACAGCATCGATTCTCCGGAGGTGGAAGCCGCCCTATTCTCTCTCTTTTCAAAAATGCAAAAAACGCTCGATGAATGCCGCGCCGCGACAAACGGCAAAACAAAATACTGTATCACTCAAAAAGAGATTGTCGGCAAAAAGATTTAGATTAATAACGCGCACTATTCAGGCGCAGAGAACCCTGCTTTTTTACACAACTACATAATAATAAAAAGCTTTAAAAGAGACACACCTTCCATATTGCATGTGTATTTTTTAAAATTTTATAAAGCATTTTAACACATGCTTTTCCAACATTTTCATTTCATATTTTTTTTGCATTTTCACACACTAAACTTGCAAACGCTTTTTGATAGATTTGCCGCAAGGGCATTAACCTATCATACCGCGATGTATGATGAATGTATTGCCGCGGCAAGTAAATCTTGGTTTTAAGCATAGAAAGAGGGGTGTAATGAGAATGGCAAACAAGCAGGCTAAAGAAGCTCTTAACAGCTTAAAGATGGAAGCTGCAAGCGAGGTGCGCGTTCAATTCCTTAAAAATTTTCAGTTGCCAATAACTACATATTATCTCCAAAAACCCCATCAATAAGCCAAAAATCGACAAGCCGATTTTTGAGATGAACAGCAAGAGAGTGTAAAGGAAAATCCTTTACACTCTCTGTGTTTTTCTTGGTATTCCTTAATCAAGTAACTCTTTTGCACGGTTTTGAATGATTTTTTCAAGCATCTTTAAGCGCTTATCGTCCAAATTATACCTTGCATTTTTCTTGAACTTGAAGGTCAGCAGTTTTCTCAAATTGTTCTTTTGCCTGTGTGTTAAGAGCGGCTTTATCTCCGCAAAGAAATCATCATATACACAAGGCAGAAGCGTTTTGGAATATTTTTCTAACGCTTCAAAATCTTCGAGCACATCTCTGCCGGCAAAATTCAAGAGTGAATTGCCGTGGTCAAACAGCGGTGCCGGTGCAATAATCTTGTTGGTCTTGCTATCCACCAAGAAACCGAAGTTTCCGAAGTGTCTGTCCACATTCATAATCACGGCATCTAACAAGAACATATCATTTAATTGCTCAGTGTACTTTTTGCCCAGTGAGCGATAATACTCTTTTACAGCAGCCATGCCACCGGTTCTCACGATTCTGCCAACCGGAACAAACGAAACTTCTTTGGAAGTAAATAACTCACAAGTCGAACATATTCTCCCCTTAAACTTTGCAAGCTTATAGTCAATTGCATTCACTTCTAAAGCTTTTGCAATTTGCGAAGCGTAGAACTCGGAATACGGCTCGTTGCCGGTATTGGAAAAACCTTCGGTACCGCCTTTATAAAGCAATATCTTTCCACTGACTCTGCACCAACACTTTGGCAGCATGCCGTTAGTCGTAAACTCCGGACTTGTCGTGATTGCAGAGATATTGCTACTGCCATACCCTGTAAAAGCAATTTGAGATAAGACTCTGCTAAAACGGTTGTCATACAAATTGACAGCATCAAAGGTGTCTGTACTGCCCTCTTCACAAACCCAGTAGCAGTCATTTAGAGATAATCCTTTGGAAACTTTAATCACATCCAAAGGTCTGTTAATGCTCAAACCCATCGAACTTAAAAGATTATCTACATATGCTCTGTTTTTCGGAACAGTTCTGTGCTTCAACCAAGATTCAATGCCTTTGGCACTGACCTCTGCCAAATCTAACGGAAAGAGTTTTGCTTTGCGGTCATTGAACCACAATACTTCAATATTCATCTCCGCTCCGCTCTCAGCAGAAAACTTGATTAAATCAGTGTCAAAATGCTTCAACACATAAACCATAGGATTACCCCCTTTCTAATTATAGTATTATTAATATAACATTATTTAAAACGAATGGCAAGGAAATGTTAGAATTGTTTAATCCTTATGAGTTTTTCGCCCAACAGGCAGGCACTGACTGAAATGAGCATGAAAACCTCAACTAAAAAACAAATTAACACAAGGAACCGTCCCTTGTGTGACTCGGCAGCGCACCACCCCGCCGACAATTTCGGCGGGTTCACGCGGCACGGGGAGTCCCCCGAGCACCTCGGGGCAGACAGGCACAACCTCGTGCCCCTGCAAAAAAGCGCTCAGCTTTTCACTATAATTATTCCCGCCATTGTATTTGCAATTTTCGCCCAACAGGCAGGCACTGACTGAGATGATCATGACAACATCAAAAAAGATTATTGACACAAGTGATCCCTAGTGATCCTAGTTCTACTCCACCCTAAACACAGCAAACAAGCTGATCACTCTCTGTTCTATCGAGTATTTCAGATGATTCTTCCCAATCCAAGATGATTGCATTTATTATTTCAAATATTTTACGAAATTCTTCGAATGAAATATCACAAAATCCCGGTTCATCATTCTCTATGTTTTCAACAAATCTTGCCTTTGAAATACTAAAATCACCTTCTCCATCTGTTTTTGTAACAAAACAATTGGATTCGTGTTCAATTATTTTAATAGAATCAAAAATCTTTCTTGCAGCTTTGTAAAATAAATCTTTGTTTTCCTTGTGAACGCCTGTTTCAAAAAATTCATTACCAATAAACAACCGTTTCCCTTGGTCCTCTGTTTTGATTTCTTCGTCCGTAAAATAATGTTCAATTGATATTTGGTCCACTTCTGATCTATTTTGAGGAACAGGTATTGAAAAGGCATAAACATTATGACATATTTTTATAAAAGGTTTTGTTCTAATATCAGTTTTCTGACCATCAATGTCAAAGACCATTTTAGTATCTCTATCAAACATGCCAATTACTAAACTATGCGGATGTAAATTATCTCTCATTTCACAAAGAAATTTTTTTAGTGCTTCATTATTTGATGTTTTCTCGCATGTTATAGGCTTAATTGTCCAAGATGAATAATCATCAAGACAAAGTTTTTTAATTGATAGTTTTAGAAGAGAGGAATCCGTTTTGCCTTCAGTGAGGATTATAGGTTTATTAGCATTTTGCAGTTCGGCTTTGAGGGAATCTATATTTTTGGATTGTTGCTTGTTTTCGGCCTCTAACTCTTTTACTTTATCAATAAAATCTTGGTAAAGATTGATGTAACCCAACTCTTCATCTAAATTATCGGTATTCTTAAGCAGGACGGTTTTGTTATCTTTTGCACCAAGATTAATAATTGTTTTATTATCACAAGTCTTATAATAAAAAGCAGGTGAATGACTTGTTATAAATATTTGGTTTTTTTTACAATATTGCAATTCAAATTCTTCAGCCACTTGAAGACAACGACGATATTCATAAGAATTTTCAGGCTCCTCAAACCCCCAAATATAAACGTTTTTTGAATGATTGGAAACAAAATCCAAAATTTTAGGTAAATAATGTGTTCTAATTCCATCGCCGTGTTTATCAATTGCAATTTCGCCTCCACGCACCTGAGTGTTAATTTGAAGCAAACCAGTAGTATATATCGTTTTTGGTAATTGAACAAAATTTTTTATGCCAGTTGATTCTTCGAAATCATTTTGGAGTTCGATTAGTACACCTTGAATTGCTTCATTTGCATTGTTAATGGGTTCATCCAGTATTCTCCGCGTTTTTGTGTCAAATAGATTTTGCTGTAACCTACTTAAAACACCACTGAAAACGCGTTGGTCTTTTATTGCAGGCACATAGACGAACTTTATTTTATTTAAAAACATACTCAATACTGTTGAAGTAGTTTTCTCTGAATACTTTAGTCCTTCTTTTTTTGCATAAGCCTGCATTCTTGTGTAAACATCCGTAGATTGTTTGTATTCAGGTGAATGCATATCCCATCTTCTTGTGACAGAAAAATGAGGTGGCAAGGTTTTTTCCATTTTATTGCCACGAACAAAGCGAATCGTGATAGAAATAAACTGTTGACCTCTAATGGTATCTTTTTTAACTTCTTCTTTTCGTAGCAACGAATAATCTTCAATAAAATCAAACGGTTTCATAAAGTCAGATTGCTGATTGAAGAACAAGTTTAAAGCTTTAAGAATATTAGATTTACCAACATCATTTTTCCCCGTAATGACAGTTATGTCATTACAAGGAGAAATCGTAATATTATATACTGAACGATAATACCTTATAGTTATGCCTTCAATTATTCTCATATTATTTCCTCACGTTCTACCTTGTTTTGCAAAAATCACTTCTTCGTCCATAATGCGAAGTGCTTCCTGTTCTAAACAATAGGCTTCATATCTCTTTTGATTCGCTAACAAGGCAAGGTCGTTGATTTGTTTTTGAACATTTTTATCTTTCAACAACGGGATGGGAATCTGTCGGATATGGTTATCATCTACTTCATCAACCACCGAGCCATATGTGAAGCGAGTGATTAGTTGATGCCCGTAATCCGAAGCCAAATAAATATTGATGTATCCTGCAATCTCATTATTAGCAGGTACAACTCTTATGATATGCTCACTGGCAACCCAGTGTTCCCAATGTTCAGGAACCATAGCAACTTTGCCTATTGTTCCACTTCGTGTAATCAATGTGGTATTTTGAGAAATTTCCAACTGTTCAACAATGCGCTTATCATGCTTTGATGAAGAAATGTATTTCTTATTTGACGGATCTAATTCATATAACTGTTTTCCGCCAAATAAAACTCGTCCGTGCCCTTCCTCAACATAAACACGCTTAAATCTTCCGGGAAGAACTACGTCAGAACTAATGCGACTATCACCAATAGTAGTTACTTCTTCTGCGTTTTGTTTAAGGTGTTCAATTATCGCATCAACAATAGGCAAATGATAAGAAGCGTCTGCACGCCCGGATAAGTCGCTTAATTTAACATTAAAGGTTTCCACCGGTGCATTTTTCTTGAAATCGTTAACCTCAAATTCCTCTATAGGAGGAAGATTCAATTCTTTTATCAGCAGCGCTGTTGCTTCATCAATTAAATCGTTTGACTCGTCCCTTAGGTCATAAGATTTAACAATTAAATCATTAATTCTTTTCTTGATGTCGTCCGGTGCGTCGGGAATTGGAACAGTGGCGAGATGCTCTGGCTCGATTTGTTGAACAACAGCACCATAGATGTTTGAACAAACAATTGCTTTGCCTGTTTTGGATTTAAGATATGTGTAAACATAACCTGGGGTTTCACCGCATTCCAATCTCATTGCGTGTTCGCTTACAAACATTTTTTCCAATGTCTTATTAACAAAGGTTACGTTGCCGATTGTACCTGATCTTGATATCAAAACAGTTCCATTTTTAACTTTTAAAGCATTTGTGGTTTCATTACTTACCATGAACTTTATCGGCTGTGGATAAATATCCAACATTTCTGAGCTGCCTATAAATCCTATAGAACCAGGTGTGCTTTTCAAAACATAACGTCTTTTTAATCTTGCTCCATAATGAGCTTTTAATACTGGACCATCTTTGCTAATTAGTTTTGATGGTGGATACTTGCATTTTGATACAGCCAAAAGCGCTTGCTTTGCTTCAACATCAAAAACGCTTGCTTCCAGTCGTTTTCCTCTGTTTACAACATCAGACAGAGAAACAGAACACCATTTTAACGGTGCTTCATTGATAACGACTTTTAGTGCATCATCCGCTTGTTTATTAACTGCGAGTGAGGTATTTACCATGATAATCCCTCCTGCACTTTCCATTCAGTAAATATTGAAGGAACGTTATACGTTTGGTCATCTTCAACTTTCTTCTTTTGCTGCTGAGATACAGTCCTGTCGCCTTCGCTGGTTTCACCTAATACGAGAACGCTGTTGGTATCCGGAACAAGTATTTCATTACCCTCTTCATCTCTCTTGAATAAAGGATTACCGCGCTTATCATGACCAACCTTTTCAACCATTGCCATAAAAATATTATAATCCGCCATGGTGCCGCTTTTTTCTTCGTTATCTTTCTGCTCTTGTGTTTTCTTTTCAAGGAATAATACCGAAGTTTGCGTGCCGTTACGAGGCTGGAAAGTATCGGCATGCAAGTCCACACTTGCAATAATGCGGTGATTTTTGATGAGCCATTCTCTGATGTAGCCTAAACCCGGTGAGCCAAGAATAGAATCCGGTAAAACGATACCCATTCTTCCACCAGGCACAAGGAACTGTGTGCAACGCTCAATAAAGAGTATTTCGGGAGGAACAGAAGATTGTAAACGGTCAGTCATCGTCCAAGAACCAGTGCTTTTATTGTTTTCCCAAATATGCGCTAATTCAAACTGCTCAAGAACATTTTTATCTTTCACCGGAATTTTACTGCCAAACGGCGGGTTGGTTACGATGACATTAAAGTATTCAAGAGTAGAATAATTCCGCAAATCCGTTTTTGATACACCAAGTGCTTCGGCAAGTTTTGTTCTGAATTCATCAGACCATTCATGAGGCGGCAGCAAGGAATTTGTTTGAAGAATATTGCCGCTACCATCATTATTCATAACCATATTCATTTTTGTTGCTTTTACAAGATCCGGGTTAATATCAAAGCCAAAATAGTTATGCGAAGCCATATCGGAAATACGGTCATTAAATGTTCTGATTGTATCGCTATCCCAGTCTTTTCTTGTTAACCCAAGCTGCTCTGAAAACTCTTTTTCAACCTCATTCATTACATGAGTCATCGCGGTAACCAAGAAGCCTCCGGTACCGCAAGAGCTGTCCAAAACCTTTTCATCCATCTTTGGATTTATCATATCGACAACCATTCTCATAACATTTCTGGGCGTAAAAAATTCACCCCTGTCACCACGGAGGTTAGCGCCGACAATTTCTTCATACGCCTTGCCTTTTATATCAATATTTGTATTCAGAAGGCTGTACTTTTGTAATTCACTTACTATGTATGCCAGGCTGCGAGGAGAAAGCTTGATTTCATCATTTGAATCAAATATTTTGCCGTGCTTTTTCTTAACACGTTCAATGATTTTAGATATTCTTTTCTTTACCGTCAGCTGACCGTCCGGATTGGAACGTTCTTCAGAAGTAGTGTAGAATTCAAGAGGATTTGGAATATTCCTTTCATCCTCAATTTTGCAGAAGATAACTTTGAGCAGTTCAAAGAAAGCCGGCTGTTTTTGCAAACCATCATTTACATGGATATGATTATGACAGGTTTTGAAAACAAACAACAGGTTGTCATCATATGCATTTTTTAACGATGTTCTTTTCGGGCGGTTTACATCATCAAGGTTACCATCAGCAGAAGGAATGTCGTTGTACTCCATAAAATCTACGGAGCCTTTATCATTTGTATATTTACGGAATACTTCCTTTTGCTTTCCGTTAGTCCACATACCCCACTCGCAATTAGGACAAGCGGACATATAGGATTTTAACTGCTCAACACCGTCTTTGGCATTTCTTGCATCAACAGCTTCTTTTTTGCACTCAATTATGAGCTTAATGTTGTTTTGTGTTTGCTCGGTGCAGTCTTTATCAAAAATAACAATATCTGCTCGGGGCTTACGAGAACCAAGCTGAAGGGTATATTCAATTCTGACCTGTTTCGGTAAGTATTTATGCTCATTTACCAAACGTTTTTCTATCGTTTGACGCACATATTCTTCAGGCGTGTCATTGCGGAACTTACCATCGATATAGTCGCAGATTTTCCCTTCGGGTATTACAATTACTTTTGTATCAGCCATTATTATTTATCCTCCTCTTCAGGAATAAATTCCATAATATCATCAATAGTACAATTAAGCGTTTCGCAAATCTTTCCTAAAACCTCTGTAGAAACATCTTTTCCTTGAGAAAGCTTGCTTAACGAATAATGAGTGATTTTGGCTTCACGCTCAAGATCACTTTTTTTCATATCCTTATCTATGAGCAATTTCCAAAGCTTTTTATAACTAACAGCCATGGTATATCCTCCTAATAATTATTATAATATGAATATATCACTATTTTTGATAAATTTCAACAAAAAATGATGAAAATCATACAAAAAATATGATTTTTTAAAGAAAGTGACTTTTCCAAACTTGTTTATCCATATAAGTAACCACAAATACTACTAATTGAAAGGAGTTGATTTTATCAGCAGCGATCAACAGCAAAGCACCTATAACAAAGGTGAAATGCGGTACTTTGTCAGCCGGTCTTTCGGCACGGAAGAGCCGCAAAAAATCATATTGGAAAAACTTACCTCTAAAAAATCAAATCGCACAATTGAACCCCCTACCCGCTAATGCTATAATGCTATTGTAGTTATGTAAGGCAGCTATCTAAAGGAGGTAAAATATAATAGATACAAGTGTTAAAGTTGCATACGCATACTATAGATTATCGCGCGAAGAAGCGAAGTTTGGTGAATCATCCAGTATCACCAATCAGCGCTCCATCGTGGAGCGCTACTGCAAAGAGCGGCACATAGCCTTGGCGAATGAATTTGTAGACGACGGCTATTCCGGTTCCAACTTTGACCGACCGGGGTTTCAAAAAATGCTTTCGGAAATTGAGAAGCACCCTGAAATCACGCTTGTCATCACAAAGGATTTGTCGCGACTCGGGCGTAACATGAGTGAATCAAGCTACTATGCCGAGCAATACTTTGTGGAAAAAGGGATTCGATACCTCGCTATCAACGATGGCTTTGATTCCGAAAAAGTGGATATTATGACACCGTTTCGCCTCGCTACCAACGAAGTCTATATTCGAGACACTTCCAACAAAGTGCGAAGTGTGCTCAAAGACAAAAGAGAAAAGGGCGAATACTGCGCGTGCCCGCCTTTCGGCTATATGAAAGACCCTAACAAAAGGGGCGCTTTGGTTCCGGACCCGGAGACAGCACCGATTGTGCAATTCATTTTTGAGTTGGCGGCAAAAGGGCAATCTGCCCGGTCAATCGCAATCATGCTGACCGATAAGGGATATATCACTCCCCTAAAGTATCGCGTGCTCTACCGCGATGAATTTAGCGATAAAGGTGCGGAGAGAGCCACCGATATTTGGAACCACACCACAGTCAAAAGAATACTCAAAAACCAAACCTACCTCGGGCACACCATTCTCGGCAAAACGAAGAAGATGAGCTTTAAATCCAAAAAGAAGGTAGACCTCCCTCAAGAGGAATGGGCGGTTACAAAAAACACCCACACCCCATTGGTAAGCGAGGAACAGTTTGATTTGGCAGCCAAATTCATGGGAATGAACACAAAGCGTTGGCACGAGTTTGAGCCCTGCCGCCAAAGTATTTTCAACGGCATTATCTTTTGCAAAAACTGTGGCGGTGCCCTATGTTCCGGCGGCAGTGTTTACAAAGGAGAGAGGGAAAAGTATTGGTACCTCTACTGCCAGAATATTCCCGAGCGGTCTCTGCACCGGTGTGAGCACGGCGCGCGCATTAAATATGCCGATTTATACAACATTATTAAAGAAGAATTGAATGCACTCATTTCCCTCGGCGATGAAGAAATCCAAGAAATTGTGAATGCGGCGCTAAAGGCTTCTCCAAAGGTGTATACTTCTGCAAAAAGCGCCGCAAAAATTGAAAAGAAGCTCGGCACCATTGATGCAATGATGCTCAAGCTTTATGAAGACAATGTAAGCGGTGTGATTGATGATGACAGATTGCAGCGAATGACCGAAGCACTCGGTGCCCAGGCAAAATCACTGCAAGAGCAATTAAAATCGCTCAATGACCAAAAACAAAGCAAAGAAAAACTGCAAAATGCCTACAGCGATTTTTTTGCGCTTGCCAAATCTTTCACACAATTTGATGAACTCACACCCGAAATTGTTCGCACCTTTATTGACCGCATTGAAATCGGCGAAAAGATTTTAGAAGACGGAAAACAAGTTGCTTCACATCATGTGAAATTTCAGCAAGAAATCAAAATCTACTATCGCTTTATCGGTGATTTGACTCCCAAAAACATTGAATATTCCGACAACATGAAAGTGCAAAACTGAAAAAACCGCGATTTTGCAAAAATAGAAAAATTTGGCTATATATCAAGGAATTTTGCACTTTTGTGGCAGTCGGTTTTTGATGTAGTGGAACATCAATTGAAGTTGGTGTTAACCTTAAGAATGGTTACAACGGTGACCTCACTTCGAGACAGGCCGGTTCTATTGGTGGTCAAATGGTAAAGAACATGATCGCAAAGTATCCAGGTACCAGCAACTAATGTAAATTTCTAAAAGAGAAACTGCCGAGCAACAGCTCGGCAGTTTGTTTTTACATAAAAAAGATGAATCGCAAGACATAGAAAAAATTGAGGAGGTGTAATGAGAATGGCAAACAAGCAGGCTAAAGAAGCTCTTAACAGCTTAAAGCCGGAAGCTGCAAGCGAAGTTGGTGTTAACCCCGGGGCAAAAGAGCCGAGCCTTAACAGGTTTTGGTTGTCTCTTTTCCCCTAATATTGCGTTAAAACGCTTTGCAATGCGGCAGCATTGCTTCACCGTTTTGCCTTATCTTAGCGCAAAATAGCCTAACCAAAACTACGACCTCTCTTTTTTCTCGGATGTTGAGGCTGCTAAGGCGCAACTCCTTTGCCCCTGGAATGGTTACAACGGTGACCTCACTTCGAGACAGGCCGGTTCTATTGGTGGTCAAATGAAAAGCATAACGCTTGCATATAAACTCGGTTTCTATTTGTTGCTTTGCCCTCCCACTGCGTTAAAAATACTCGCAATGCAAGAAGTATTACTGCGTTTTTTCCTTGTTGGAGAACAAATCAACTAAATAGAAACTGCTTCGCACTTAAAATTTAGATAGTGAAGATGAATTTTTATGCTTTGAAATCGCAACTTGGCTAACGCCAAGCAAGATTGAAAACATCAAAAGGCGCTTCAATGGCAAATTTTAAGCGAGTTCATATGCAAGCGTTATGCTTATGAACATGATCGCGAAGTATACAGGTTCCAGCAAATAATGTAAATTTCTAAAAGAAAAACTGCCGAGTAAGCCCGACTATTATGAAAGATAATAAGCCTCATTATTATCTTTTTGCACAATAACAGCGTTAAAACCCCTCAGCATGCGTCAGCATTGCCGAGGGGTTTGTGCCTTGTTCTTGCACAAAAATCTTAAAAATGATGTGCGCGCAGTTCAAATTGTCTGAATTTACTTAGATTGGCAATTATCAAATGTGCTGATACTTTATGTATTAGTGCATTTTAGAATTGTCAAGGTGAATGAAGTCAGGCAATTTGAACCTTGTTATCTTTCGCAATAGTCGGGCAGCGCTCGGCAGTTTGTTTTTTACTAATTTCTTTTACTTCTAGACCGTCAGCTAAGACAGGCTGTCAAATGGTAAACATTTTTACATACTCGGGATGATTTCGACTTTTTGTGATTTACTGTTGTTTTTCAAAAGGATAAATCAGCCCCATTTGTTTGCGGCATTCATCCATAATTTTCATGCAGTCTTCTGTGCTCTGCAAGGGCACGTAATCCGACTCTTTTTTACCGGCTCGGATTTCCTGCGCGGCTCTTGTAAACTCGCTTAAATAGTCGGTTTTTGCTTTAAATACCTGCTTTTTACCGCCTTTTTTGAGCACTGCCTTGTTTGCCATATGAAAAAAGCCGAGTTCAATGCTGCCTTCGCTCCCCTCAATCACACAGCTCTCTTTGAGCACCGAAAAAGCGGTTTGCAATTTGCACTCGGTATGCGCATAAGTCAAGGTAATCGTTTCGCCGATATCAATGCCGTTTTTCAGTGTGCCTTCGCAGTGAATTTTTTCGGGATAGCCTAACAGATTATAGCAGTAAGTAATCGGGTAAATACCGATATCGAGCAGGGCTCCCCCTGCTGTATCGGGGTTTAGGACACGGTCGGTCTTGGCTTTTAACAGACCGGGAAACGCATGAAAGATTTCTATGCGCTTGACTTCACCGATTTCGCCGGCATCAATCCACTCTTTGACTTTGCGCGCCGGGTCGCAGAACCAAGTCCACATCGCCTCCGCAAAATAGAGCGTATTTTCCTGCGCCGCGCTTCGCACACTTTGCACATCTTTCACACAAACACCGACCGGCTTTTCGCACAAAACAGGTTTCCCGCACTGCAGCGCCTTAAGTGCATATTCCGCGTGGGAAGTGTGCGGTGTGGCGATATATACCCCATCAACCTCATCGCGCGCCACCGCCTGCTCAAAAGAGGCATAGGCAGTCGCGCCGTATGCAGCGGCGAATTTGTTTGCCTTTTCAAAATTTCTGCTATAGACACTGATGATTCTGTGCGGACCGCGCACAATCTCTGCAGCAGTTTTTTTGGCAATACTGCCGCACCCGATATACGCCCAATTAAATTCACTTTTCATCAACACAGATATACTCCTTTATACTTTCAAGTGTTTTTTCGCCGATGCCGCTGACATTGAGCAGGTCATCAACTGTGGTGAAATTGCCGTGTTGCGCGCGGTACTCCACAATCGCTTTGGCGGTTTTCTCACCGATTTGCGGTACAGTTTGCAGGCGCGCTTCGCTTGCGGTATTGATGTTGACCGGGAAAGGTGCCTCTGTTTCTGCCTGCGCAGTCTCAGCCACGGCGGTGCTTTGAAAAGTTGCCTGATTTTTCAGCGGGCTGAACGCCGCTACAAGAAACACGGCAGCGACAAGCGCAATGCCTATCGCCGCCAATATTTTGATTTGTTTGGAATATGATTTCATACTTATTTCTTTGCAATGGCAATTGCCGCGTTTTTGGCAATATTTTCGGCAGAAAGCCCGTATTTCTTGAGCAGTTCCCAAGCGGGACCGGATTCACCGAAAGTATCGTTCACACCCACTCTGACAAGCGGTGTGGGGCACTCTTCGCTGAGCACCTCTGCCACCGCGGAGCCGAGACCGCCGATGACGGAATGCTCTTCTGCGGTCACGATGCAGCCGGTTTTTTTGGCGCTCTCGATGATAATTGCCTTATCAATCGGCTTAATGGTTGCCATATTGACAACGCGGGCGGTAATGCCCTGCTTGGCAAGCAAATCTTTTGCCATCAGCGATTCGTTGACCATTAAACCGGTCGCGATAATGGTGACATCATCACCATCGGCAAGCACTTGCCCTTTGCCGATTCTAAAGGTATAGTTTTCATTAAAAATCTGCGGAATAGCGAGCCTGCCGAAGCGCACATACACCGGGCCTTGATGGCGCACGGCTTCGAGCACTGCCGCCTTGGCTTCGATTACATCGGCGGGGTTAATGACTACCATATTCGGGATAGAGCGCATCAACGCAATATCTTCATTACACTGGTGGCTGGCGCCGTCTTCACCAACGGAAATGCCCGCGTGAGAAGCACAGATTTTAACATTAAGCTGCGGGTAAGCAATACTGTTGCGGATTTGCTCAAACGCTCTGCCTGTTGCGAACATCGCAAAGGAAGACACCAAAACGGTTTTGCCGCAGGTGGCAAGGCCTGCTGCCACACCCATCATATTCGCTTCGGCAATACCGGCATCGAAAAAGCGCTCGGGTGCCACTTTTTTATAGGTCATGGATTTGGTTGCCGCACCGAGGTCGGCATCCATCACGATGATATCGGGGCGTTCGGCTAATTCTTCGAGTGCTGCCGCATAGCCTTCTCTGGTTGCTTTCTTGACTACTTTCTTCTCTTCCATCGCTTACGCCTCCAATTCTGCCAGGCAAAGTCTTAACTCGCCAATCGCCGTGATATATTCTTCCGCACCGGGCGCTCTACCGTGCCAAGAGCACACATCTTCCATAAAGGAAACGCCCTTGCCTTTAATCGTTTTCATCACAATGGCAGTGGGTTTGCCCTTGACTTCGCGCGCCTTGGCAAATGCCGCTTCCATCTGCTCAAAATCGTGACCGTCAATATTAATGACTTCAAAGCCGAAAGCTTCAAACTTTTCATCAATCGGGTAAGGAGAGTTTACTTCTTCGACCGTACCGTCAATCTGCAGGTTGTTGTTGTCGACAATCACCACGAGGTTGTCCAGCTTTTTGGCGGAAGCAAACATCGCCGCTTCCCACACTTCGCCTTCTTCAATCTCGCCGTCGCCAAGCAATGTATATACGCGGTAATCCTTTTTATCTAACTTACCGGCAAGCGCCATACCGACTGCTGCCGATACACCCTGACCGAGAGAACCGGTGGACATATCCACACCGGGGGTGTTGAGGTTCGGGTGCCCCTGCAAGACAGAACCGACCTTTCTCAGGCTCTTAATTTCCTCTTCGGAAATAAAGCCCTTGAGCGCCAAAGCGCCGTAAAGCGCCGGTGCTGCGTGCCCCTTAGAGAGCACAAAGCGGTCTATGTTTTCGCTCTTTTCGTTGGAAGGAAAAACGCGCATTTCATTAAAATACAAGTAGGTAATGACATCTGCCGCCGACAAAGAGCCGCCGGGATGGCCGCAACCTGCATTGAAGGTACCTTCAATAATATGAAGGCGCACCTTACATGCCTTTTTTTCCAATTCCTTGAGTATTGATTTTTCCATAAACGCCTCCTAAGTGATGAAACCAAACAAAATATATTGTTAAAATTACAAAACTATAATTTTTTGAGCTTATTTAAAAATGTGACAAAGTATTCCGGCAGTTCGCTGTCGACTTCCACATACCTGCCCGAGCGCGGATGGTCAAAGCCTAAAAGCCTTGCATGCAGGCACTGCCCGTTTAGAAAGGTAATTACCTTTTTCGGGCCATAAAGCGGGTCGCCCGCTACCGGGTGCCCGATATGCGCCATATGCACACGGATTTGGTGCGTTCTGCCTGTTTCCAGCCGCAGCCTGACATGGGTAAAGCCTTCGTAGCGCTCCACCACCTCATAGTGTGTCACGGCATGGCGCGCATGCTTTTCGGTGACCGCCATCTTCTTGCGGTGGGTCGGGTGCCTGCCGATCGGGGCTTCTACTGTTCCCTCATTGGTTTTAAGGTTACCGTAGACCACTGCCTCATACTCTCTGGTGAAAGTGTGGGCTTTGATTTGCCTGGCAAGCGATTGGTGGGCAAAGTCGCTCTTTGCGACCACCAGCAGCCCGCTGGTGTCTTTATCGATGCGGTGCACAATACCGGGGCGCAGTTCGCCGTTGATACCCGAAAGGGATTTGCCGCAGTGGTGCAGCAGCGCATTGACCAGTGTGCCGTTTTCGTGACCGGCTGCCGGGTGCACTACCATACCCTTGGGCTTATTGACGACAAGTAAATCCTCATCCTCATAGCGAATATCCAGCGCTATGTCTTCGGGCTCGGTTTCTATGGGTTTTGGCTGCGGGGTATGGATACTGAGCCTGTCCCCTGCCTTGACCTTATAGTTTTTGGACTGCTCTTTCCCGTTAACGCTCACATCGCCCTGCGCAATCAGCTGCTGCGCACGCGAGCGCGTGACATCCGAAAAGTAGGAAGAAACCACCACATCGAGCCGAAAACCGGCGCGCGCCTCATCGGCGGTAAACAAAAAAGTTTTACTCATCTGTGTTTTCTTCTTTTCTTATAATCTCTGATTTCGCGCCTCTTTTGCGTAAAATCAAAGATCACATCGGCAACCAGGTATATAATGAGGATTGCCGCGCCGCAAGTGACCAAAATATCGGCAAAATTAAACACGGCGAAGTTGACAAAAGTCGGTTCGATAAAATCAATCACATAGCCGCGCCACAAGCGGTCAATTAAATTGCCGATACCACCGCCGCAAATGAGAATAATTGCTGTTTTAATAAACGGACTATGTAAAGTCGGGTAGCGGTACTTCATATTCTTACTTGCCAGCGCTACAAAGCCGATAATGACCAACACGGAGGTTAAAATTACAAAGAACCACCGCGCATTTTGCAACATGGAAAACGCCGCGCCGTCGTTTTCTACATAGCGAAAACGAATAAAGCCGGGAATAATCTCCACAAACTCCTGCGGGCGCAACCAAGTGACCACGGCATATTTAATAACCTGGTCAATGGCAACAAGTAAAAATATGATAACGAAATAAACAATGGTCATGCTAACTTACACTCCAAGGATTTTTGCACATCTCTCGCAGATTTCGGGGTGCTGCTCATTGCTGCCGACAGTTTCGCTGTAGCTCCAGCAGCGCGCACATTTTTGCCCGGCGGCTTTCATTACCGTAATGCTCAAGCCTTCGGTCTCGCCTTTAAAGGCACCTTCGCCTTCGGCTACTTCCACCTGCGAAACAATGCAGGCCGACGGAAGGTTCTCGGCGTTGGCTTGTAAGAAAGCTAACAGCTCGCCGCTTGCAAACAGCGCCACTTTCGCTTCGAGGCTCTTGCCGATAACTTTGGCATTTCTTGCTTCTTCAAGCGCTTTATTGACATCGTCACGAATGGCGTGGATGCGATCCCACTTCTCCACAAATGCCGTATCACTGCCCTTGGCAGCAGGAATATCATTAAAGAGCGGGCTTGAAGCATCGCGAGAAGCTTCATGAGGCATCGCCTTCCAAATTTCATCTGCCGAAAAGGATAAGATCGGGGTGATTAGCAGGCACAGCGCATCTAAAATCTTATAGATAGTGGTTTGCGCGGCGCGCCTGGTCTTGGAATCTGCTTTTTCCACATAGAGTCTGTCTTTAAGCACATCCAAATAGAAGTTAGACATATCCAGCACACAGAAATTGTGCACAGCGTGGAAAATGGTATGATATTCGTATTTATCGTAGCTGGCTCTGACAGAAGTAATCAGCTTATCAAGTGCGCACAGTGCCCACTTGTCAATCTCTTCAAGCTCTGCTTCCTCTACCATATCGGTATTGGGGTCAAAATCGCCGATATTGCCGAGAATGAAGCGGGATGTGTTTCTGATTTTTCTGTAGATTTCGGAAAGCTGCTTTAAGATATCGGGGGAAATTCTGACATCCGCATGGTAGTCGGAAGATGCCACCCACAATCTCAAAATATCGGCACCGTATTGATCAATTACTTCGCTCGGAGCAATACCGTTGCCTAATGATTTATGCATCTGTCTGCCGTTACCGTCTACCACCCAACCATGGGTAATGACTTCGCGGTACGGCGCTTGACCGGTGGTCGCAACGCTTGTCAGCATCGAGGATTGGAACCAGCCTCTATACTGGTCGGCACCCTCAAGATAGACATCTGCCGGCCACTTCAAGTAGTCTCTGTTTTTGCACACGGCGCGGTGCGAAGAACCGGAGTCAAACCAGACATCCATAATGTCTTTCTCTTTCGAAAAGCCTTCCGCTGCGCCGCAGTGCGGGCACTTATAATCGGCAGGCATAAAGTAGTCGGCTTCATGCGCAAACCAGGCATCGGAACCCTCTTTACCGAAGACTTTCGCTACTTTTGCCATCAAGTCTTTATCAATAATCTCTTTACCGCACTTGTCGCAGTAGAACACGGGAATCGGCACACCCCATTTACGCTGGCGGGAAATACACCAATCCTTTCTCTCGCGAATCATATTCTTGATTCTCTCAAGACCCCAACCGGGGTACCAGGTCACGCTGTCTGCCGCTTTGCAGGCATCCTCTTTAAAATCATCGACCGAGCAGAACCACTGGCTGGTAGCTCTAAAGAGGATAGGCTCTTTACAGCGCCAGCAGTGCGGGTATTGGTGGACAATCTTCTTAAGCGCAAACAGGTTGCCTTTTTCTTCGAGGTACATGGCGATTTTCTTGTTCGCCTCATCGGTAGTAAGCCCTGCAAACTGCCCTGCTTCACTTGTTAAGATACCTTTATCGTTAACCGGCACAACAATGCCGATTTCGGGGTAATTCTTACAAACATCAAAGTCTTCCACACCAAAGCCGGGCGCGGTATGTACGCAGCCGGTACCGCTCTCCAATGTGACATGCTCGCCGACAATGACGAGGCTTTCTCTATCTAAGAACGGGTGCTGACAGGTGATATATTCAAGCTCACTGCCCTGCACTTCGGCAATGATTTCATACTCTTTCTCATAAGCTGCCATCGCCGCTTCGCACAGCTCGCGCGCCATGATGAAATACTCATCTTCACAGCGAATGAGCGCATAGTTAAAGCGCGGACCGACACAGATTGCCAAGTTGCCCGGTAAAGTCCATGTAGTGGTTGTCCAAATCACAAAGGAAGTTTTGGCAACATCGGCGCCCAGCGCACTGAGAATGCCCTTATCATCTTTGACATTGAATTTCACATAGATGGAGTAACAGTCATCATCCTGATACTCGATTTCCGCCTCAGCGAGCGCGGTGTTACAATCGGAGCACCAATATACGGGCTTTAAGCCTTTATAGATATAGCCCTTTTGCGCCATTTCGGAAAAGACTTTTACCTGCTCCTCTTCAAAATCGGGCGTTAAGGTGATATAGGGGTTCTCCCACTCGCCTAACACCCCCAGGCGCTTAAACTGGTTGCGCTGCTCATCAATATATTGGTAGGCGTAGTCGCGGCAAATCTTGCGCAGCTCCACATCGGAAATGGTAGAATCCGCACTGATGCCCGCCTTCTTGCGCGCCTTGAGCTCGGTGGGCAAACCGTGGGTATCCCAACCGGGCACATAGGGGCTCTTGAAGCCGGTCATGTTTTTATATTTGACAATAAAGTCTTTGAGCACTTTATTCATCGCGGTGCCCAAGTGAATGCCGCCGTTGGCATAGGGCGGGCCGTCATGCAGTACAAAGAGCGGCTTGCCCTCATTTTTTGCCATCATCTTGCCATAGATATCTTCTGCATACCACTGCTCAAGAAAGTCGGGTTCTCTCTGCGGGAGCCCCGCTCTCATCGGGAAATCGGTCTTGAGCATATTTAAGGTACTTTTATAGTCCATTGTGTTTTATCCTCCAAATATCGGGTTGCGCCGAATAAGCAAAGGCGGACAATGTCCGCCCATTCTTAACAAATCAGGCTTTTTCTATTGCGGTGGTTTGATTACTTTCTTTTGAATAATCTGCCGAAACCTTTGCGGGAATCATCGTCACCCTCATCTTCTTCGGCACCGAACATATCAAAATCTTCTTCATCAAAATCATCGCCGAGATCCAAATCATCTTCCAAGTCTTCTAAATCGGAAAAATCATCTGCATCATCGTCATCATCATTAAAGAACGCAGCAAAAGCCTCTTCAAAGGACTGCCTTCTCGCCACCTTGGCAGGTGCTTCTTCTTTTTCTTCGTCGGCTTCGGCAGACTCTTCTTGCGCTGCTTCTTCTGTAGCTTCACTCTCGCTCTGCTCGCCGCTGTTGTCACCCTCTTTTGCCTCTATAGCGGCAACGGTGGGTTCAAAATCCTGCGCGGGTGCTTCTTCCTGCACCGGTTCGGATAATATCATTTCATCTAAGCTGACCTGATTCTCATCTTCTTCAGGGGCTTCAAAGTCTTCTTCATCTTCTTCAAAAGCATCTTCATCAAATGCTGCTTCGAACGCTTCATCATCAAATGCTTCTTCGGCAGTATCGGCAAAATTATCTTCAAAGATTTCGTCGTCTTCATCTTCTTCGATTTCTTCGGCTTCTTGAGCCGCTTCCTCGATTGCCTCTTCTTCGGCAGGTTCTTCAACTGCCTCTTCTTCGGCAGGCTCTTCAATTGCCTCTTCTTCGGCAGGCTCTTCAATTGCCTCTTCTTCGGCTACAGGCTCTGCGATTTCTTCCGCCGGCTCTTCCTCGGCGATTTCTTCAACCGCTTCGGATTCTTCTACGGCTTTCTCTTCTACCGATGCATCATCTGCTTCCGGCTCAGCCTCTTCGGCTGCCGGTGCTTCATCTACCGGCTCTGCTGCAGGCACTTCAGCCTCTTCTTCCTCTTCAAAATCCGCTTCGTCTACTTCGATAAGTGCCGGGATTTCATTGATTAAAGAGATATGCGCTCTGTAGATTTCCAGCAGCTCGCTCTTAAACTTTGCAGTTTCTTTTTTAATGGCTTCCAACGCCACTTCTTCAATCTTTTTATTGCGCAGGTAATCTGCTTTCGCTTTGGCAGCTTCCTCATTGGCTTCGGCAATCAAAGCTTCTGCTTTGAACTGCGCATCTGCCAACAGCGCATTGGCGCTGCTCTGCGCGCGGGAGATCGTTTCGTTTGCCTTTTGTTCTGCCTCGGCGGTTACCTTGGCGGCATAGGCATCAGCACTTGAAGTCTTTTCCTGCGACTCTTCCTTCGCCGTGGCAAGGATAGCTTGCGAGCTGATAGTCGCTTCTTCCATTGTCTTATCGGCTTCCTGCTGCGCGTTGGTGGTCAACTGGTTTGCCGCTTTCTGAGCCGCTAAGAGCGCTACGCGAATATTATCTTCTTCTGCGCGGTATTCTTCGACCTTGTCGGCAAGGATACCCAGTTTTTTGACCAGCTCGCCGTTTTCGCGGAAAGTCTTATCATAAGACTCGGCAATTTCTTTTAAGAAATCATCGACCTCGGCTGCTTTGTACATGCCCTTTGAATATGTAAACTCGTGGTTAGTAATTTGATTTGGCAATATCATTTCTATCATTCTCCCCGTTTATTTTTTATATGCTAAAATATATGTTTTACTCGCTGAAAAATACACCGTTATTTTCAAGCTCATCAATCAAGTCGCCCACAATATTGACATTGTGCGGAATGATGATGAAAGTGCTTGCCGCAACCCTGCGGATTTCGCCGCCGTTGGCATAGGCAGCGCCATAAAGAAAGTCAACAATTCTTCTGGCAACATCGCGCTGGGTGGCTTCTAAATTAAGCACAACGGTTCTCTTATTGTTAAGGTGGTCGGCAATTTTGGTAACGCCCTCAAACTTTTCGGGGTGCGCCAGCACGACCTGCACCTGTGTGGTTGTGTGAATATTAACAACTTTATTTTGCTTATCATTGCGCTCGGACTCGCTTCTTACCGAGCGGCTCGGTTCGGCATAGGTTTCGCTGAACTTGCCGTAATCGGAAGTGCTTGACTTCTTTTCGCGCTCCGGCGCTGAACGAAATGTGCTTTTCGGCTTTTTGAGTTCTTCCTCTTCGTAATCTTCCTCGATGTAAGCATCTTCCTCGTAATCATCATCGGGAACATTTACGAGATCTTTGATTTTGTCAATAAAGCTCATGTTTTACCTCCATAAATTCCTATATATCTTCAGTTAATATTTGCAAATTAGCGATAAATTCTTTCACCGAAAATCGCGGAACCGACACGCACAAGTGAAGAGCCTTCCAATATCGCTTCCTCAAAGTCGCCGCTCATTCCCATCGAAAGAACATTCATATTAATATTATTAAATATTTTAGAGCTAAAGTCAATGTATATTTGATGCATTTGCGAAAAAAATGCACGGATTTCTTCTTTTTTCTCACAAATCGGCGGAATACACATCAGTCCCCTGACCTCAATGTTCTCCAACTGCGCGATTTGCGCCAAAACTTCATCCAAATTTTCTTTGGCAAAACCGAATTTTGACTCTTCTTCACCGATATTGACTTCCAGCAGCACCGGTGTGGTGATTGCCTGCATCGCACTGCGCTTGGCAATCTCTGCCGCCAATTCGATACTGTCGACCGATTCAATCATATCTACCTTGCCGACAATTTGGCGCACCTTGTTTTTTTGCAAGTGACCGATGAGGTGCTTTTCCACACCCTCTAAGTGCAAATCGGGTTCTTTTGATAAGAATTCCTGCACGCGGTTTTCACCAATGAGGTCTATCCCTTGCTCAAGCGCCGTATTAATGAGCACAGGCTCCACGGTCTTGGTCACTGCCATCAGGCGAACATCTTCCGGAGCTCTGCCGCTCTTAATAGCGGTTTCGGCAACGCGCTCTTGAATAATTTTGCAGTTTTCTTTAACGATTTCAATTCGCCGGCTGGTACTTAACAACTTTTCCATCGCTCAAATCTTCTCCTTTGACAATAATTCTGTCATATAAGCGCACATAACCGGTTTGGGTGGTGTTGGACTGTGCAATCACGAAATCCTCGCCGGTATAAATAATATTGACAAATTTCAGTTTCACCAAGTTACCGGAGAGCACGTAAACACACTTAACCGTTTTTTCCTCGCCGGTCTCTTTATCTTTAGTAGTGACAGCACGCAGCGCATCGTTGGGAATGCGGATGCCTTCATACTTATTGAAGCGAATTTCCACTTTACCTGCGCGCATTTTAGCAATATGCTCATCCATATTACCGAGTTTTAAAATAAACGCCACTTTATTGGCATTTTCGGCATCGGCGTTAATCGCCGCAACCGTTGCCTCCAATTCCCCGACATCCGCCTGCGGGAAACTGACACTGACAATGCCGCCGACCTTTACATCGGCAATATTTTTTCTATCAACACTGCAGGCAATATACCAGTCAAAACTCTTGACAATTTTACCGACTGCGTTTTTATCGGCTTTATTCTTGCCGCTCTTAAGAATATTGTTGATATTGGAAACAGACAGTTCGGTCGCTTTCTTGTAATCAATCGCACCTTCCGAACCGTCAACACTGCTCACAAAGTAACCGGCTTCCTCGGCAACCACCGCATCTTTCTTGGCAACCTGGCTCTGCAGGTTTTTTCGCTTGGCATAGAGTTCATTGAGAATGGAGTTGACATCAATGCTCTCACCGATGGTGATTTTGCGGTTATTGACATTATCAATCAAATTGCCGTTGAGCTCTTCTGCTGCCGCCAAATTGCCGGAATTGATCGCGCGCACATACTCGTTGACACTGTTTTCGATATTGGAGTCAATCACTTCCAAGCTCGAATTACCGGCAGTATTTTGCAAGATGATGTTCTCATAATATGTAATTTGCTTTTCGATGTCGCTAAGCTGCGCATAGGTTTTTGCCTCTGCATCCGAAGCAAAAACATTGGCGATCGTGCCGCCTTTTTCCACACGCGAACCATCCTTGACATCATACACCATCGTGCCGCTCTTACCGGCGGTAATAACCTGCTCATCGCGAATAAAGACGGCATCTTTGGTGATACTGTCATACACCGTTTCTTTCGTTGCCGTAATGGTTTTGATGGGGTTATAAGTGATTTGGAACACCTGAAAACCGATATAGAACAGCACCAGCACAATAATTACCGCACCGATATATTTTGTTTTAACGCCTTTAGTAGTCATACAAAAAACTCTCTTTTTCCATCACATCCCGCGCCTGCTGCACCAATGGCGGCAGCTGCGGGTCATCGGTATAAAGCCAATGAATGCGTGTATCTCTCTTAAACCAGGTCATCTGCCGCTTGGCGTAGTGCCTGGTCTCTTTCTTTAAGTTTTCGACCGCTTCTTGGAGCGGTAGTTCACCATCAAAATAGGGCTTTAATTCTTTATAGCCGATTGCCGCCGAAGCAGTGCCGACATCGCCCAAGGCAAAATAAGCCTCGGCTTCTTCGAGTAAACCCGCTTCGAGCATTTGCTCCACGCGCAGATCAATCCTGTCATACAGGTTTTGCCGGTCGCGAAACGCAATGCCGAACACTAACGGCTCAAAGGGTGAAGCCTTACTGCGGCTTTGCGCATTCTGTGCGGTAATGGTCTCACCGGTCAGGTGGTAATGCTCCATTGCGCGGATAATGCGCTTGAGATTATTCGGGTGCAGTTTGGCGGCTGCCTCGGGGTCAAACTGCGCAAGTTCCTCTAAAAGCACCTCTGCGCCTTCCTGCTGCGCGCGCTGTTCGAGCGCTTCTCGGTAAGCCGGGTCACTGCCGGCAGCAGAAAACTGAATGCCATCGATTAAACTCGAAAAGTAAAGCCCTGTACCGCCGCAGACAATCGGCAAATTACCTCTTGCGCTGATTTCTTTCGCCTTTTGCAGCGCCAGCTGCACGTAGTCTGCCACACTGAAACTTTCAGTCGGCTCCAGGAAATCAATCAGGTGATGCTCGATGCCCTGCATTTCCTCGGCAGTCGGTTTGGCGGTCGCAATATTCAAGTACTTATAAATTTGCATACTGTCGCAGGAAATGACTTCCCCGCCATAGAGCTTCGCAAGCTCTACCGCCAAAGCGCTTTTGCCGCTTGCGGTCGGACCGACCACGGCCAATATTTTTATTTTGTTGTCACTCGTTGACTGCTTCATTCAAGTTCATTATCAGGCATAACGCCCTCTCGCAGATTGCGCTTTTTCAAATCTATTTGCAATTAGTGGTACAACTCGCATCACGCTACAATGCAACGCTTGCGTTGCTGGACATGTCAAGTTTTTTGGACATTTAAAGTTCAGAAAATGATTGTTTGATTGATGAGAACGAATGCTGTGAACGAAGTGGAGCGTAGCGTAACGCAGTTCACAGCATTCGGCGAAAACCTTATGCTGCCATTAGTTTTTTTCTATGCTCAGCAGGTGTTTCCAATCCAATAGAGGTATGGTATCGGTGCGTATTGTAAAAACCAAACACATATTCAAAAATTGTTAGAATTGCTTCTTTTCTCGTTTTGAACCTTCTGCCTAATATACAACCGGTTTTTACCGTTGACCAAAAGCTTTCCATTGGTGCATTGTCGTACGGCACACCACTTCGAGACATACTTTGTACCATTCCATACGCTTTTAATTGCTTTTTATAGGCATTTGAAGCATACTGTACACCCCTATCTGAATGGAACAGTAAACCGGGTTGTGGTTGGTACTTGCTAAACGCTTGTGTTAATGCTTCAATCATCAATTCTTGGGTGTGCTTGTCACTGAAAGACAAACCCACACAATCTTTTGCACATAAATCAATAATTCCGGCTGTATACAACCAGCCTTCATCTGTCCAAATGTAGGTACTGTCACCACACCATTTTTGGTTTGGTAATTGAGCTTCAAACTCTCTGTTGAGTATGTTCTCTGCCACTTGGTACTTATGCTTGCTATTTGTTGTTGCTTTGTACTTTTTGCTTTTCTTTGGCACCAACTTGGCTTTCTTCATAATACGGACTGTTTTTCCAATGCTCATCGGATGTCCGGCATCGTCTAATGCTTTACGCATACGAACGCGCCCATACTCCTCGTAGTTTTCCTTGAAGAGCTTTTCAGCAAGTCGACACAGCTTCTCATCTTCTTTTTCTTTGTCTGTCTGTGGTGTGTTACTGCGCTGATAATATGCGCTTCGTGTTATGCCAAGTGTTCGGCACACCAAGTCGATTGGATATTTATCCAACCCCTTGGCTCGCAAACAGTCTACTTTTTCTCTGACTTTTTCTGCGCCTGATATGCCGCTACTTTTTTTAAGATTTCTACCTGCATTTTAAGAGTTTCGTTCTCTTTTTTGAGTCTGCGTAGTTCGGCATCCTCCGGTCTCTGCCTGCCGCAACCGACAAAGGCATCTTTTCCATACTTGCGATATTGGTCTCGCCATGAATAGATTGTCCCTTGCGGTATGCCGAATTTCTCAGATAAAACCTTAATGGATATACCGTCCTGATAATGCAGTTCCATTATCTTAAACTTAAATTCTTTACTATCCTGTCCATGTGTGCTCATTTGAAGTCATCTCCTTTTTTTCATTCTATCATTCCGAACTTCAAATGTACACATTTATTATACAGGTTCAT
>JAFRLX010000022.1 GCA_017430965.1 Clostridia bacterium | reverse complement strand
GGCGGCAGGTGTGCCGATTTCGGCACCGGTTGCCGGTATCTCCTGCGGTTTGATTACCGAGGGCGACAGATTTATGACCATGGTCGATATCCAGGGCTTGGAAGACTTCTTCGGCGATATGGACTTTAAGGTTGCCGGTACGCACAAGGGCATTACCGCCATTCAAATGGATTTGAAGGTGCACGGCCTGACCCCCGCTATCATCAAGGAAGCGCTTGAAAAGACCCGCCTGGCAAGATACGAGATCATCGACAATGTGCTGCTCAAAGCCATTCCCGAACCGCGCAAAGAGCTTTCCAAGTATGCACCGAAGATGTTTACCATTAAGATTAATCCCGAAAAAATCGGTGATGTTATCGGTAAGCAGGGTAAGGTGATTCAGAAGATTCAAGCGGACTTTGATGTGGAAATCAGCATTGAAGAGGATGGCAGTGTCTTTGTTGCCGGTTTGGATGTGGATAAGTGCCAGGGCGCGATTGCCTGCATTGATACCATTGCCAATGACCCGGTGCCCGGCACCATTTACAACGGTGTTGTGACCCGCTTGATGAACTTCGGCGCCTTTGTGGAAATCGCTCCCGGCAAGGAAGGTCTTGTGCACATCAGCCACCTCGATGTGAAGAGAACCGATAAGGTGGAAGATGTGGTCAATGTCGGCGACCAAATCATGGTAAAGGTGCTTGAAATTGACGACCAGGGAAGATTGAACCTTTCCAGAAGAGAAGCGCTCATTGAGATTGAAGGTTTAACGCCCGAAAACGATATCAGCGAGGAAAGACCGAGAGGCAATCGCAAACCCAGAGGGCGCAGACCGAGAAATAACAAATAAAAACAATGCGGATAAAAGCGGCTGTTTATTCAGCCGCTTTCAGACTGTCGAAAAAGTGGCTGAAACCACGCGACTATTTATCATTCTTATAATATCATTCTATTTTTAATTGTGTTAAATCATTTTTTATAGATAAGTAATTTAAAGCATAATATTACGAAATCGCCGTAAATACGGCGATTTTGCGTTTTTGCCAATCTCTGCTTGTCGTATCACATACGACTCAGCGCAGAGATAGGCAAATTTCATCTCACTCTTTCAACATCTGTCAGCGTGTAGAAAAACAAGTTTTTCTACACGCTAAAAGCGGCTGTTTATTCAGCCGCTTTATTTTTGATTGTTTTTATGCTTGCTTTATGCTAATATGGAGTTAGACTAAGGATGATGGGAGGATGCTATGAAACGTATCATTATCGGCATTTGTATCGGCAGCCTGTTGCTTGCCTTTACAGCGTGCAAAAAGCAGCAGGAGGCGACCACACAGGCGACTACCGCTGCAACCACACAGACAACCACAAAGGCGACAACGCAAGCGACTACGCAGCAGCTCACCAAAGCGCCGGAGACACCGGCAACACCCGAACCGGAAAGCTATAAAATTTACATCGACAACACCAATCAAAAGGCTTGGACTACTTTGTTGTGGAATCCTGTTGCGGATGCGGACGGCTACGAAGTGCAGTATGGCATGCAGGAGGATGAAGCCATGATGCGGCAGCAACAGTGGGAGGAAGAAGTGCGCACCGTAGAAGGCGGCGACAAGACAGAAGATGTCACCGTTATGACCTATGGAACA
Organism: Clostridia bacterium; assembly: GCA_017430965.1. GTDB lineage: Bacteria > Bacillota > Clostridia > Oscillospirales > Acutalibacteraceae > RUG714. The sequence goes on along the minus strand of JAFRLX010000022.1, from coordinate 4,618 downwards.
GGCTTTGATATTGATATGGCACGCGTGAGAGCCTATACAGAGGAAAACGGCGAAAAGGTTTACAGCGATTGGAGCGAAGCCATCCTCTTGGATATTGAAAACAAAGTGATGATGTAGTTTGGCAAAAAGCGCATTAAAAACCCTACTGCGAGCGAAAAAGGTGGTGTAGGAAGTTGAAAGTCATTCAAAGTAAATACACATGGTTGACCATGACTGTTTTGGCAAGCATTGCGGTGTGGTATTATACCTGCACGCGCGTGTCGCACTATTTCATAGACAGGGACAGCTTTCAGGGCGCTTCTTTGACCCTGTTGGCGTTGATGCTCGCTGCATTTGTGCTTAGCTTTGCAGTGCTGCTGCGCCGTGAGAAATGTAAGCCGAAAAGCTTAAAGATTTGCTTTTGGGTGACAGCGGTGCTGTTGGTGATTTCCATTGCTTTTGATATTGTGTATTCCGCGTTGGCGTGGGAAATGCTCGATGATATATTTTACTATGTGCGCAGCAGTATCGGCTGGGTTTTGCTGATTTGGTTTGGCATTATCGCGTTGGTTTTTCTGCCGCGACTGCGCGCGCAGCACAGGAAAATTGTGAGCATTGTGTTGGGCGCCTGTCTGTTGGTGAGCATTGTCTTTATCGGCTTTGAGCCGTTTGCATTTCGCTTTTCGGCAAACCCGCTGGTGCTGGTCAGGAATGAAACCACCTACAGCGTGGTGTGGGCGACCAGCCACCCTGCAACCGCTTCGCTGGAAATTGTCAGCGGCGGGAAGAGCACGGTGCTCTATGATGAACAGGGAGGCAACATTCGTGCCAATGACAGGGTGCACCACATTACCGTTCCCTGCGAAGTGTTGAATCACTGTGAGAGCTATACCGTGCACTCCACCAGAGTGAAGGAGCGCACCGGCTATTCCCTGCGCACGGGTAAAAGCATTTCTTACCAAGTTGACGCGTTTCACGCACCGGAAGAAAACAGCGAAAACCTGAACCTTTTGACTTTGACCGATTGGCACGAGCACGCAGGGTATGCCGCCAAGGCAATCGAGCATTTGGAGCAGGCGGATGTGCTGATTATGGCGGGCGATGCACTGAATATGATTAACGACCAGGAGGGCTTAATCACCCACCTGCTGGCACCTTGTGCCGACTATTCCGCTTCGGCGATGCCTGTTATTTTTGCCAAAGGCAACCATGAATGCCGCGGCGCATATTCCACCTCACTATTGGAGGATTTGGGCATGGAAAGTTTTTATTATGCCTACCGAGTCGGACCTCTCAGCGGTGTGGTGCTGGATATGGGAGAAGGCGCAAGTGATGACTTTGTCGAGTATTGGTCATTAGCCGATTATGAAGCTTACAGAGACACACAGGCGCAGTGGCTGGAAGGCGTAAAGGTGCAGGATACAAAGTATCACCTGTCTTTTTGCCATGATGAGCGCTTTTCGGAGCCTGCCGAGGGCAGGCGCGAGCGCGGGGAATATGTGGAACAGCTCAATCGCCTGAAAACCGATTTACTTGTTGCCGGGCATTTGCACGACAGCGTTTACCGCCCGAAAGGGGAAAACGGCAGGCAGTTTGCAAGCTTCATCGCCGGCGGCATTACCAAGGATAAAGGTTTTCGCGCCGGTATGGTTTCGATTCATGGGGAGCAGGTGAGCCTGAAAATAGTCGACAGGGAAGGCACGGTTCACTTGGAAGAAAGCTTTAAAATCGGTGCTTAACGGCGCTCTAAAACCGACTTTTTGTTTTAAGAAATCGAAAAACTATTGTTTTTTGTGAAAAATAATCTATAATATAATTAGAAGAAAACCCCAAAGAAGGTGAAGCTGTATGAAAAAATGTATCAGTATCCTTTTGGTAGTGGCAATGTTGTTGGCTGCTTTTTCTTCGTTTGGTATCAGCAGTTCGGCTGCTGTTACGGTGGAGAATACTTTAGTGCAGAAAAACATCAATGATTTTGTCACTTTTTTAAAGAGTAAAGGGCACTATAATCCGGATGGCTTCTACGCCTTTTCGGAAAAAGCGTATCAAAAATCCGGCACGGAGTTTGCCTTGGCATATTGCTACTATGTTAAAGAAAATCTGTTGCTGTTAAAAGCAAAGGCGGAGTACGATGATGTAAAGGTGAATTTCAATGTCAGTGTCGCTGCGAAGTATGACGGCATTGCGAAATTTAACTATGCCTATTCCGACAGCTCCGGAGAAACGCTGTATGCTCAGTCACATGTGAGCATCCCGGCATTTAACGGTTTTAATGCAAGCTTCAAAAAAACCGGCGGTAACAGTAAGGAATCTGCGGAGCGCATACAGTCACTGTGCAATCGCATGGCAAACATCGTGGTCGTAGAACTGGACAACACCACCTATGAAAAAGGCAGAATTGCGACAGGCATCAACGGTTTCGGTTTTGCCAATATGTGTGCGCGCCATGTCTATGAATCCGGAAACAGCCGCGCAACCTTTGCCAAAAACGGTGTGCTGAACAAAAAAGTTTGTCACTGGTGTGCGCATGTCGGTTCTGCCGGAACAGTGATTCAAAAAGTGGCATCCGTGCAGCTCTCGAAAACCGCATTTTATTACAACGGCAAGGTGCAAACGCCCACAGTGATTGTCAAGGATGCGGCGGGAAAACTGCTCAAGGCAAACAGTGATTACACCCTCAGCTATTCCAAGGGAAGAAAAGCAGTCGGAAAATATGCCGTTAAGGTTACCTTAATCGGAAAATATGCCGGCACAAAAACACTGTGTTATACTATCAATCCTTTAAAAACCCAAATCACTAAAACAGTTGCCGGAAAAGCAAGCGCAAAGGTGCAGTGGAGCAAGGTGAGCGGCGTGAGCGGCTATCAGGTGCAATATGCCCCGAAAGCGAATTTCTCCGGTGCAAAGGCGCTGAATGTAAAGGGCGCCGCGACAACGGCAACACTGCTCAAAAACCTGACTGCGAAAAGCACCTGCTATGTCAGAGTGCGCAGCTATAAAAGCGTTCTCTTCGGCAGTCAAACCGTGACCGTTTTCTCGGGCTGGAGCGCAGTAAAATCGGTAGCGGTGAAGTAAAAAACAATGTGTGTTTTCACACAAATCAGTTTCTCGGAAAGGAAAAAAACAATGGTAAAAAAATGGCTCAGTCTGCTTTTAAGCATCATATTCATCGGCGGCATTCTTGTGTGTGCCGTTCCCGCTCATGCGGCAGACGGCGTATTGCCTTTAGACGGCACTTTGGTTAAATCACAAACCACGGAAGAAAAGCACTATGAAACCTACAGCTTTTCTTTGAGCAAAAGAGGCATTCTCACTTTTAAAATCAAAGCGGACAGCAATATGCTGTTGGTAACACTCAAAAATGAAAGCAGCAATCAGGCAAAATCGATTGTCACTTTCTCGAGCGATGATTTTGCAAGAGAAGATACAGTGGTAAAAAAAGCTACCTTATTCCTGGACAAGGGTGAGTATTCGATTGAGGTGTACGGCTTAAAGAGCGCCTTCAGTATGCGGGCAAACTTTAAGGCGTATCTGACAGCTGACGGCAGTTCGACTTTAAGTGTCGACAAAAAAGAGACTTACTTTGATTCCGAATGGAAAACAAGCCGTTCACATAAAATCATTGTCAAGCAGGCATACCGCTTGGTGTTCACCATCAAACACACCATGCCGCTTCAGTGCAATGTTAAAAGTGCAAAGAATGCCGTTGTCTTAAAAAACACAAAGCTGAATTCCGGCACTTACGGCAATACGGTTGCCGACACCTTGGTTGTGAACCTGCACAAGGGCACCTATTATTTGAATGTTGCCACCTTGCCCGGTTTGGACAATCCGTGTGATCGCGGCGGCATCTACAATATCAAGATGCAGGCAAAGGATTACATCAAAGCGCCGACCGGCTTAAAGACTGTCACAAGGCAGACCACCAAACAGACCATTTCTTACAAAGGGCTCAAAGGCGTTGACGGCTATCAAGTGCAGTGCTCCGACGGCGGCAAGAATTGGGCGCAAACCAAGACCGGTAAATCTTTAAGCTGCAGCTTTTCAGGGCTTGTACCCGGCAAAACTTACAAATTCCGTGTCAGAAGCTATGTTGTTGAAAACGGTAAAAAGTATTTCAGCGATTGGAGCAAAACCTACAGCTCCTGCACAAAGCCGGAAAAGACCACTTTGAAAAAGGTGACTTCCAAGAAAGCAGGCCAGGTAACCACCAATTGGAACAAGGTCAAAGGCAGCTGCACCGGCTATGAGATTATTTACAGCTACGACAGGTCATTCAAAACCGTTGAAAAAAGAATGCAGTTAAAAGCCTCCGATAATGCGCTGCAGGCGTTTACAATCGGGAAATTAAAGAGCTACAGGTACTGCTATGTGAAGGTGAGAGCGTACACACGCGTCAATTCCGTCTTGTATTACGGAGCGTGGTCCTTGTATGCCTACACTTTAGTTAAATAGAACAGCTTAATGTTTAGGAGCTGCCGCAGGGCAGCTCCTTTTCTTGTATAACGAAAACCACGCGATAGTCGCGTGGTTCAAAAAAGGTTAACCGGTGAACAAAACCTCCGAAAGATGTATAATGGAAAAGACCTGCCAGTCAAAGCCCGTACAAAAATCGGAGGCAAAGTGTGGCAATAAAGAT